>CAYJEZ010000016.1:0-28071 GCA_964369215.1 uncultured Eubacteriales bacterium
CAAAGCGAACTGCCCCTTTATTTGTAGTTGTCTGACTATATTTTAAGAATTAAAGATATTTCTGACAAAGCTTTTTTGCAGTTTGAGCATTGCTATATATCTCTTCTTTTAGCATATCTAAGTTTTCAAACTTCTTCTCTTCTCTAATAAAGTCTACAAGCTCTACCCTTATATCTTTACCGTAAATGTCTAAATCAAAGTCTTGTATCCATGTCTCTGATAAAGGGTCGTACTTGCCTATGCTTGGCTTAACGCCTATGTTTGTTACCCCACAGTAAACCTTATTGTTTACATAAACCAAAGAGGCATACACCCCGTATTTAGGCACTATAAAATCTTTTGGAAAATGCTGGTTTATTGTAGGAGTTCCTAAGGTTCTTCCAATTTTATTGCCCTTTACAACTTTAAAATTAAATCCAAAGTTTCTGCCTAAAAGGCAGTTTGCTGTGGCTACATCTCCGTTTTTTAGTGCATTTCTAATAATTGTAGAGCTTATAGTTATGTCGTTATCTGTAACATGGGTTACAACACTTAAGCCTATGCCGTAGTGCTTACAAATTTCTTCTAAAACAGTGGTGTTTCCCTGTGCGTTTTTTCCAAACCTAAAGTTCTCTCCACACACAAGGTGAACAGCCCCTAAGTCATTAATAAGCACAGACTTAACAAACTCTTTAGGCGTTAAATCTTTTACTTTTAAAAAGTTAATTTTAAAAAGCTTTCCATAGCCTAATGTTTTAATTATTTTGTCTTTATTCTCGTTTGTAAGCAAAGTTTTAACATCTGCTCCTAGCACCTTTGCTGGGTTCTCGTCAAACGTTAAAACACCACTCTTTGCACCTAACTTATTAGCCATTTCGAGCGCTGTTTCAAGTACTTTTAAATGCCCTTTGTGAAGTCCGTCGAACATACCTAAGGCTAAAACGTATTTGTTTTTGTGTGTCATAATTTTAAGCATAGTCATTACACCTCAAAACGATACAAGATTTTCTATCTGCAAGCTGTATTGATTTTTGTGTTTTTTGACTATAGATACTCACTTTCGTATATAATATTAACTCTTTAGTCTTGCTTTTTAGGCTCTTTCATAGTCAGGCTAATTCTATTTTTAGCCACGTCTACAGCCATAACCCAAACTTTTACTATGTCGCCTACCTTTAGCACGTCTGATGGGTGTTTAATAAACCTATTGCTAATTTGTGTTATGTGCACTAGGCCGTCTTGGTGTACTCCAATGTCTACAAAAGCTCCGAAGTCTATAACATTTCTAACTGTGCCCATAAGCTCTGCGCCAACTTTTAAATCTTTAATGTCCATAATGTCGCTTCTTAAAGATATTCTCTCTATCTCGTCACGTGGGTCTCTGCCTGGTCGGCTTAGCTCTTTAATAATGTCGTTTAGTGTAGGCACGCCCATTTCGCAAATTTCAGCAAGCTTTTCTATTCCTATGTCCTCTGCTTTTTGTGCTATTTCAGAGAAGCCGTTCTCTGGCATTTTTTTAAGGTTATACCCACATTCTGTAAGCACTTTTTTAGCACCAGCGTATGACTCTGGGTGAACAGCAGTGTTATCTAGCACGTCTTTACTCTCGCTTACCCTTAAAAAGCCTGCGCATTGCTCAAATGCCTTAGGGCCTAGTTTAGCCACTTTTTTAAGCTCTGATCGACTTTTAAACATGCCGTTTTCGCTTCTGTAGGCTATAATATTTTTAGCTACCGCACTGCTTACGCCAGCAATGTTTTGTAAAAGAGAAACCGATGCTGTATTAAGGTCTACACCTACTGTGTTAACGCAGTCTTCAACAACTCCGCTTAAGGTCTCGCCTAGCCTTTTTTGTGGCATATCGTGTTGATATTGCCCTACGCCTATAGCCTTAGGGTCTATTTTAACTAGCTCTGCAAGTGGGTCTTGTAGTCTGTGCGCTATTGAAATTGCACTTCTTAAAGTAAGGTCGTACTCTGGGTACTCTTCTGCAGCTAGTTTTGAAGCAGAGTAAACAGACGCACCAGCCTCGCTTACCACCATGTACTCAACATTTAGGTTTTTCTCTTTTATTAAAGAGTTAGCAAAAATTTCAGTCTCTTTAGTGGCTGTACCATTGCCTATTGCCATAAGAGTAACCTCGTGTTTATTAATAAGGCTTGTTATTGTGGTTTTCGCCTCTTGCTCACGTCTTTCGCCGTGGGTTAAATACACAACGTTTGTGTCAAGCACTTTTCCTGTTTCGTCTACAACTGCAACTTTACAGCCGGTTCTGTAGCCAGGGTCTAGGCCTATTGTTGTTCTTCCTTTTACAGGTGCCGCCATAAGTAGGTTTCTTAAATTAATTCCAAAAACTTTTATTGCACTCTCGGCAGCTTTCTCTGTAAGCTCGCTTCTTATTTCTCTTTCTATTGTAGGAAAAATAAGCCTTGAGTAAGAATCAACAGCTGCAGCTTTTACAAATTCAGAGCACTCGCCACTTCCCTTAACATAGGTACTCATAAGCCCGTACTGGCCTTTAGCCGTGTCTATATCTACACTAACTTTTAAAAAGCCCTCTTTCTCGCCCCTGTCTATTGCAAGCACTCTATGACCTGCAATTTTACCCACTGGTTGGCTAAACTCGTAGTACATTTTGTAAACAGAGTCCTCGTCTTTCGCCGCCTTAGAGCTTAAAACACCCCAAGAGTACGCAACTATTCTAAGCTTTCTTCTTATATCTGCATCGTCAGACATAATCTCTGCTATAATATCGTTAGCTCCGCCCAAGGCATCTTCAACTGTGTTAACGCCTTTTTCTTCATCTATAAAAGCTACAGCAAGCTCGCTAGGAGTAGTTCTCTCTTGCTTTAAAATCTCAAGAGCTAAAGGCTCTAAGCCTTTCTCTTTAGCTACCGATGCCCTAGTTTTTCTCTTAGGCTTAAATGGCCTGTAAATATCCTCAATTTCAGAAAGTATTTTAGCTTTATCTAACGCTTTTTCTATTTCCTCTGTAAGCTTCTCTTGTGCGCCTATTAAAGCCCTTACCTCTTCACGCCTTGTATCAAGATTTCTTAAATACATTAGTCTGTCGTGAATTTCACGTATTTTTTGGTCGTCTAAAGAGCCGTGAGCCTCTTTTCTATACCTTGCTATAAATGGTATAGTGTTGCCCTCGTCTATAAGCTCTATTAGCTTTTCTATTTGCCAAGCCTCGAGTGAAAACTCTAGGGCTAAAATTTTTGAGTAATCCATATTTTTTCAATCCTTTTTTGCTTGATTTTATTAGTTTTTAGTGTTATAGTTATTTAGCTTAGAAATTAATTGACAAGTGGTGTCAACTAATGATTTCAAGTTAATTTACTAATGTATTTTACCATAAGTGTTAGACTATGGCAAGAATTGTTTTAATGAAAGGTAGTTTTGTATGATAAAATCAATTATTTTTGATATTGGAAATGTTTTAGCGTACTTTTGTTGGTCTGAGAGTTATAAAAAAAGGTTAAGTGAAGAGGAGTATGAGCTTATAGCTAAAGCGACTGTGTTAGATGAAAAAACTTGGGTTGAGATAGACAAAGGAGTATTAAACTTTGATGAGTTGATTGAGTTATTTAGCAAAGATATTCCTCATTTAAAAGATAAAATGAGAGATGCGCTAATAGGAACTTTTAGCGATATAGTTCCGTACCATTACAGCGAAGACTGGGTAAAAGCGTATAAAAGCAGAGGTTTTAATGTTTATTTACTTTCAAACTACGGAGACTACTCTTTTGAGCTGTCAAGACCTAGGTTTACTTTTGCAGACCATGTTGATGGTGCAGTTATTTCTTACCAAATAAACAAAATAAAACCAGACCCAGAAATATATAGATTTATATGCGATAAATACAGCATTGTTCCGTCTGAGGCTATTTTTATTGATGACAATTTAGACAATGTAGAAAGCGCAAGAAGGTTTGGACTTAACGCAGTTAGATTTAAAACATATGAACAAGCAATAAATGAAATAGAGGAGTTAATAGGCGAGTAGTTGCCTAAATAATATATGACAAATTTTAAACAAAAATATATAGGAGACAAAGCTTTTTATAAACAGATTTTTGTGCTAGTTATTCCTATAATTATACAACAAGGCATTACAAACTTCGTCAGCCTTTTAGACAACATTATGGTAGGCGGCTTAGGTACTGCTTCAATAAGTGCGGTTGCTATTGTTAATCAGCTTATATTTGTATTTTACCTAACTATTTTCGGAGGGCTAGCAGGTGCATCTATTTTTGGTGCACAGTTTGTAGGCTCGGGCGATATTGACGGACTAAAGCAAACTTTTAGGTTTAAAATGATTTTTGGCATAGTTGCTGCTTTACTAGCCATAGTGCTATTTATTTTTTATGGCGAAAATCTAATGCTAAACTTCTTGTCGTCAGATGTTAGCGACCCTGCACAAGTGGCCGAGACCTTAGAGTTGGGTGGGCAATACCTTTTAGTCTCTCTTTTTGGGTTAATACCGTTTGCAATATCACAAACCTATTCGGGCACATTAAGAGAAACAGGCGAGACGGTAGCACCAATGGTTGCAGGGATTATATCTATTTTTGTTAACCTTATTCTGAACTACATACTTATTTTCGGAAACTTCGGTGCGCCAGAATTAGGCGTTTTAGGTGCGGGTATCGCAACGGTTACTTCTAGGTATGTTGAGCTTGCGTATTTATTTATTTTTACCCATAGAAACGCATATAAATTTACCTTTATTATAGGGGTATATAAAAGCTTATATATAAGCAAAAAACTATTAAAAGATATAGCAATAACAGGCTCGCCTTTATTGGTTAATGAGATATTTTGGTCAATAGGTATGACAGTTATAAACCAAAGTTACTCTGTAAGAGGTTTAGATGTGGTTGCGGCTGTGAATATAACGTCTACAGCATGGAATTTATTTTGTGTAATGATGTTTGCAATGGGTGCGGCAGTAAGCATAGTTGTAGGGCAATGTCTAGGTGCAGGTGAGATAGAAAAAGCTAAAGATGTAGACAATAAATTACTGTTTTTCACTCTTGCTTTAAACACGGTTATAGGTGCAGTGCTTTTTGCATGTGCCGGTCTTATTCCGCTTTTATACAACACAGAGCCACAAGTAAGAGACTTGTCTGCGCAGTTATTAAGAGTGGCGGCGTTTGCACTACCTTTGCACGCGGTTACACATGTAATATACTTTACACTAAGGGCAGGCGGAAAAACTATGATAACCTTTTTGTTCGACTGCGTATTTGTGTGGGTACTACCGGTGCCTATTGCCTTTATTTTAGCAAGGTACACTGATATGTCTGTAGTGATGATATACTTTATTATTCAGTTTATAGACATAGGAAAACTAATTATTGGTATACCACTTTTAAGGTCTGGTGTATGGGCTAACAATCTTACTAAAAAGTAGAAGTTTTTTATATGTTGAACTCAGTAAAATTCACATAAAAGAGAGTTTGTTTAAAAATATTTAAAAAAAATGTCGTATTTAGGGTGTATAATCTTTTAAAATTTATTTACGAATGGAATTTAAAAGATGTTAGAGAATTTTTTGTCGCCAGACGCTGCGTATGTAACACCTTACGGTGTAGCGCATACCATATATTTAATATTTTGTGTTGTTTCAGTTACCCTTTTTATTAAAAACAAAGATTTTATAATAATACATAAAAAGTTATTTAAAAAGATATTTTTAATCGCCTTGGCTATTCAACAAGTATTTTTTCTATATGGTTGGTACGCTTTATGCACACCTAATTTTTGGTCAGAGGGCTTACCGCTACAGCTTTGCAGGGTGGCTTCTGTACTTACAATAGTGTTTTTAATTACTGAGAACAAAATTGTGCTAAATGTTTTAAGCTACTTCAGTGTATATGCGTTAATATCGTTGTTCTATCCGCTAAGTGTTTATAATTTTACTCACATAAGTGGGCTGTCATATATGATAAACCATTTAATAACAGTGCTTATACCTATTTTTGCGGTTATGATACTCGGTTGGTACATTAACTGGAAGTCTTTTATGCATGCTACTATAGGATTTAGTATTTATTTTCCACTTGCGGTACTCGCTAATTTAATACCTGGGTCAAATTACTTCTATTTAATTGAAAGACCTTTTTGGAACGATATGCCAAGCGCGTTATATATGTTTTTAGCGTATACAATTACTGTAGGAGCCTTTGCCATTTTAACTTGGTTTGCAATATGGATGAAAGATATTTTAGCAAAAAGCAAAACAAATGTTTCTTCACAATTAACGTAACACAAAACACAATTTCATCACAAGATAATCACATAAAAGAAATAAAATGTTAAAGAAATAAATTTTATAGTGTATATATGCTATAAAATTTATTTCTTTCTAGTATTAAAATGTAATGATATAACATTTTAAAAATTCATTTTTTATGATTATAAAGGTTACATTTTTTTATTATAAAAATTACATTTTTTATGATTATAAAGGTTACATTTTTTTATTATAAAAATTACATTTTTATAATTATACTTGCATATTTGAACAAAATAAGGTAAAATTGTCAAATGTGAATTCAAAATTAGCAGGGTTTAGTTAAACCATTAAAAAATTACAAAGAATGCTTGAAAAAAAGCTGTTAGTCAAACCAATGTTTGATTATATGTAGGTTTTGTGAGAAGATATTTGTTTTGGTTTTGTAGTGGTTTGATTATAGTACTGATTAATTAAAAAAACTATTTTGTCTGTAAAAGGCAGAGGAACGGAGCAAAAAACATGATTGAGGTTAAAAACCTTACCAAGCGCTATGGAAACAATATCGCCTTGAATGATGTCAGCTTCACTATAGAAGAGGGCTCGATAGTAGGCTTTTTAGGACCTAACGGTGCAGGTAAATCTACTACTATGAACATTATAACAGGATATTTGTCGGCTACAAATGGTACTGTTACAGTAAAAGGTAAAAACACACTTGAAGACCCTAACGGAGTTAAGGCTTTAATTGGCTACTTGCCAGAGCAACCACCTCTTTATATGGATATGACTGTAAGAGAGTATTTGTATTTTATGTATGCCTTAAAAAAAGCAAAACAACCAAGAGAAGACCATATTTCAGAAATTTGTGCAATTACAAAGATTACCAATGTTTACGACAGACTTATTGCTAACTTGTCAAAAGGTTATAAGCAAAGGGTTGGTATTGCCCAAGCTTTAATAGGTAACCCGCCTGTGCTTATTCTTGACGAGCCAACGGTTGGCCTTGACCCAAAACAAATAATTGAGATTAGAAACTTAATTAAAAAATTAGGTGAGAGCCATACTGTTATATTAAGCTCACATATTTTACCTGAGGTACAAGCAGTTTGTGAGAGAATTTTAATTGTTAACAGAGGAGAGCTGGTTGCAGACGGAAAAACAGACAAATTAGCAAGTGAACTTTCAAGCGAGCATAAACTAATTGCTAGAATTGAAGCACCAGAGAAAGAACTTTTAAAAGCTTTAATCGATATGCGTGATATTCAAGACGTTGTAAGCTTTGGAGAAAAAGAGCCCGGAGTTTTTGAAGTTAGCATAGAGGCTAAAGATAATAAAGACATTAGACGCGATATCTTCACACTTCTTGTAAGGCGCGGCTGGCCTTTGCTTTCTCTTAAAAACACTGACCTTACTCTTGAGGATGTATTCTTACAACTTACAAGTACCGATAATACTCAAAAATATATTACAGATGCTAGTAGTGAAGCCGAAGAAGACGAAGCAGATGATGAGTATGCCGACGATGATGAAGAGGATGAAGACATCATTGATGGAGATGAAAACCTTGACGACAATATTGATGTAGAAACTACAAATGAAGGAGATGAAGACGATGAAAGCGATATTTAACAGAGAACTTAGGTCTTATTTTTCCTCACCTGTAGGATATGTTTGTATAGCAGCTCTAGCCTGTCTTTACGGATTTTTCTATTTAAATGTAATGCTATACGGCTCAACCAGTTATATTCCTAGCGTAGTTTTCTCATCGGTGTTTATGTTTAACCTTATGGTTATTCCTATTATTACAATGAGAACTTTATCAGAGGATAAGAAAAACAAAACAGACCAAGCGTTATTAACTGCACCAATAGGTGTTACATCTATTGTATTAGGTAAATTTTTAGCGGCTTTTACAGTTTTTGGCATAGCTTCTCTTTTTGGTGTTATTCCTGCAGGAGTAATGGAGAGCTTTTCAGAACCACCATGGGGCATGATAGTAGGTAATTTTGCCGCTACACTTCTATACGGTTCAGCTATGATAGCAATAGGAATTTTTATTTCAAGCCTTACAGAAAGCCAAGTTATAGCAGCAATAGGAACCTTTGTAGTAGCAATGTTATTACTATTTATGGGAGACCTAGCATATGCTACATCTAATGTATATATAGCTCAATTTGTAGCTTGGATTTCATTTACAGCTAGATATAACGTGTTCTCACAAGGAATATTTAACATACCAAACATGGTATTCTTTTTAAGTGTTACCGCAATATTTATTTTCTTAACAGCACGTAAAATAGAGAGCCGTCGTTGGAATTAATTTCGGACAAAGTTTCCATTAATAAGATGAAAAGGAATGGTAATTAACATGCAAAACAAAAAAACGTCCGGGTTTAAATCCAATAAGTTTAAACACGGTAGCTTATCTACGGTATTTACCGTTATATTTATAGCAGTAATAATTGTTATAAACATTGTTGTATCTATTCTTGCAGAAAGATTTCCTTCAATGAATATAGATATGACAGCAGAGGGACTTAACTCTTTAAGTGAAGAGACAATAGAACTAGCAGAGGGTATTGATATACCCGTAGAGATATTAATAATTTCACCTGAAGAAGATGTAATGAACGATGTTTTGTACGCATCTTCAGGAGTAAAATACAGCCAAGTAGCAAACTTAGCATATAAGCTACAAGAGGTAAACCAAAACATTAGTGTAGACTTTGTAGACCCAGACTTAGAGCCTGAGCTTGTAGCTCAATACACATCTGATAGCTTAGCTACAGGAGATGTATTGGTACGAAGTGAGAAAAGATATAAAGTTCTTGAGGTAGGAGACTTGTTTAGCATACAACAAGCTTCAGACGGCTCAGAAAGTTACAGATATTTTAGCAAAATTGATGGTGCATATGCAAATGCGCTTCATCTAGTAAGCTTAGATGATGTACCTGTAATATCTGTTGCTTTAGGCCACAGCGAGATGCTAGTAGAAGATGCACGTGCCTCTTTTGATACGCTATTAGAAGACAGCGGTTTTGATGTAAATGAGTTTAATATTTTAACAGAAGATGTGCCTGAAGATACAGACATAATTATGTTACCTGCACCTACAACAGACTACTCACCAGAAGAGATTGATAAATTAGAAGAGTTTTTATCTGTAAGGCAAGAGCATAGAAGTGTTATGCTAACTTATGACCCAAGACTTATAGAGATGCCTAACCTAGACAAATTTTTAGCAGAATGGGGTATTGATATTGTTGAGGGAGTTGCGGCAGAGTCTAATGCTAGTATGACATTAAGTGGTAGCCCAATAGCATTTATATCTGAGTCAGTAAGTGATATTCTTGCAGATATATCTTATCCAAACCTATTAACTACTTCTTCATCGCCTATTGAGTTTACATTTAATTTTAATGATGATATAGTAACTTACCCACTAATTCAATCTAGTGACCAAGGTTTTGTGTATATGGACGAGAGTTCAATGGAAGACCCAGAACTTAATGTGCAAACAACAGCAGCTTTATCACAAATTATGGATACGGTAGATAATCAAATTGTTTATACAAATGTTATAGTTTTTGGTGGTAGCGAGCAGTTTGTTCCTACTTATATGGATACTAATGCATTCTCAAATAGAGATTATGTAGTAGACTTGCTTAGATTTTTAACAGGAACTACTGATGAACATTTAGGAATTTATGTTCAAATGACAGAGACAAATATTTTAGACATTTCAGCTTCATACGGAACATTGGTTAATGTTGGACTTTACACATTCACAATTGGCGTTCCTGCTGTAATATTAATAATTGGTTTAGTTATTTTCTTTAGAAGAAGACACTTATAATAAACTTTATGGGCGACCACAAAGGGTCGCCCATAAGATTAGTTACTAACCGTAGGAAAGAAGGTTATTAGTTTTGAAAAAAACAGCAAAATATATTTTAATTACTGTTGTAGTTTTGCTTGCTTTAGTTGGTGGAATTGTTGTGTTGTATTTTACTGACCCTGCAAGGCAACCTGTAGAAGAAGAGTCGAGTGAGTATGCAGAGGCGGTGTATATAATAGATGACGAAGAAGAAAACATTGAATCTGTAGAAATTTCAGGACCTAACGGAGATTACACAATAGTACAAAATGAAATAGAGTTAGAACTTGAAGAAACCGACGACGAAGAGGAAGAAGCAGAACCTGTGTACGAATTGCTTTACTCTTATGAAGGTTATGAGAATTACACAATTAATTACGAGGAGTTAGACTCTTCAACAAGGGGCTTGGTTTATTTAAGGTCAAGTAGAGAAATAGGCCCTGCAGATGAGATAGAAGATTTAGCAGATTTTGGACTGGACAAAGATAGTGCTACTACTATGACTGTTAACTTTGATGATGGAAATGTTGTTGAGTTAAATGTAGGAGTAGCGAGCTCTGGCACTATAGGAAGATATGTTGAGGTTGACGGAGTAGTTCATATTGCAAATATAAATGATATGTTTTTTGAAGACTTCATTGACCTTGTGTTGCCGTATAGTTATGTTTCAACGCCTACTGTAGAGACCTACTCTATAATAGAGTACTTGAAACTATCAGGTACAGGGTTTGATGAGCCAATTGAGTTATATTATGACGCTCCAACTTATAAATACATGATGTCAACTCCGCTTGCAACCGAGGCTGGAATTACTGTAATGGATACTTTAACTGGTGCACTAGAAAGTTTTACTTCTGGCGAAGTAGTTAAAATTGATGTTACAGAAGAAGACATTGAAGATTATGGATTAAACGAGCCATTTGCAACAATGGAATATAGCGTGAATGGTGACGAGCATACCTTATCTGTAAGCGAGCAGTACGGAACAGACCGCTACTTAATTGCAGACAATAATACTACTATTATTTATAGAGTTAAAGCTTCAGATGTTGAAATTTGGGCTGAGGCTACAGTTGAGGACCTAAGAAGCACAACAGTATATTTACCTGCAATTATGAATTGCGACGACTTCAACATTAAAACAAGCGATGTAGACCTAAAAGTAGATATGAGCAGAGCTGTTAATGAAGACACAAGTACAGATGCACAAGTAATATACAAATATTCAGGTACTGTAGACGGTAAAGAAATTGAATATGATAATATTACTGGTTTATATATGGCTATAATCAGCATAGCATCGTTTAGTTACGAGCCGCTTGAACACGAAGAAGAACCTACTGTAACATTTACTTTTAATTATTACGATGACTTCCAAAATGGTGGAACAGATGTTTTAGAGTATTTTGATGCAGGAGAAGACAGATACGTTGCATATATTAATGGAGAGTATACCTCGACTGTTAGAGCATCAAGTATTGAGGATAAATTCTTAACTTCGTTAGATACATTCTTAACACAAGTTGAAGAAACGGAATAAATAAACACAATGAAAAAAGCTATAGCAGATGAACTATTCATCTGTTATAGCTTTTTTATTAATAATGTTTATAGTTCAAGATTTAAATCTTTTTGTTTTTGCGTTGCTTTAAATAATCTATGTATGATACTAATATTTTTTTATCTGCCTCAAAGCTTATAAGCTCTAAAGCCTTTTTCTTACCAAGCCACTTTATCTCTTCTACTTCACCTTTTTGAGCGGAAACTTTTCCATCTATTACATGTGCACCAAAGTAAACAACGTCTTTTATAACATTCTTTTTAGGAGAGTAAGAACACACCTCTCTAAAGTTTGTGTCAAGCTCAGCTACAATGCCTGTTTCTTCAAAAATTTCTCTTAGGGCGGTTTCTTCTTCAGTTTCATTTTTTTCTACATGCCCCTTAGGAAAAGCCCAGTGTCCACCGTTTGTATGCTTTATAAGAAGTATTTTTGTTTTGCTGTCTATTATTTTTGTAACAATAGCACCGCAAGATTTTTCTTTTTTTATAAGCTTTGCCACCTTTCATAAGCTTCAAAATTATACACTAAACTTATAACTTGTTTTAGAGTAAAATTTATCACCACTTTTTAAAAATTTAAACGGAAATTCAGGTCTGTTTACTGAGTCAGGATAAAACTGTGTCTCTAGGCAAAAAGCAGTGTGGTCTTTAATAATTACTCCTTTTTTACCTGTCTTTTTATTACCCTCATTATTAGTGTATAGCTGTACCCCAGGCATATCTGAGTTAACTTCCATACTTATTCCTGTACTTGGACAAAATGCCTTTGCGTGAAGACGATACCCTTCTGAGTCTACACAAAAATTGTGGTCGAAACCGTTGTTACTGCTTATTGTCTCTTCATCTGAGGCAATATCTTGCCCTATAGGCTTACAGATAGTAAAATCAAGCCCTGTGCCTTTTACAGGAAGTATTTTACCAGTTGGTATTAACTCGTCGTTTATCTCAGTGCAAGTAGTGGCGTTAATTTGTAGTTCTGTTTTAAAAACAGTTTTAGTATGGTCTCCCTCTAAATTAAAGTATGAATGATTTGTAGGGTTAAATGCAGTGGTTTTATCAGTTGTAGCCTCGTACTCAAAATTCATTTCGTTTTGATTTGTAAGCGTATAAGTTATTTTCATATCTAACTTGCCCGGGTAACCCTCTTCGCCGTCTGGGCTAGTATGTGTAAACACAATGCTAGGCTCGTCGCTGTTATTAATGCTCTCTACTTTAAATATAACTTGATGATACCCCCCAGGGCCCCCATGCAAACTATTGTTGCCATTGTTTTTTTCTAATGTGTAAGTCTCACCATCAATACTAAACTTACCTTCTGCTATCCTGTTTGCATACCTTCCAACAAAACAACCTTGATAATCTGCGTCTAAATATCCATCAATGCTATCATAGCCTATAACTACATCTGTAAGTCCTCCTTCTTTATTCATTACAAATAAAGACTGTACCCTTAAACCATAATCTAGAATATGTGCGCTCATTCCATTGGCGTTTGTCATTATATACTTACTAACTTCTTCACCACTTGGCAATTTATCAAATAACACCTTTTCAATACTCATTTTATTTCTTCCTCTCTTGAATTTATAATAAATTCCTTATACTTTTCTATTATTTGCTTAAACAAATAAAGGGAATAGTCTTGACCATTCCCTTTACTTATTAAGTTTTAAATAAATTATAATCCTGCTAATGCCACGCCGATAATACCTGCGTCGTTACCAAGAGTAGCTCTGCACAAGCTTGTTCTTTTTGAAGCAACATATGTTTCTTTCTCTGCAATCTCTCTTAAAGGAGCAAGCAAAGTCTCTCTCTCATTACTAATTCCTCCGCCTATGCACAATACCTCTGGTTGGAATACGTTGATAACATTAGCAATACCAATACCTAAGTAATGGATATACTCGTCAACAACTGCTTTGCCACACTCGTCGCCTGCTCTCATAGCGTCAAAAGATGTGCGACCGTTAACTTTTTCAATGTCTCCGTCAACTATATCCCACATTTTGCTATCTTTGCATTTTGCCATATGCTCTTTAGTCATATTGATTAAGCCAGTAGCAGATGAATATGCCTCCCAGCACCCTTTTCTTCCACAAGTACAAGGTCTGCCGTCTGCAACTATAACAATGTGGCCTAACTCTCCTGCAGAGAAATTAAAGCTTGAGTAAACTTGTCCATCAATAATAATTCCACCGCCTACACCGGTTCCAAGTGTTACAGCTATTCCATTTTTAATATCTTTTAAAGAGCCAGCCTTATGCTCGCCATATGCAGCAGCATTAGCGTCGTTCTCAAGTTTAATAGGAATGTTAGGAAGTCTCTCTGCCATCATTTTAACAATCTCAAAATCTCTGTAACCTAGGTTGTTTGCAAACTCAATTACACCTAAGTCTTTATTTGCTGTGCCAGGGCATCCAATTCCTATTTGTTTAATATCATCAAAAGTTATACCTGATTTTTCTACAGCCTCTTTTGCTGTTTTAGCTACTGTATCACAAAAAACCTCTTGTGTACAAGGTACTGGTGTATCGTTGCTATGTTTCGCTATAATGGTCATTGTCTCCTCGTCAACTACACCAATAGCTATATTGGTACCTCCAATATCAATACCTAAACAATACATAATATCTCTCCTAATCTATTTTCATTAATTTTAATCTTGGTAATAGTAGTAGAGTAACTACTATTAAATATATTATAATAGATAAGTTGAATATTGTAAAGTTATAAACGAAAAATAGAATATGTAAAATTTTCAGCTAATTTTTTGTGCTATTTGCATCATAATCGCACACTCTATTCGCTTTTTAAACAACTCACAACCCTGCTTATATATACCGTTAATGTCTCCTGTGCTGTTATATGCATTAGCCACACACCCACCAGAGCAATAAAGCCTTGCCCAACATTCTTTGCACTCTTTTTTTGCATAAACATTACTGCTTCTAAAAGCATCTTGTTTTGTAATATTTTTTACACCCTCAAAAACATTACCCATAATAAATTCTTGTTCTCCTACAAATTGGTGGCAAGGATATAAGTCTCCGTTTGGGGTAACAGCAAAATACTCTGTGCCCGAGCCACAACCTGTTACCCTTTTATAAATACAAGGCCCGTGGTCAAGGTCTAGCATATAATGATAAAAAGTAAAGCCTTTACCTTCTTTTTGTCTTTTTAGCATCTCTTTTGCCAATATCTCGTATTCGTTTTTTACTATCTCTACATCATCATCGTTAAGTGCGTATGGGTCGTTAGGTGGACATACCACCGGCTCCATGCTGAGCTCTGTAAACCCCAAATCAGCCATATGAAGCACATCTTTTGTAAAGTTAGGGTTGTTGTGTGTAAAAGTGCCCCTCATATAATAGCCTTTTTGTTCTCGGCTATTAACAAGTTTTTTATATTTTGGAAGTATTTTATCATAGCTGCCGTTTCCTGCCATATCTACCCTAAAATAGTCGTGAACCTCTTTTCTTCCGTCAAGGCTTAGCACAACATTGTCCATCTCTTTGTTTGAAAACTCAATAACTTCATCGGTTAAAAGAACACCGTTGGTGGTTAAGGTAAATCTAAAGTTTTTATTGGCTACTTTCTCTTTTTCTCTTGCATATCTAACAGTTTCTTTTACAAGCTCCCAATTCATTAATGGCTCACCGCCAAAAAAGTCTACCTCTAAATTACGCCTTGTACCAGAGTTTTCTATTAAAAAGTCTATAGCTTTTTTAGCAATATCTATGTGCATTAATGCGTGCTCGCCTTTATATTTGCCTTGAGCCGCAAAGCAGTAAGAACAACATAAATTACATGTGTGGGCAACATGCAAGCAAAGAGCTTTAACAACTTGGTTGTTGTTTTTAAAGTCTACTGCCTCTTGTGCATAGCTTTCGTCAGTAAAAAGTTTGCCTTGCTTTTTAAGCTCTTCAATATCGCTTAGGCATTCTAAAATTTCTTTTTCGTCTTCTCCGTATTTCTTTGATATTATCTCTACTATCTCTTCGTTAGAATTATTACCGTACAAATCAATAATATCATATGCTACTTCGTCTACAATATGCAGGCTACCACTTGCTATATCTAACACTATATTGTATCCGTTTAATTTATATTGATGAATCATTTATTTTCCTTTCATAACAAAGCGAAACATAGGGTTGTAACCGATTATCTCAGTCACAACCCTTTTACTTATAGATTATAAATCTTATTTTTTATCGTTCTCGCATTTTTGGTTTGCAACACCGCAAGATGTTTTGCATGCAGATTGGCAAGAAGTTTGGCACTCTCCACAACCGCCTTTTTTTGAACTATCTACAAGATTTAAAGTTTCAACTGTTTGAATACGTTTCATTGGAATCAAGCCTCCTTAGCTATATATTACAACATAATAATACCATATTTTTATAGCGCAGTCAACATTTTATTTTACGCCTCTAGCATTGTAATAAGCTTTCTAGGGCAACTCTCTACACATTTGCCACAGCCTGTGCATTTATTAGGGTCTATAGTAGCTTTAAAGCTTGTAACCTCAATGGCACCAGCCTCGCAGACTTTTTTGCATTTCATACAGCCTATGCAGCCAATTTTACAAATTTTAGTAACACCTGCACCTTTGTCGCAGTTTGCACACCTAACAAGTGCCTGAGTTTTTAAAGGAACAAAGCTTATTAAATTTTTTGGACATGCTGCTATGCAAAGCGAGCAACCCTTACATTTGTTAGGGTCTATAACTGCAACGCCGTTTCTTATTCTTACAGCGCCGTAAGTACAAGCTTTTACGCAGTCTCCCATACCCATACAGCCAAACCTACAGCTAGAAACACCGCCTGCTAAAAGCGAAGCTGCCATGCAGTTCTCTATGCCGTCGTAGTTCATTTTATCTTCTGTAAATTCATAGCTACCCATGCAGTGTACAAGTGCTGTTTTAGCCTCTAAAGTAGCTGTTTGCCCTAAAATTTTGCCACACTCTTCAACGCAGTCTGGCCCACCCGGAGAGCATAGCCCCAAAGTGGTCTCTCCTTTAGATAAAGCGTTTGCGTAGCCCTCGCAACCAGAGAAGCCACATGCGCCACAGTTTGCACCGGGTAGCACTTTTAAAAGCTCTTCTGCTTTTTCGTCTTTTGGCACAGCCATTACAATAGAGGCAACGGCTAAGCCAATACCTGCAATTATTCCAATGCTTGCCACAATAATTACTGCTGTTATCATATTAATATGCCCCCCTTAAGCTAAAAGCTGGTCAACAAGTCCTGTAAATCCTAAAAAGGAAACAGCAACCAGTGAGGCGGCAACTAATGTAATAGGCATGCCCTTCATAAACTTCGGCACGTCGCAAAGCTCTAAACGCTCTCTTACGCCTGCAAAAAGTATCATTGCAACCATAAAGCCAACACCTGCACCAAAAGAGTTTACAATAGAGTGCATATAGCCAAAGCTTGCGTCTGCAGCGCCTTTTTCAAGAACTAACATAGTAACGCCTAAAACAGCGCAGTTTGTTGTAATTAAAGGTAGGTAAACACCTAATGAGTTGTAAAGCGGTGGCATGTACTTTCTTAAAACAATCTCTAAAAGTTGCACCAAAGATGCAATAACTAATATAAACACTATTGTTTGTAGGTACTCAAGGCCGTTCTCGACTAAAATGTAAGTGTAAATTGGCCATGTAACAGCCGTTGCAATCATCATAACCACGGTAACTGCACAGCTCATACCAAAGGCTGTGTTAAGTTTTTTAGATACACCCAAAAACGGGCAAATTCCAAGGAATTTATTTAAAACATAGTTCTCTGTTAAAATGGCGGCTAGGAATACGCCCACCAAGACTCTTATTGTATCAGTCATTATGAGGTCTCCTCTCTGCGCATTCGCTTAGTTTAATACAGCTTTTAGCCATTGGGCAAGAGGCACAGCCCATGCTCTCTGGTGCGTGTCCCTCTTTAGATAGCTTGCCGGCTATTGCAATTAGCATACCGTATACGAAAAATCCACCCGGTGGAAGTAAAAATATGATTATAGGCTCCATAAAGCCAGATAAAATAGGCAAGCCAAATACTGTGCCAGCACCGAACAATTCGCGAATTATTCCCATTGCAAGCAAAGCAGCTGTAAAGCCTACGCCCATTCCTAAACCGTCTATAGCAGATGCCAAAACTTTGTTTTTGCTTGCAAACATCTCGGCTCTGCCTAAAATTACGCAGTTAACTACTATAAGTGGTAAGAAAACACCAAGGCTTTTGTCAAGCTCGGGGCTAAGTGCTTGAATAAGCATTTGCACCACGGTAACAAAGCCTGCAATAATTGTAATAAAGGCAGGAATTCTAACTTTATCTGGTATAAAATTTCTAAGCATAGATATAACTACGTTAGAGCATAAAAGAACAAAGGTTGCGGCAATTCCCATGCCTATTGCATTAACCGCACTAGTTGTAACAGCAAGGGCTGGACATGTACCCAAAAGCAGAACAAAAACAGGGTTCTCTTTAATAATTCCTTTGGTAAACTCTTGTTTTAGCGTTTTAGCCATTGCTCCCACCTCCGTTTAAAGTGTTGAATATTTCTACAGCCTCGTTTACAGCGTCTGTAACAGCCTGTGTTGTTATTGTAGAGCCTGTAAGGGCTTGCACTTGACCCTCGGTTGGAGAGCTTTTTACAACCTCTAGCGCTGTGGCTGGCTGTTTAAATCTGTCTGTAAACTCGGGGTTGTCTGCATTTGCACCTAAGCCTGGGGTCTCGGTTTGTTGTAGTATTTCTACACCTGTAATGTCGCCAGCTATGTCAATTCCTGTCATAACCTTAATAACACCACTGTAGCCTTGTGTCTCTGTAACTATTACAAAGCCAACGGTCTCGCCACCTGAGGCTATAGCCTTGTATGCACTATCGTCCACTTGCTCAAAGGTCTCTCCTATTGGCATTACAATTTTTCTCGACTCTTCTTCTACTTGTGCCGCAACCTCTGCAATAACATCTTTTGTCGCCTCGTTTGTAAGAGCCAAAACAGCGGTTACAACCGTGCAAATTAAGCATAAAATAAGTGCTGGAACAATTACATCTTTAAAATTAAGTTTCATATTTTACGCTCCCTTCTTCTCGGGCTTAATATAGCCAAAAGGTTTAGGCGTAAACATTCTCTCTATTAAAGGAACTAAAATGTTCATAACAACTATAGAGTAAGAAACACCCTCTGGTAAAGAGCCAAACTCTCTAATTAAAACAGTTAACACGCCACAGCCAATAGCAAAAACAATTCTTGCCTTTGTTGTAATTGGGCTTGTGGTGTAGTCTGTTGCCATAAATATAGCGCCAAGCATTAGGCCACCTGTTAAAAGCTCGGCTATTGGGTCTCTGCCTAAAAACACAGCCATTAAAACAGTTGCACCCATGTAAGTTAAAGGAATAACTGGGCTAATTACTTTTCTTAAAACAAGGTAAACTCCACCTATAATAAGTGCAAGTGCGCTTGTCTCTCCTAAACAGCCACCTGTAGTTCCTAAAAACATGTCTAAATAGCTTGGTAGCTCGCCACCTTGTGCCATAACAGCTAAAGGTGTAGCAGTAGTAACACCGTCAAATGGTGAAGACCAAGTTGTCATATGTACAGGAAAAGAGTTCATTAAAAT
The DNA here is from genome assembly GCA_964369215.1 of uncultured Eubacteriales bacterium. Lineage (GTDB taxonomy): Bacteria > Bacillota > Clostridia > Oscillospirales > Acutalibacteraceae > SIG603. The sequence goes on from CAYJEZ010000016.1 coordinate 19,280, forward strand.
AATTCTTGCAGTTAAAGCTGGGTTTACAAAGTTTTGGCCAATGCCTCCAAACATTTGCTTAACAACCACAATTGCAATAACCACACCAAAAAGGGCAATTATTGGGCTAATGTCTGGCGGCAAGTTAAAAGCAACTAAAAGGCCAGTTACAACCGCGCTGTTGTCGCTAACTGTTTGGGTTCTTTTCATTACTTTTCTGCAAACAAACTCAGATGCAAATGCGCCAATAATGCAAACTGCAATTAATATTAAAGCATTTAGCCCAAAGAATATAACAGAGGCTATAGCCGCAGGCACTAAAGCTATTACAACGTCTGCCATAATATGTTTTGTCTTAATTTTTCCACCGAAATGAGGTGAGGAAGATACAATAAGTTTTTCCATTATTTTTGTGCCGCCTTTCTTATAAGATGTTTACCAAGCCTTATAGACTGCACTATTTTTCTAGAAGCTGGGCAACTAAAAGAGCAACAACCGCACTCCATACATGTCATAATATTAAGCTCGTTAAGCTCTTCTGTTTTGCCAAACTCAGCATATTTCTCTAGCTTAGACGGTATTAAGTGCATTGGACATGCGCTTACACATCTGCCACATCTAATGCAGTCTGTAGGTGTGTCAAGCTTTGCCTCTTTTTCGTCAAAACACAAAATGCCGTTGTTTTGCTTAAGTATTGGCAAATCGTCAGAAGTAATTGCAACACCCATCATAGGGCCACCCATAATAATTTTTTTAGGCTCGCTTTTATATCCTCCAACAAACTCTACTACGTCTTTAATTAATGTGCCAATAGGAACAATTACGTTGCTAGGATTTTTAATTGCAGAGCCGTCTACAGTAATTCTTTTTTTAATAAGCGGTATTCCGTTTTCCATATAGCTATCTATAAAAGATACAGAACCGATATTCATAACAATACAGCCAACATCAGAGGGTAGCTTACCAGCGGGCACGCATCTGCCTGTTGTGGCTTGAATTAGAGTTTTCTCGGCACCTTGTGGGTACATAGCCTTTAAAGCCATAACTTTAATATCGCTGTCGCCTGTCTCTTCTGCTAGCTTACATAGCTTTTCAATGGCGTCGGGTTTGTTATCCTCTACACCAATAATAACCTCTTTAATATGTAAAGCCTCTTTAATGCTTTTAACACCTTTAATAACGTTGTGTCCGTTCTCTAACGCCTCGCGGTGGTCGCAAGTTACATAAGGCTCGCACTCTGCGGCGTTTATTACTAAGTAGTCAATTTTTTTATCCTCTGGCACATTTAGCTTAACATGAGCCGGAAAGCCTGCGCCACCTAGGCCTACAAGACCTGAGTCTCTTGCTATTTTAGCCAAGTCTTTTCTAGTTTTTACAGGAGCAGGAGGGGCGATATCTGGATGAAGAGTCATCTCGCCGTCGCTCTCTATTAAAACAGAGTCTATCATAGACCCACCAGAGAGTGTAATTTGCTTAATCTCTTTTACTGTGCCAGATACAGACGAGTGAATTGGAGCGCTGACAAAAGCCTCGCTGTCGCCAATAAGCTGACCTACATATACTTTATCCCCTTTTTTTACCGTAGCCTTACAAGGTGCACCTATGTGCTGGCTCATAGGTATGAGCACAGTTTTTGGAATAGGCATAAAAACGCTCTCTTTAGCCGAGGTGTTTTTATAGTGTGGAACATGAGCGCCACCAAAGGTTTTAAACGGGGTTAATAAACTTTTCAATATACCAAGCCCTTTCAAAATTAATTGCAATCTATAACTTTAGACCATTATGCTAATTTTAACATAACTCTATGTGTTTTACAACATATAAATAGCATATTTATTGAATATGTTTTTGTTTTATCTACTATATATGTAAAAATTGTATACACTATAGTCTTAATTTCACTGTAGAAACTAATCTAATTGTTTTATTTATTACTACATTTGAGAACAGATTTATTTTTTAGAGTTCGCATTATTATTTTTAATATTAGATTTTGGAGCTTTACTTTATGGAGTAGGTGAAATACTAGATAAAATTGAACTAAACAACGCGAAGCAAGTTCAGAGTTAAGAATTCCGAGCAGCTTCGCATATACAAAGCCACTTCGCCAATTAGGGAAAATATTACCAAACGAACTCTCATAACTCTGAACTCTGAGCTCTGAACTTTTATATTTTGCTCTGTGAGCAAAATATAAATAATGTGTGCTAATTTGCATTTCATTTTGTTGGTACAAAATAACCTGTGTAGGGAATGGTCTTTGACCGTTCCGCTTGTTCCAATAAAAACAAACGCTGAATATTTAGGTATTCTACCCACAACGGACGACATTGCAAACCAAAATTCTTATTTATGATATTTGCCTCCGAGTTTAATTTGCATTGCCCTGTATATTTGCTCGCACATCATCACCCTAAAAAGCATATGCGGAAAGGTCATTTCAGACACTGACATAGGCTTGCCTAAATTTATAACTCTATGAGATAATCCGTGAGAACTGCCTATTACAAAGGCTACCGCACTGCCTGAATTATCAATTAATTTCGAGAAATTCTCACTGCTATATTGCTTAGCCTTTATACAAAGAGGAATAACAGTAGCCTTGCCAACAGCTTTAATTATCATATCTGCCTCTTTATCTAGTGCTTTTTCTATATAATTATCGTCTGGACAATATGCCTCTGGTATTTCTATTATCTCAAATTTACATAGTGTTGATAAACGTTTCTCGTATTCTTTACAGGCGTCTTTAAAAAATTTCTCTTTTAAATTTCCTACACAAATCAGTTTAATATTAAGCATTATATCTCTATTGCCTTTCCATTATAATTGTCTTGCGAGGCTATAAACAAGTTGTAGTCTACCCCTAAAACAAAACTGTTTTCTTCCATAGATTTTACCGCACAGTCATAAGCTGTTTTGGGGCAGTTGTTTTCTCCACTTAAGTGTGAAAGCATAATATTTTTAACACCACTGTTTTTAAGAGCTGGCAAAAATTCTGCACACTGCGAATTAGATAAATGCCCTACCCTTGAGAGAATTCTCTCTTTAAGGCTATAATGATAAACCCCGTTAATAAGCATCTCTTCGTCGTGGTTAGACTCTATTACACACATGTCACTTTTTAATAAAAAACGCTTAACATTCTCTGATAAATAACCTAAGTCGGTAGCAAAGCTTAGAATTTTATTGTCTCTTGTACTTATTCTAAAGCCTATGCTCTCTTCACAATCGTGCGAGGTAGAAAAACTTAGCACACGCATAGTGCTTATTTCGTCGTCTCCGCTTAGCACATGAACCGGAAAATTCCCGTCTGCAATACCCATGTATTCTAGCTCTTTTTTTGTCCCCTCAGAGCAATAAACAGGAGTAGAATATTTTTTTGCAAATACTCTTAAAGCTCCAACATGGTCGCTGTGCTCGTGAGTTATTAATATACCCTTAACAGCTTGTGGACTTATTCCACAATTCTCTAAAGCTAGGCTCAACTGCTTACAGTTTTTGCCCGCATCTATTAATATTCCCTCTTCTTTATCTCCTAAAAAATAGCTGTTACCACGGCTACCGCTAAACAGCGGGTAAAACTCTGCCATAAATTGCTCCCTTATATAAATATTTCTTTTACTTTGTGTATAACTTCCGCTCACTTATGACAAAGTCCAAGTCGGATACCACGACAACATCTCTAAATAATCGTAGCTTGTGGGCGAACCTGAAATTGCTGGAAAAAACAATATGAACAACGCAAAATTAACTAAAACAAAAGCACCAAAAATAGATTTATCTTTAATACTTATTGAGTTATCGGTAATTCTAGTGCTCACATAAATTTTATAAACATATGCTATTGCAATAATAATAAACGGAACAGCAGTAAAGTAATGGTAAACAAATGTAAGCCTTGGAACTAACACCCATGGAAAATACACTGCTAAAAAACCTGCTATAATAAACAATGCCGTAGAGCTTCCTTTTTTAATATAAATGTAAACAGCATAAAACATCGCCAATAATCCGCTTATCCAAAGCACTGGGTTACCCATACTTGAAATTGAGCTAACCATTCCTGTACCCTCATAATTATTAGATATATAATACCAAATATTTTTAATTGCCAACGGCCACTCATACCAAGCAGACGAGAACGGATGTTCTGCAACTAAACCAGAATGATAGCTTAGCATATGCTCTTGATAATTAATAAACGAGCCTACAAAATCATTTATATTGTGTGGCAATGTAGTAATTGGTAAAAAGCATATAAAATAAATTGCAAAAGGAATGACTATAAAAAATGCAATGCAATAAACACATAGCTTTTTATAAAGTGCAAATAATTTATGTTTATCGTCTTCATCTGCCTTGATATAATCTACAATTATTTTATAGAATAACAAGAACGCTAAGCCTAAAGCACCGTAAGCGCATGTCCATTTTGCTGAAACGCCTAAACCCATAAACAAACCGCTTAAAAACAGCGGAATTAAAAGTGATTTTAGCTTTGCTTTCAAAAGATTTTGCTGTACAAAAACAAGCATGCAGTCGTACATTAAAAGAATAAAGAACACTGCATATGTGTCTATAGTTGCTATTCTAGTTTGGGTAAAATGCATAAAGTCAAAGGCAAAAAGCATTGTAGCCCCTGCAGCAATAAAAGAACAACTAAAAAGCCTTAACACAATATGATAAAATACCGGTAGCATTAACACTCCAAAAAGCGCACCACCAAACCTCCAAGCAAAAGGGGTCATACCAAAAAGCTCTATAAAAAAAGCTATAATATATTTACCAAACGGTGGGTGTGTATTCTCATATGGTTCAACGTCTAAAATATGCTCATAAGCAGTTCTTGCATGGTATATTTCGTCAAAGTACATTGAATAATAAAAACCAGTATAAAGCGGAACTGCACTTTGCTCGTCAATAAGGTTAGCTGTAATTCCTGCTACAGGTTCAAATTCTAGAAAAGCATTTCCGTCAGCGTTTGTAAAGGCTACTTCGTTTAAAACACTAGCCGAGTCTTTCGCTGTTATTTTAATATAACCCACATATTGATTAAGCGCAAACTCTTTCCATTCGTACACATAAACATCAGACAAATTACCGATACTTATGTATGTTTCATTGTCATTAGAAATCTCAATTTCAAAGTTTGCACCAATACGAGGCCTGTCGTCTTGCGCTGTAATTCCACTTAAATACATGAGGCTTTTCACTTGGTCTTCTACTTTAAAAACTACAACCTCACCTTGGCTAGGTGTCCAAGAGGTATTTGCATTTGTGTTTGCCCCTAAATTGTAAAATGCAAAAAAAGAGTAAAAAACTACTATTACAGACATAAATACTATGTCTTTTTTCTTTATTTTTCTTTTTGATTTTGATTCTGAGAAGTCTGTATCAATCTTTAATTCGGTGCTATAATTTTTAGAAAACTCTACTAGCAAAAGTTGTTTATTCCAAAATATATAGTATAAAAAGAAAATAAATCCAGCCAAATTAATTGCCGATAATATTATTATTTGTGGCGATGTAGGAGAAACATACGAGTTATCTAAATAAAGCACATATGCTGTGTTTACAAAGCTTACAGAGCTAAGCGCAACAAAAGTATATAAATGATATAGGTTTTTTGAACAGATAAATGCAAGTAAAACTAAAATAAACATTGGAAATAAGTATCTCTCGTGCATTTTAGGCGCAAAAAAGAATACTGTGCCCATAATTAAAGCTGCAGAAGTGAAAATGCTCTCTTTTTTTTCTTTAAATTTATAAAGATAAAAACCACTCAAAACAGTAGCCCCAAGTGTAGGCAATAATGTTATAATAAACGATTGCTCAGGCAGTTCTTTCCAGTTAAAACCAAACAACGCCCACATATTATAAGCATTTATAGTGTAGTAGCCGTAGTAGTCGATAGTAGAGCCATAAAGCCTAAATAGCCATGTAAAATCTAATCCGCCTGAAAACGGCAAGGCTAGTAAAAAAGCTGTAGCTAAAGCAGATATCACCCCTAAAATTAAACCTTTAAATTGTTTTGAAAACAGGGTGTAAAAAAAGTATACAGGTATAAAAATTAGCATTTGAGGCTTTGTTATTAAACCTAATCCAAAAATAATACCTGACGGAATAAACTTATTTTTTTGAAGAAGTATTAATGAACTAACCAAAATAAGTGCTGTAACAGCATCTATTTGCCCCCAAACTGCGCTGTCTAATATTGTCATAGGGCAAAAAAGGTAAGTTAATGCCAACACGCTAGCTTGGCCTATGTCAAAGTCTTTTTTTGCATAAATATATATTAAATATCCGCAGGCAAGGTCTGCTAAAATTGCAGGCAATTTTAATATGCCAAAATACGCACTTGAACTAAAATTTAAGTTAAATAACTCTCTTACTGCCTCTAAAACATATAATACATATAAATAACCCGGTGGGTAGTCTAAATATGTGTGAGTTTGTTTATATACATTTGAAAAATCTTCTGTATGCACTAAACTGCCCCAAGCTTGAAATAAATTGAGGTCAACCTCAAATCCTCCCCCAAAAAAAGCAAAGCTTATTCTGGTAATAAATGCTAAACATAAACCAATGGGAAGAATATAATCTGCTCCTAATAAATTTTTGCTAGGCAGAATTTTATTTATTATAGGCAACATTATCAGCAAAAATATTACCGTTGCTACTATGGTAAAATTCATGTATCTCTTATTCTTATACATTAAAATAATGCACAGAATTTCTCCTTTATTTATGGTAATTTCAAATACTACACCAAGTCGAAGCACTTGTTACGTATCTTTTTTTATATTTAATACTAAGAATTATAAGTAAAATAATTTCCTCACAATACCATACCACAAAACGCTCAATAGTGCAACCAATATAACTGTGGTTTTCTATATCTTTTTCTACAGTTGTCAAACATGTGTTTTCTATATCTTTTTATAGTCTTTTGGTGTCATATTTGTTGCTTTCTTAAATACTCTATTAAATGTTTGTTGGCTCTCAAAACCGCAAGCAAAGGCTACATCAATAACATTTGATTGGTCACTTTTAAGCATAAGTTTAGCCTTGTCAACTCTCAAATTATTGATGTAGTCACAAAAAGATATTCCCACATTGTGCGTAAAAAGCCTTGATATTTTATAACGGCTTACACCAAAGTTTTTTGCAATAACAGATAGCGACATAGTCTCTGTAATATTGGTGTTGATAAAGTCAAGTACTGCAGACAATAAATCTGACGGAAAGTCATCTTTATTTGAGTGTAGTTCTAAACTTGGCAATACCTTTGCCAAAATAAGCTCAAAATAAAGCCTTACAACAAGGTCATCATCATTATTTTTTTTATAATTTGATAATGTAGTTAATGTAAAAATAAGCTCATTAGACAAATTTGTAACCAGTGGTGATTTTGCGTGCTTGTGTTCTAATATGCTTTGTATTTCATCACACATTTTACCATTGTATATATAGCCTACAAATTCACTATCTCCTACTGCACCTAAATAAGAGTGCACGGTGTTTGGAAATACAATTAATAACTCACCCTCTTTAACGCTAGTTTGAATGTCGTGATATTGAGCCTTTATCTCTCCTTTTTTAACATAAAAAAGCTCTACACCAGAGTGCAAGTGAGGTCTAAAGACAATATTATCACCTGAAAATATTTGAAATTTTGTTTTCTTATGCTCGTAAAATGGAATCATTTCTACTCCTTTCAAAAGCTTGAGTTCTCTTAGCTACCCTTACGGGAAAATTTATTCTTTTGTATTTCTTTAAATGCAAAAGAATAAATTTTCAATCGCTTGAGCGCGCTCAAGCGATGCAATAAATGAGTACTTTTAAGACTATCTTAGTTAGTATTTTATACTAAAATGTGTTAATCTGTCAATAGATTATATAGTTATTTTCTCTAGGCAGATTATGCTTAGAATGTAAAATTTGGCTTTGTTAACTAAATATGAAAATAATCTTTATATTTCATTATTTTAACTTAACAGTGCCTAAAATTTAATAAGGAGTGAATGTAATGAAAAAAGCGTTAATTATTCAAGGCGGTTGGGACGGCCACGAGCCTAAACTAACCTCTAAAAGATTTGCAGGTTTACTTGAAAAAAATGGTTATGAGGTAAATATTTACGACGATTTAAGTTGTTTAGCAGATGTAGATAAACTTATGGAGCTTGATTTAGTTGTTGCATGTTGGACAATGGGTGAAATTGATAATGAGTATGTTAAAAATCTTGCAAAAGCTGTTGGTGCAGGCGTTGGTCTTGCAGGTTGCCATGGCGGAATGTGTGACTCTTTCAGACAAAATGTCGAGTGGCAATTCATGACAGGCGGTCAATGGGTAAGCCACCCAGGTGGAGACGGCGTTGAATATACAGTTAATATTAACAAGGGCTCGTCACCAATTATTGCAGGCTTAGAGGATTTTCCTGTAAAAAGTGAGCATTATTACCTACATATCGACCCAGCTGTAGAGGTTTTAGCCACTACAAGGTTCCCTAGCATAAGCTATTACCATATATCAAACAAACCTGTTGATATGCCTATTGCTTGGACAAAATTCTGGGGCAACGGCAGAGTTTTCTACACTTCTTTAGGACATCATGACGACGTATTTGACATTTCTCCTAATGCTGAGGTTATGATGGAGAGAGGCATGCTTTGGGCTGGAGAGGGCAAACAATTTGCTGTAGATAACGGCCTTACTACCGAGAGATTTGAGAATAACGCTAAAATGTACTAGGATAGTTCAGAGTTCAGAGCTCAGAGTTATGAGAGTTCGTTTGGTAATGTTTTCCCTA
>CAYJEZ010000017.1:0-26992 GCA_964369215.1 uncultured Eubacteriales bacterium
CTAAACTGTGTAACAGTCCAAAAAGTGCTGTGTGAGCGTAAGAAAGAAACACTCCTTAATATAGAAAATTTAAGCTTGCCAAAAAGAAAAATTGTTTCTATAACAGGCCTTAACGGTGCTGGTAAAAGTACATTTGTTAAGGCTTTTTCTGGAATTTTAAAGGCAGATGTCTGTGTAAAAGATGAGAAGTCACTCACAAAAAAAGACAGAATAAAAAGAAGTTTTATTGTAATGCAAGATGTTAACAGCCAGCTTTCTTGCGAGAGTGTTTATGATGAACTTGTAGAAAAAGAAACTGAGGAAAACAAGAAAAAGGCAGTTAAAATATTAGAGTCACTAAGCTTACTTGATAAAAAAGATGACCACCCTTTTTCATTATCAGGCGGTCAAAAACAGCGTGTTGCAATAGCAACAGCATTGTTTTTAGATAAAAAATATATGTTTTTTGACGAGCCTACGAGTGGGCTTGACTTTGAAAGCATGACAAGGGTTTCGGCTTTATTAAGAGAAGTTGTAAAAACCGCAGAAGTCGTATGCGTAATAACGCACGACAACGAATTTATAATGAACTGCTGTGATTATGAGATTAATTTTGGCAAATCAAAAGTTAATGCAATATATAAAATTTTAAAGGAGGATTAATTATGGGTAAAGTATTTGCTTATGCAGGTGAGCTGAAAAAGTATATGTACAGTGCGCTTGCGTTTTTATTTTTAAGCGTTATATTCGGAGTTCTACCTTTTTTTGCCCTAAGTCACATAGCTGTTTCGCTTATTGAGGGCGTAAAGATTGATACTACATATATACTGACAACTTGTGCAACTATCTTCGCAGCTCTCGCCTTAAAAGCCATTACAATGGGAGTGGGACTTGCTCACTCGCACACTGCGGCTTTTGGTATTCTTTATAATATTAGAAAAGCTAAAGCAAAGGATATGACAGAGCATCCTTTGGGATATATTGAGCACAATGGTGTTGGAAAATACAAAAAAGGCTTTGTCGAAGACATCGACCTTTTAGAAAACCTTGTGGCTCATATGATACCAGAGGGAGTGCCAAATGTATTTATAGTTTTACTAACCTATGTTTTTATATTTGTGCTTGACTGGCGCTTAGGTCTTTTATCTTTTGTTATTATTTTAGCAGGCCTCATTCCAATGATGTTTATGATGAAATTTGGTGTTGAAATGATGCCAAAATACTATGCTTCTCTTGATAGTATGAACGGAAACATCATTGAATATGTAGGTGGCATGGAGGTTGTAAAGGTATTTGGCAAAACAACAGGCTCTTTTGAAAAGCTTAAAAATTCTATAATTCACGCAAGAAATTTAACCTATATGTGGTACAAGGCTTGTTGGCGTGATATGTCAATTATGAATGCCGTTATGCCTTGCACGGTTTTGCTTGCTTTACCCATTGGAATTATTTTTTACCAAAACGGAAGCATAGAATTAAATGATTTAATACTTACTATGCTATTAAACTTATCACTTTCTGCACCTCTTTTAAAACTTATGGCCTTTATGCCTGTTTTCCCTCAAGTTGGATACGCTATTGAAAAAATTGATGCTACATTTACTGCTACTGCGATTGTAACAGGAAATAAAACCGATAGCCCTGAAAATTTTGATATAGCTTTTGAAAGCGTGCATTTCTCTTACAATGAAGAAACTGAAGTTTTGCACGGATTTAATGCTGAATTTAAGCAAGGCAACCTAACTGCCTTAGTTGGAGAGAGTGGAAGCGGAAAAAGCACAATAGCAAAACTAATAGTGCATTTTTGGGACGTAAATAGTGGCAAAATTACTATTGGTGGCACAGATATAAGAGAATTTACAAGCAAAAAACTTATGTCTATGATTTCTTATGTATCGCAAGATAATATCCTTTTTGACGGTAGCATTATGGAAAATCTCTTAATGGGAAAAGAAGGAGCTACAAAAGAAGATGCAATAAATGCTGCAAAGGCATCTTGTTGCCACGACTTTATAATGGCTCTTGAAAAAGGATATGACACAAATGTAGGAACTATGGGTGGCAAACTATCAGGTGGCGAAAAACAGCGTATTACAATAGCAAGGGCAATGCTAAAAGATGCGCCAATTATTATTTTAGACGAGGCTACAGCACATACCGACAGCGAAAACGAAGATTTAATCCAAACAGCGCTGTCAAACTTATTAAAAGGTAAAACCGTTATTGTTATTGCGCATAGGCTAACGACAATTACATCTGCCGACAAAATTATTGTAGTCGATAATGGCAATTTGCAGGCACAGGCAGCCCATGATGAGCTTTTAGAGATTTCACCGATATATAAAAAACTGTGGGCAGAGAGCGTAAAAGCTGCCCAGTGGACTATTGGAGATGGAGGTGTAGTGTAATGTATGATTTAGTAAAAGGAGTATTAAAACTTTCAGGCGAGAGAAAAAACAAGATAATCACTTCATACTTTTTGTCGTTTATCGACGGACTGCTTGCTAATGTTCCAATATTTGCAATAGGATATGCTATATCGCTAATTATATCAAAATCACTAAATACTGATACTTGGCTTATTTTATTGGGAATTTTATTAGTAGCTATAATAGTAAGGACAATTCTAAAATACATTAGTAACACCCTTGAGCAAGGAATAGGTGTTTTAATGTTTGCAGACGAGCGAATTAAAACAGGCGACAGAGTTAGACGGTTTGAAATGGGATTTTTTTCTGACAATAATGTGGGAAATTTGACAGCAGTATTTGCAAATGACCTTGCTTTTATTGAACAATACGGAATGCAGGCAATGGGGCTATTAACTTCTTCTGTTTTTAGCGTTCTTGTGTCTATATTAATACTAATATTTGTCAATCCAAGTTTATCAGTTGTTTATATACTTATAAGCATAATCGCATATTTTTTGCTAAAAGCCTACTACAATAAGACTATAATTGAGGGACAAAGGCAAAGAGAAGCCACAAAAGACCTAGCAGAGGCTGTTATTGAATATGTGAGCGGAATGCCTGTAATTAAAGCGCTCAATTTAGAGGGTGAGCGTTTTGCTAAAACAGAGAACGCCTTTAAAAGAGCAAGAGAGTTTAACTTAGGATTCGAGAAAACAGCAGTGCCCTACGTTGTGGGGGTTTTAGCATTGACAGGCCTTGGCACCTCGCTTATAGTGGCACTAAGTGCATACAGTGGTAATTTAACACCAGAGATTTTACCGTATATGGTTATGATAGTGATATTCTCTATGAGTGCTTTTGCACCGATAACTACGGTAGGCTTACAGGTGTCACTACTTAATATGTCAAAAGCTGCACTGGATAGATACCAAAAATTAAATGAAATAAAGGCTATTGATGAAAATTTCTCAGACACTGAAATTAAAAGCTTTGATATTGAATTTAAAGATGTACACTTCTCATATGGAGAAAAGGAGATACTTAAAGGCATTAACCTTAAAATCCCACAAAATAAAATGACTGCACTTGTAGGAAAAAGCGGAAGTGGTAAGACTACTATTACAAATTTAATAGCACGATTTTGGGACATCAATTCAGGGTCTATCACTATAGGTGGTGTGGATATTAGCAAAATAAGCACTGCCGAGCTGTACAAGCATATCAGCATGGTTTTTCAAAAAGTGTATTTATTTAACGATACTATTTACAATAATATTGCCCTTGGAAATGAAAATGCAACTAAAGAACAGGTTTTTGAAGCGGCAAAAAAAGCAAGGTGTTATGACTTTATCAAGGCTCTACCCGAGGGCTTTGACACCGTAGTAACAAGTGGTGGTTCTTCTCTTTCAGGTGGCGAGAAACAGCGAATATCCATAGCAAGAGCCATACTTAAAGATGCACCGATTATACTGCTTGATGAGGCAACTGCATCTATTGACCTTGACAATGAAAGATATATTCAAGAGGCGATAAACGAACTTGTAAAAGAAAAAACACTAATCGTTATTGCACACAAGCTTTCAAGCATTAAACACGCCGATAACATCATTGTAGTAACCGACGGTGAAATTGCAGAGCAAGGAAGTCATGACGTGTTGCTTGAAAACAAGGGTATTTACAGCGAGCTTTGGAATAAGCGAATGGTGGCGAAATCTTGGAAGATAGAGAAGTAATAAGGAAATTACAAAATAGGTTTGTCGCATTAATAATAAGTCATAAAATAAAACTCGTATTACATAATTTCAATCTCTATTTTTTCTATCGCTTCATCTCTAAAGAAAATATCTTTTGAAATTTTCTCGTCTATACACATTTGTTCACAATAAATTGTTTCTCCAGATTTATATATAATCTTAACTCTATCATTTTTAGACTTTATGTATGAAGTAGGGATAGAGTATAGTGAAAAATTAATTTTTCCGTTTTTATTAAACTCAGTTTCAGGAATAAACCATTTGTCAAAATGAATTTTTCCATCAAAAATTTTAACACCAAGTTCTATTCGGCGCATTAAAACGGATTCTTTAACCTGACCTGTCATTCCCGGTTGTTCGCTTTTTCCGTTAAAAGAAGTATGCGAATATGGCTCTACCGGAATTGCACCGCACTCGTAAGGAGATTTTCTGTAAGTAAATCCGCTCATTAAATCTCTGTACGATTTATAAAGATTTTTAGCGTCTTCAGGGTTTTCGTCTTTATTATTTGCAACTGTTTCAAGCACTGCAAGGGCAAGCTTTGCATTTTGATGCCAATATACACAGCCAATTCCCTCAAATTTATACATAACTTCGCTTCTGCCGTTGAATTTGCTATGAGAAAACAATTTGTCAAATTCACAAACTAAGTTTGCTTTCATTGTTTCGCTCAAATTTGCTGCATTTAATTTTTCATTAAGTATAAACGAAGTACTTATATCTGCCGCAAAATGAAGATTTCCATTTACATCTCTTTCAACAATTCCTGCTATTTCACCTGTGTCAATTGTAAGATTATTCTTTTGCGAAAATCTTTTTGTTGTTTTAACTGGATACAAGGTATGGCAGCGTAAATTGTCACTGAAAAGTTCTTTTTTCATAGAAATAAGCAAGTCATCTGTTTCTTTTGCATCAAGATAGCCACTGCCTATAACTGCCGACTGCCCTTCAAGCATTGCTCTCATCGGTTCAGTGCTAAAATCAGGTCTCAAAAGATTATAAGTTCCGTATACCTTACCTTTATTCATCTCTATTGTGTAATCTATAGCACTTTTTGCAGTAGAGATGAACTCTTTCATTTCTTTAGTTGATAAAAGTTTTTTATCATTTAGTCCATTATTATACAAAGATTCACGATAGTCAGAAAAAGCGTATCCCATTTTATCAAGAAGTTTTTTTTCATTTCCTTTATAGTTGTTTTGATATTCTTCTAAAGCTAGTTTTATATTTGTAAACCAAGTTATAACTTCAGTTGAAATCGTATAATTCACATTATCTGTAGCGTAAATTTCTTCTAAAAATTCAAGATAAGATTTAATGTGATATACTGTGATAACAGAAAGACCTATGCCTACTATAGCGTTGTTTGCATCGTTCCATTCAGGGCGTTGTGTGTTCATCCAAATTCCGCTACCAACTAAAAGGTTACTCATTTTGCTCATAAGCGGAACCAACAGTTTTTCGCTTAAATTTACGGTGTAAACAGTTCCGTCTTTTTGAATCAGTTTTGCATCAGAGCCAATTTCTTTTAATAGGTTTTCAATTTTTTCATCTTTTTCAAAATCAAAGCTAATTGTATCTTTACTATTTTTTAGTATCTCATCATATGAAGATAAGCGGTATGGAACATTAGCATAACTGAAAATATCAGAGTTCATCATTGAAAATAATTTTTTAGGAAAATGATTTTTTAAACCTTTCAATAATCTTAAAAGATAAATGATTTGATGATCTCCCCAATAACCATATCCACCAAAAGGATTTTCTGGTTCGGGTTTTTCCCAATCTATACCTATTGTATTAATTTTATATGGGTTAAATCCATCTGCAGTTGAAGCGTTAACGAATTTTGCTACCATATTTTCATAATAGCAAGGGAAAGAAGTTCCCAGTGCTTCCCAGTTTTGAAAAATATCACGCCAGTTACCCTCGTAATAACTAATTTTTTCTCCATTCTCGTCTTTTAAATTAATGTTAAATTTATTCCATGGGCGAGAAGGGTCACCGTGTCTTCTTGAGAAGGAGAGTGGCATATACTCAAGAGCAATTCTGTGCATAGCAGAATCATTTTTTGTGCACTCTTTTAATTCGTGAATTGTTTTACAAGATTCAATTTCTTTTAGTAGTTCAGTATTATTTAGCAGTGGTTTGTTTCTTAGTTCTATTAATTTTATAAAATCTTTAAAAATAAACTCATATCCACTTTCAAATGTGCCACCTCTCATAACATTATACAATGTATTTAAGTAGTGATGAGCACAGGCTGTTTCGTCGCCAGTTTCTTGTAATCCGTCTGCCTGTTTTACAATGTTTATTAAATTTTCTCTTCCTTTTTTGATGTCCAAAAATATGTCTTCAAAATTATTTTTAGCAGTGTAGTTCTCTATTTCGCTTATCATTGAATGATTGTATCCTGAATCAAAAATAAATGAATAAGACTTTTCACCTATTAAGTTTTCATCGTAACAAACAAAATATGATGGTTTTTTACCATAAGATTCGCGAGGAGTTTCGCTAGTATCGCCAGATAAAAATGCTGCGATTATATCAGTGTTTAAATATACATTTGGATTTTCAAGTGTTGTGTATGCAATATTCGCCCTCATAACCTCTATAGGATTTGGAGTATCATTTATTACAGTGGTAAGAGAATAAATGGCTAAATTATCTCCCGAAAGTTCTGCTGCTTTATATGCGTCAACTAGATTACTTGAGTTTGCTTGAAGTTGCTCATTTACACCGTAAGGCAAGATATTCATAACTCCGTCTAATACATTAATATTTCGGTTGTCATTTTTAAGATTTTTTATCACAGAAGTTTTTATTAATCCAAATTTTTCACAACTTTCGTATTTATATGAGTAAGAAATCTGTAAATCGTTATTAATTTCCTCCATAATTACACTGTCACCATAATACGATTTATATATGTTTTGTGTTATGCAATATTTATTAATTCCATTAGATTCAAAGGGCTGCCACAATTTTCCGTCGCATTTTATATATGTTCTTGAGCCTGTATCATAAGCAGAATGAAGCCTATCATCTGTTTCATATGGGAAAATATTGCCCGAAGCATTTTTTCTTCCTGCGGTTAAGCCTCCTTTCGAGGATAAGAATATCCAAATATCACTCGCAGAGGGAACTTGAATAAAGAACGGTTGCAAGGTTTCGCTGTTTGAAATTTTGTAATAGGATATGTCATCGATTTTTGTAAAACTACCTTTTGCTTTCATTTAGGGTCATTCCTTTCACATTCAATTATAACCACAGTTATAAAATTAACTATAAATATAAGTGGTTAATTTTTACTTATGCTTGATTTTTTAAAAGTTTATATCTATAGATATAAATCATTAGTAATATGATATCACATAAATTAGTCATATGTAAATACAAACAAACTAAACAATAGAAATTTATCAATAAAATCTGGTATATCTTTAATTCTTTGCTTTCAGTAATCATGTATTTTTCTATTTTTTAATATAACACAAAGCTTTACAAGTTAAATTCATATAGCTTTACGACTTAGTTTACTAGGTCGTTATTTTTTATTTTAAGATAACAATAAACTAAGTTTTGTTATTATGTATTCTTAAAACTATTCCTCTACCCTATTATAATTATGAATAAGATAATTTATCATAAAAACAACATCACATAAATATCACATAAATATCATTTCTTTTTCATTGACCAATCGTTCAAAACATGTTAGAATATATTCATTGAACGAGTGGTCAACTGATGTGTTGTTAATATTATTTTATTAATAACTAGAAAAAAATT
The DNA here is from genome assembly GCA_964369215.1 of uncultured Eubacteriales bacterium. Lineage (GTDB taxonomy): Bacteria > Bacillota > Clostridia > Oscillospirales > Acutalibacteraceae > SIG603. Next base: position 7,937 of record CAYJEZ010000017.1, read on the forward strand.
TTATTAGGAGGCAAAATGGAAACAATATTAATATGTGTCTTAGCAGGTGCGGGAGCAGGACTGGGAACAGGATTTGCTGGTATGAGCGCAGCGGTGGTAATTACGCCTATGCTTATTACCTTTTTAGGAATGAACCCCTACGAGGCTATAGGAATTGCCTTGGCGTCTGATGTATTGGCAAGTGCGATATCAGCCTATACATATGGAAAAAGCAAAAATATTGACATAAAAAACAGTAAGGTATTATTAATAAGTGTGTTGGTATTTACCTTTATTGGTGCCTTTATCGCAAGCTTAGTCCCAACAGAATCGATGGGAAACATAGCAATATATATGTCATTGATATTAGGCATAAAGTTTTTAAGAAAAAAAGAAACGGACACTCCTAAGCAGAAGAAAGCAGTAGAAGGAGCACTTAAAGTAATTCTTCCTATTCTTTGCGGAGCAGTTATCGGCTTTATCTGCGGTTTTATAGGCGCAGGCGGAGGAATAATGATGTTAGCTTTAATGATGAGTGTTCTAGGTTACGAACATAAAAAAGCTGTAGGAACAAGCGTATTTATAATGACATTCACCGCTTTATTCGGAGCAATATCGCATTTTTCAATACAACAAATAATCCCAGACTTAACTGTATTAACAATTTGTGTAGTTTCTACCCTTATTTTTGCTTTGCTTGGTGCTAAATTTGCTAACAAATCTCAACCAAGAGTATTAAATAAGGCTACAGGATTAGTATTAACAACACTTGGTGTGTTCTTGTTAATATCTGAACGATTTTTCTTTGTATAGTAGATATTCATTAGTAAACAAAAAATAAATATATTGAAATTACTTTGTTAAGTTAATATGAAAATGACATTTATATTTCACTTAACATTGCCATAAAATTATTAGGAGAGAGTAAAATGAAAAAAAGCTTATTGAAATTAAAAAGAAACAAACCATTTATTTATTATTGGTTAATTGTAATGCTAATAATATTTGTGTTTAATATTTTAACCTTCCTGTTCTTCGGTCGAGGTTCAGTTACCCCTGTAACATACGATACATTTCTAGACGACTTAAACGCAGGTAGTATTTCAACTGTTCAGGTAATGGATGAAAGCATTATGTATGGTATTGAATCCATAATTGAGGGAGAAGAAGAGCCACATACAGACATTTATTCAACCTCTAGAATGCAAGACAACGACTTAGTTGAAAGACTTTATGAATCTGGAGCAGAATTTATAGAGGTGTTTCCAAAAGAGAGTTCTTTCTTAATGAATATTATTAGCACAGTAATAATGATAGTTATATTCGCTTTAATTTGGAGATTTATAATGTCTAAAATGATGAAAGGCATGGGCGGAGGAAACTCAATGTCTTTCGGAAAATCAAATGCTAAGATATACGCAGAAACACAAACTGGTAAGTCTTTTAAAGACGTAGCAGGACAAGAAGAGGCTAAAGAGGCATTAACAGAAGTAGTAGACTTTTTGAACAACCCTAAAAAATATGCAGATATAGGTGCTAATTTACCTAAAGGTGTATTGCTTGTGGGCCCTCCGGGAACAGGTAAAACGCTGTTAGCAAAGGCAGTTGCAGGCGAAGCAAAAGTTCCGTTTTTCTCAATTTCAGGATCAGAATTTGTAGAGATGTTCGTCGGTATGGGCGCAGCTAAAGTAAGAGACTTGTTTAAACAAGCAAACGAAAAAGCTCCTTGTATTATATTTATTGATGAAATTGATACAATTGGTAAAAAACGTGACAGCGGTATGAGTAGCAATGATGAAAGAGAGCAAACTCTAAACCAGCTATTAACTGAAATGGACGGTTTTGACGGTCAAAAAGGTGTTGTGCTACTTGCTGCTAGCAATAGACCTGAAATTCTTGATAAGGCACTTACTCGCCCAGGTAGATTTGATAGACGTGTGCCTGTAGAACTACCTGACAAAACAGGCAGACAGGCTATTTTAGAGGTCCACGGTAAAAATGTAAAACTTAGCGATGGCATAGATTTTGAAAAAGTGGCAAGAGCAACATCAGGAGCTAACGGAGCAGAGCTTGCAAACATAGTTAACGAAGCGGCTTTAAAAGCAGTTAGAGACGGAAGAAAGTCAGTAATGCAAGAGGATTTAGAAGAAAGTGTTGAGGTTGTTATTGCAGGCTATCAGCGCAAAAATATGGCTGTTTCAGAAAAAGAACGTAAAATTGTATCATATCACGAAGTTGGCCATGCATTAGTAGCAGCTTTACAGAGCGACAGCGCACCTGTTCACAAAATAACTATTGTACCTCGTACCTCAGGTGCTTTAGGCTACACCATGCAAGTAGACAGCGACGAGAAATTTCTAATGAGTAAAGAACAAGCTTTAAATAAAATAGCTACATTTACCGGTGGAAGAGCTGCGGAAGAACTAATTTTCGGTTCAATAACAACAGGCGCTGCAAACGACATTGAGCAGGCAACAAAAATGGCAAGAGCCATGATTACAAGATATGGAATGAGCGAAAAATTTGGAATGGTAGCATTAGAGACACTAAACAATCAATATCTAGGTGGAGATACCTCTCTTGCTTGCTCAGCAGAAACTGCTAAAATTATAGATGAAGAAGTTATAAAAATCATTAGCACTCAATATGAAAAAGCTACACAAATACTAAAAGAAAACCAAGTAAAACTACACGAAATTTCAATTCATCTTCTTGAAAAAGAAACTATTACTGGTGATGAATTTATGGAAATATTAAATAGAGAGTAATGAAGGGACAAGACAATGTTTGGATTATTTAGACTTTATATCGACCCAACTTATATACTAATAATATTAGGCATAGCAATAACAATAATTGCTCAAATTAAATTAAAAACCACTTTCTCAAAATATTCATCTGTAAGAAATAGCAAAGGTTTAACAGGAAAAGAGGCTGCTGAACAAATTCTGAGGTCTGAGGGGTTGCAAGATGTATCTGTTATGCACGTTAGTGGTAGTCTATCAGACCACTACGACCCTAGAACTAAAACAGTAAATCTGTCTGACTCAACCTATAGTCAAACTTCGTTAGCAGCAGTAGGAGTAGCAGCGCATGAATGTGGACATGCATTACAACACAACAAAAATTATATACCTCTAAAATTAAGAACCGCTATAGTTCCTGTAGCAAAATTTGGCAGTATGGCAGCTATTCCATTAATTATTCTAGGAATGTTTTTCACTGGTAATACTGCAGAACTGATTATCGAGATTGGTATCTTAGCCTTTTCAGCTTCAATATTATTTCAAATAGTTACATTGCCTGTTGAGTTTAATGCTTCAAAACGAGCCATAAACCTTTTAAAAAGTACAGAGATTTTACATCAAGAGGAATTACGCAGTGCTAAATCTGTTCTAAATGCAGCTGCACTTACCTATGTGGCGGCAGTCGCAGCGTCATTGTTACAACTCTTTAGGCTATTATTGATTACAAGAAATAGAAGAAATTAATTAAAATATATTATTATGTTTTCTATTGTGTTTTCAGTTTTATTGTGATATTATTTTAACAAGTTAGCTTTATAGTTGCATTTGCTCAATGATAAAATGTAACTATAAACTGTAATTATAAAACTATAATATTGTGATTAAAGGAGATTGTGAAAAGTGAAATTAAGAACAGAGACCATTGCTCTACTCGAGGATATTGAAAACCGTATTAACCCTGAGGTTGAAGAAGATTTTATTAATCAATGGAAAGCTTTTATTAATAACAAAACTGATGATATCATTTTTAAACCTAAGAGAAAATTGACCTCTAAGTCTTCTTTAGAAAGGCAAAATATTAATATTAATGATGCTTTGCTCGACAAAGAGCTTATGTTGTTAAAAGAGATGCAAGGAGTGTCAAATGCTTTAGAGAGTGAAAGCAATAACACCGCAATAAGAGCAAACTATGGTACAGGTATTATGACATCGCTTTTTGGCGCAAAAATTTTTACAATGCCATATGAAAACGATACCCTACCAACTACCTATTCATTTAATAATGATGACAAAATCAGAGAGGCTATTTCTAATGGCATTCCTGAGCTTAATAAAGGTTACGGAAAAGATGTGTTTGAAACTGGAGAATTTTATAAAGAAGTTTTATCAAAATATCCTAAAATTTCAAAATACGTAAAAGTGTACCACCCAGACACTCAAGGGCCATTAGATATTTGTGAGCTATTATGGGGTGGTGAGATGTTTTATTGCATGTATGATGAACCAGAAATGGTTCACGATATGCTAAAGCTTGTAAACAAAACTTATATTAAGTTTTTAGACAAATGGTTTGACCTATTCCCTGTTTCAAGTGACTTTAACATGCACTGGGCTAATATAGCTCATAAAGGAAAAATTGTAATTAGGAATGATAGTGCGATGAATTTATCTCCTGAATTTTATGATGAATTTGCATTTCCATACGATAAAGAGCTGCTAGACTATTATGATGGTGGAGTCGTTCATTTTTGTGGCAAAGGCGACCACTATATTGGTGTTTTATCAAAAGCCGATAATCTATATGGAATTAATATGTCACAACCAGAATACAATGACATGGAAATTATCTACAAAAATACAGTTGATAAAGGAATTAAACTGCTTGGGTTTAATGCTAGTCAAGCAAAAAATGACGTTGATAGAATTTGTGCATTTAATTGCAACATGCATATTAGTTAATTAAAGAAAAGAGAGAGCTTTTGTATGACAAAAAGAGAAAACTATTTATCAATTATTAAAAGAACAGGTTATAAAAGCATACCAGTAAGTTACTCACTTTGTCCATATTTGAGAGAAACATATGGTGTAAGAATTGATAATTTTAAAAAAGAGCACGGAATTGAAGACGATGTTGTAAACAGCAAAGGCATTCAATATGAAGAGATTGACAGAGAAGTATATAAAAAATATTTTGACCCACCATTAAAAGAGGGTGCCGATATTGATATATTTGGAGTAGGACATGAAAAAGGCAGTGAGGCTGCCATGCATATGACTTATATGAGAAACCCACTTGAGCATATGGAAAGCCTTGAAGAGCTAAAGGCATACCCTTACCCAAAACTTATAGAAGACGAAGATTATCTACAATCTGTTAAAACAGAAAATGAAAAATACAAAACAGAAGATAAAATAATCACAGGTAATATGCAATGCACAGTTTGGGAGCGTGCTTGGTATATGAGAAGCATGGAAATGCTTATGATGGATATGATGTCTGAACCTGAGCTTGCAGAATTTGTTCTTGACGTTGTAGTTGATATTGCAATAAAACAAGCTGAATTTTTTGCCAAAACAGGCTGTGATATACTATTTTTTGGCGACGACATAGGCATGCAAAAAACTATTATGATGAGTGAAGAACTATACGTTGAGTGGCTAAAACCAAGACTAAAAAAAGTAGCAGATGCTGCTAGGGCTATTAATCCTAATATTATAGTTTTCTATCATTCATGCGGATTTGTAGAACCATTTATAGACCATTTAATTGAGGCTGGTGTTGATGTATTAAACCCTGTTCAACCAGAGTGTATGGATTTTTCAGAAATACATGCAAAATATGGAGATAAAATTTCTTTCCACGGCACTATAGGCACACAAACCACAATGCCACTAGGTACACCTGAAGAAGTAAGAGAAGAGGTTTTCAAAAACCTAAGGCTTGCAGGACAAAAAGGTGGTCTTCTTCCCTGCCCTACCCATATTTTAGAGCCTGAAGTTCCTGTTGAAAATATTGAGGCATATTTGCTAGCTTGCAAAGAGTTTAAACTTTAATTAATAACGTTAACAGCCGTAAACGATAAATTCGTTTACGGCTGTTTCTAGGTTATACTTATTTAAAATAAACAGGTGTTACAAATGCAGCGCTTGAATTAAGCTGATAAACTTCCATATGATAAAAATCATTTTCTTTTAAATCTACACTGTCAATAAAGCTATCACTTACATAGTATTGACTACTTGTTATAATAGGGTGAACTTTATAAGCGTTAGAGTGAAAATATTTAACGTGGTTAGAATATCCATAAGCCATTAATTCCTTAACACTACAAGTTTTAACATCACCATTTACATCTATTTTAACAAGTGTATCCTCTGTTGCTGTTATTTCTAAAATAACAGCAGAGGTCATAGGGTGCATAGGGCTAATGTTTTTAACACTACTGCATTGCCAAGCCACACTTTTTTCTTCTTGTTTAATTATTTTACTATCAATTTTATTCGCATCAGAATGACCGTCAGTACTTAGGGCACTAGGAGCTAATACACTGCGACCTCTAAAACAAGGCTCAACGCTTACAAAGCTACCGCTATCAATGTTAACATTAACATCCCACTTAAACAGCTCCTCGTTATTATCTCCCCAACCTGTTTCAATTCTAAACTTATATGTATTGTCGCTTTTTTTAGGTTTTAATAGCAGTCCTTCTACTATATGAATAGGCTCAAGATTTTTATATATAACAATTTTATCTAAGTTATAGCAAGCTTTAACAGCAAAGTCAATCTTTCTATCACTTCCATCATACTTAACAATGCTTCCCATCGGCTGAGAGTTGACAAAAAACTCACACGCAATTCTGTCTCCTGTAACTGCATAGGTGTTTCTGTTAATCATTGCACTCCAAATGTCTTCTCTGGTTTTGCTTTTTGTCCAAACAGCCATTTTACCATCTCCGTATGAGCCGGGGTATCCTGCGTGGTGATCTGTAGAGCCGACAAACCCAATTTTGCAGCCCTTTTTTAAACCTTCATACACAGTATTTCTACTGTCTCTTGGCCCCATATTATGGTAATACGGATATACAGCCGTTTCACTCATTGCACAACCATGTTTAGAGCACACTTCAATTAAAGGTGTAATGTTTTCATCGTGTTTATCCCAGTCTATTCCACGATAATTTGGTGTGTATCCTATATGATGAGCGACTGTAATTGAATTTACTCCACTATTCTCTACTAATTCACGTGGTGATTGTGGGTAAAACAGAGGTAAAGCATCGTCGCAAGATACAATATGATGGTCACCATATTCGCACGAGTGCATCTCGTAAGCTTGAAAAGTAACAAAATCATCCGTATTTGCAGATGAAACTAGTTCTTTTATCTTATCCCAATTTGCGTTAAATTTCTCAAACCCTATTGTATGAAATCCTACAACAAACTCCGTTTCTTCAGTTTTATCATACATATCAGGCCACATGGCATGCCCTGTTACAGCACAAAAGTCTAAATGATTTTTTGCGTTATTTAGTGCATTTTCTAAACTGCCATATCCGTAAGATATATCGCAATGATTATGAATATCTCCCCATAATAGTAACATATTTATCTGCCTTTCTTTTAGTTAATTAACTTAGAAATACTACAATAATTAAATAAAAAGCTTTAACTTTGCTATTTTTCACTTAGGGTTGTTAGTTTTTCAAGTTAAATTACTATATAATTAATATTAATTTATTTTAGCAAATTTTTTATTTTATTTCAAGCAGTAAATTGATTATAGTTATTAAACTTAAAAAGCACTTTAGAAATTTAGTGAAAAAGTTTAAAATATAAATTTTTTACTTGAGTTCTGTTAATCTTTTAAGTTGAAAGACTATTTTACCGAAATAAACATTTTAATAGAAAAAGCTACCACAAATGGAAACTCATTTGTGGTAGCTAATATTTTATTAAATAATACTTAAAGTACTAATTTAATTATTCGTAGAATGACCAGCCTTGTACTTCAATGTTCTCGTTACGTTTCTCGTTGTAAGTAGAAGTAATCTCGTCTACACCGTAATCTTTAGCAAATTGAATTAGCTCATCAAGCTTAGCTTGGAAGTCAGCCTCTGAACCAGCCATAATGATTTGAGGAATTAACTCAGCACATTTGTCTGCGATCATTTGTCTGTTGATACCTAAATCGCTTTGTGGGTCGATAGTCTCAGGTACACCTGTGTTTTCGTCAGTTGTAAATTTTTGGCCGTCTTTGTACTCTCCACCAGCATTTTGTGTAAATACGTTAGCTTGTAGAGTAACAACCCAGCTTTGATCCTCTTCTGGTTGTTGTGCGTTAACAGCAAATTTTGTGTAGTCAACTGGATCTGCATGTGCTGGTGAAGCCCAGTACCAAGCACCCATTGCTTGTTTCTCTTCTGCTGTGAAAGAAGACTCAGGTTGTCTTAGAATTGGGTTGCCGTCTGCATCTAGTTCATCCCACATACCAGTGCCTTGTGGTCCGTACATCATGTTAATAGCGCCCTCTTTAGAAAGCATCCAAGACATTAAGTCGAAGATTCTTTGTGGCTCTTCAGCGTTTGTTGTAATAGCTGTTAATGCACCACCTGGAGTTTGGTTCTCTTCACCGTAAACTTTCTCTACACCCTCAGCTGGTGGGAAGATAGGATCAGTTAGAACAAAGTATGTATCCTCTCCGCCTGTAGACTCTTCTAAAATGTTTTTGAAGTTGTTTACATCGTTTTGTGAGAAGTCATAGTACATGATACCTGCTTTACCAGCAGAAGCTTTCTCTTTAAATTGGTCAGAAGAATCTGTAAAGATAGTCTCGTTAAAGTAACCTAGGTTAAACCACTCATTAACTTTTTTAAGTGCCTCTACATATTTAGGATCCTCTGGCATAAAGATAATCTCGCCTGTATCTTGTGAGTACCAGTTATTAACATGAGGAGCAGCACCTAAAGAACGATATACACTCTCAGCAACTAGACGGCCGTCAGCAGACTCTTGTGTTAGGAAAGCTTGTACTGTGTCGCCTAAGTATGTAGTAGTGTTTAGGTCTTTAACAGCAGCCATGTAAGCCTCAATACCCTCAAGTGTATCTAGCTCAGGGCTTCCAGCCTCTTCCCATACTCTCTCGTTAACTATCCAAGAAAGGTTTCCTCCTGTACCTGTGTTTCTAGCCCAGTGAGGGATTGCATATGTAGCACCGTCTACTTTTAAGAACTCTTGTGTTGTAGGAGTAATCATCTCTTGATAATGGTTACCCTCGTACATAAATTGGTCAATTGGTAATAATTGACCCAATTGTGCTAATTTAATGTAGTCAGCATTTCTGTCCATAGCAACTGCATCAGGTAGTGTGCCACCAGAAATCATTAGGTTTAGTTTAGCATTAGCGTCAGAGTCTGGTTTCTCTTGAATCATAGTGATGTTAAATTTATCTTGCATAAATTTAGAAGCCTCGTCTGCACCCCACTCGCGGATTGTCCACCATGTGTAGTTTGCATAACGAGTAAACTCATAGTGCTCGCTAGTATCAGCAGGACCTGCTACCACGTCTCCTGTTTCAACATCGCCGCCACCTTCGTCGTCGCCACCATCATCTGTAGCAGTACTTGAAGTTGTGTCTCCACCATCAGTTGTACCACCCTCGTCACTTTGGCAAGCTGCAAAAGCAGTTGTAACCATTAATGATGCCAAAATAAGTGAAAAAATTCTTTTTTTCATAATTTGCCTCCTAAAATAAAATAAATGTGTATGAATTTCATACAGTTTGTATTTGAAAACCTTAATAAAGGTAATCTACTTCTCAATATACTGTAAGTTAAGTTTTAATCCCAAAATGTTAATAGTATTTAAACAACATGTAAATATTTCATCTGCAGTTGTGGCTGTAGCATACCGAAACCACAACATACAGAAATAAATACAATATTGTAATACGAATTGTGATTATTTTGTAAACATTAACCTTTAACAGACCCAACCATGATTCCTTTAATAAAGTATCTTTGTAAGAATGGGTAAACAGCAACTATAGGAATAATTGTAACTATCATAGTAGTCATTGTAATAGACCTAACGTTTGTGTTTCTGCCTTGGGCTATATCTCCAACATTTACAGTCGTACCACCGCCAGAAGCTGCAGCTAATTGCTCTGCAAAGCTTGCCTCTTGAATAATGGTTAAAAGAACTGATTGCATAGGTTTTAAGTCCTCTGAGTTGATATAGATAGCTGGTGTGAACCAATCATTCCAATGATAAACACCGATGTAAAGAGCTATTGTAGCTATAATTGGTGTAGATATTGGCATAAAGATTTTTAAGAAAACTGTTAAGTAATTTGCACCGTCAATTCTTCCAGACTCTTCTAAAGCCTCTGGAATTGTTGAGAAGTAGCTTCTCATTAAAATCATATTCCACAAGTTTACAAGTGTAGGAATAATGTATACTAAGAAGTTGTCTAGAAGTCCTAAATTAATATTTAAGAAATACATAGGCATTAATCCACCACTGAAGTACATAGGAATTAGGCACATCATAGTATAGAATTTTCTACCAACAAGTGCCTTACGAGAAAGAGCAAACGCTAAAGTTCCTGTAAATAAAAGACCTGTTACTGTACCAATTACTGTACGAGCGATTGTAATGAAGTAAGCGTTCCAAATATCTGGGTTTGTAAAAATTAACTCATAGTTTTTAAGAGTAGGGACTCTAGGATAAAATGTAATACCACCTCTTACAGTGTCATCAGCATCGTTAAGTGAGATTGCTACTGAGTTTAAGAAAGGGTAAATTGTTAGAACCAAAACCAAAGCCATTGTAACAAAAACAAGAATATTAATGATGTAATCGTCAACCGCTAGTTTTCTTTTAATTTTATTTTTAGCCATTATTTATTCTCCTTTCTTTATTAGAACAATGAGCTTTCGCCTGCTTTATCAGCTAACCAGTTTGCAAATATAAGCAACATAAAGTTAATAACTGATTTTAACAAGCCAGCAGCTGTGGAGAATGAGAAACGACCTTCTTTAATACCCAATCTATATACAAAGGTATCAATAACCTCTGCGCTCTCTTTAAGCATAGCATTTGTCATTTGTTTTGTAAGCATCATAATTTGGTCAAAGTTTGCATTTAACATTCCACCAATTTGGAAGATTAAAAGAAGAATGATTGTAGGTTTAATTGTCATAACTGTAATGTACCAAATTTTTTGAAGTCTAGATGCTCCGTCTATGTCGGCAGCCTCGTACATATCTTGGCTAACACCAGCAATAGCGGCTATGTATATAATAGAGTTCCATCCAAGTTCTTTCCATAAATCTGTAGCAACTACTAAGCCCCAAAAGTATGAAGGATCTGTAAAGAAGCCTATCGGTTGATCAATTACACCTATTGCCAATAAAAATTCGTTAACTGCTCCACCCTCAATAGCTAGGAAGTCGAACATCAGAGTAGCTGTAACAACCCATGAGATAAAGTGTGGTAGGTAGCTAACTGTTTGAATTGTGTTTTTAAACTTTTTGTTTTTAAGCTCATTAATCATAATTGCAAAAATAATTGGCATTGGGAAGTTGATTAATAGCTTTAAGAAGCTGATACCAAGTGTGTTAATAACAACTTGTAATGTGTCTGGATGGCTAAACAAAGTTTCAAAGTGTTTAAAACCTACCCACTCACTGAACCCTGGCATATCACCAAGCCTAAACTCTTGAAAAGCCATAATAACTCCATACATAGGGTAGTATGAGAAAACTAACAGGAATAATATTCCTGGCCAAACTAGGATTTGTAAATCCCATTGTGTAAAAATTCGGTAAAAAAGGCTTTTTTGCTTCTTGACGCCTAAATCACTGTTCTTTACGTTTTTCAATATTTTAACCTCCTAAAAATCAACACTGAATCAAAGTAAATTATTTGTACTTTCAAAATAAAAAAATATGAATTTCGTCCATATTCTTCTTTGGTTACATCAATGTAATATTCGGTATTAAAAGCACAGATAATTAACCTACTTAAATTTTCGCATCGACTAATCCTTATTTGTACTGCTACTATTCTTCAGCACTGTAAAATGTTAACATATTATTTCTGTTCTGTCAATATATTTATGCAATTTTTTTATATTTTATCAATATATTGATATATTCCTTAGTATTTTATTAACAAAAAGTAAGTAAAAATCCAAATTTTACTTATATTTACAACAAATCTTACACAGGTTTGTATTATAATTTAACTAAATTTCAGTATTTGTCAAAAATGACGAAAAAAAATGTGATATTTAAAAATATCACATCTTTTTAACTTTTTTGTAACCTTTTATTAACTTATACTTTACTTTTAGATACTCAAATAAGATCTAACCAGCTCTTTAAGCAACTCGTCACGGTCAAGTTTTCTAATCATTGCTCTAGCATTTTTATGTGTAGTAATATATGTTGGGTCTTCTGAAAGTATATACCCTACTATTTGGCTTATTGGGTTATAACCTTTTTCCTCTAGGGCATCGTATACCTCTAACAAAATTCTTTTCATTCTATCTTCTTTAATAGAATTTATAGAAAATTCTTGGGTCATATCTAAAGGGTTATCTGACATAAAGAACACCACCTAATTCATAATCTATACTTTATTATAGTATCAACTTAAATACTATATTCTAATAATACCTTAAAAACATAAAAAATACAAGCTATTTAATGTAAATTTAATCAAAGTTTTAAATTTACCCCTTTATTTGCCATATTTGAGATTATTATATCTGTATACTCTTGAACCTCAGCTTTAGAAAGTGTTTTTTCAGCAGAAACAAAAGAAAATCTAAAGGTAACACTCTTACTAACTTCGTCTTCATATTCGTCAACTAAAATTACTTTATTAAGCAATTCGCTCACATTTTGCCAAGACTGCATTAAATCACTATATACATTATCATTCCCCACCAAGAAAGTTAAATCTATATCAATTCCTGGAAACTTTGAAGGCTCTTTATATGATATAGTTTTTGATTGAGTATCAGCAAATATTCCTAAATCTATCTCAGCCATTACTATTGCTGCTTTTTTATCAATTTTATTGTTAATTGTAGGGTATAATGTATTCATAAAGCCAATATTTTTACCTGCTACTAGTACATTTGCTGTATTTACAGGGTGCTGCCAATTATAGCTTGCTTCAGCGCAAACAAATGAAGGCTCAAAATGCTTAATATTTACAACTATCGCATTTATAATAGATTTTAAATCAAAATATAAATCTTTTTCTGTTTTTGTTCTAGAGTAAAGTGCAATTGCAAGTTTTTTTCTCTCTATACAAATGTTGTTTTTATCTACACCATCTGTAATGCTTGCAATCTCAAAAAAGCCGTAATCGTTTGAATACCCTCTATTATCATTTATATAGCCTAAAAGTGTTGGAACAATTGACTTTCTAAGCACCGTTGCCTCTGGGTTTATAGAATTTACTAACTTAACATTTTCTGGCATATCAATGCCTAAGTCTGAATATTTTTTACTGTCGCACCAAAGGTGAGAGTGAACCTCGTGTAAACCATATGTTTTAACTAATATATCTTTTATATAGTAATCTGCCATGTTTTCTTTAGATTTCATTACTGGTGTAAGCAGACTTTTTGTAGGTTTTATTTCAAAGTTATCATAACCATAAATTCTTGTTATTTCTTCTATTATATCAGCTTTTATAGTTACGTCCTTGGTCGCTCTCCAACTTGGAACCTTTACTTCAAACATCGTTCCTTTTAAAGTTGCATCAAAGCCTAAGGCGTTAAGCGTAGATAAAATCTCTTCATTTTCTATATTTATACCTGTATATTTATCAACATAAGCCTTGTCAAATTCTACTTCAATGTCGTTAAATTTAGTTTTATATACATCACTTAGTTTAGAAGTTACCTTAATATTTGGGTCTATATCTTTTAAAAGCTTTAAAAATACTGCAATAGCAGGAATAGTCATCTCTGGGTCTAGAGTTTTCTCGTATCTTACGCTCGCGTCTGTTCTTAAAGATAAAGCTGTTGAGGTTTTTCTTACACTTACAGCGTTAAAGCATGCAGATTCAAGCACTAGGCTTGTGGTATCATCTTCTATCTCAGAGTCTAAACCGCCCATAACACCTGCAATTGCAACTGGCTCATTCTCATTGCAAATCATAAGCATATTTTCGCTAACTTTTCTTGTCTCACCGTCAAGAGTTTTAAACTCAAACTCTTTGTCGAAAGTTTTAACGTCTATAGCCTTAATTTTATTTGCATCAAACGCATGCATGGGTTGACCCATTTCAAGCATTAAGTAGTTTGTAAGGTCAGCTAAAAGATTTATGGCTCTGCTACCGCAGTAGAAAAGTCTAATTCTCATATTAACTGGGCTAACTTTCGCAGTAACATTCTCTACTTTAATAGCGCTATATCTAAGGCACATCTCGCTAGATATACTAACGCTTACCTCATCAAAGTTATTATACTCATTTAAATCTAGCATAGAAGGAGCTTTAAGCTCTCTACCTGTAAGTGCGCTAAATTCTCTAGCAATTCCGTAATGCCCCCATAAGTCGGGTCTGTTTGTTAAAGATTTATTATCTACTTCGAAAATAATATCTCTAATATCGTAAACATCTCTTATGTCTGTTCCTAAAACTATGTCGTTTGGTAAAACCATTAGTCCGTTGTGGTCTGCACTTAAGCCAAGCTCAGCCTCAGAGCAACACATACCCTCAGACATAAACCCACCAACCTCGGTAGCTTTTATCTCTACCTCACCTACTCTACCCCCTGATTTAACAAAAGGAACAATCATTCCCTCTTCTACATTAGGAGCACCACAAACTACAGAATATACTTTGTCGCCTGCATCTACTTTTAATAGGTGAAGCTTTTTAGATTTTGGATGATTCTCAACAGATATAATTTTAGCAACTACAACGTCAATTAAGTCTTCACCTTTATATATTACCTCCTCAACCTCTGCAGTAGAGAGAGTAAAGCGTTTTATGAGATTTTCTTTATCAATACCTGACAAATCTACAAAGTCGCTTATCCAATTCATTGAAATTAGCATATTTATATTTTATCCTTTCTTATTATGAGTAAATATGGCTCAGCCTTACACATTAGTATTTTAGCTATGCCATAACAACAGTTTAATGCTAAAACTTTATTCATGAATAAACTGTTCTAAAGTTTTTAATCTTCCACTATTAAGGTCTCTAATATCTTTGATTCCATATCGCATCATCACAAGCCTTGTTAAGCCTAAACCAAAAGCAAAACCAGTGTATTCTTCAGGGTCAATACCACCCTCTTTAAGAACATTAGGATGAATCATCCCACAAGGGCATAGCTCAACCCAACCAGAGTTTTTACAGGTTGAACAGCCTTTGCCACCACAAATTAAACAGCTTATATCTAGCTCAAATCCAGGTTCAACAAACGGAAAGAACCCTGGTCTAAGTCTTACTGTAACGTCTTGTTTAAACACTTCACTAAGCATTTTTTTCATAAAATAAATTAGATTAGATATAGATATGTCCTTATCTATCATCATTCCTTCCATTTGGAAGAAGGTCGTGTCGTGACCTGCATCTACTGCCTCATTTCTGAAACATCTGCCAGGGAAAATTGCTCTTAAAGGTAAATCATGTTTTTTCATTATTGTGTTTTGAGCAGCAGATGTATGAGTTTTTAATACCTGTCCATTTTCCAAATAGAACGTATCTTGCATGTCTCTTGCAGGATGATGCGCAGGTATGTTTAGCGCTTCAAAACAGTTGTATTCATCTACTATCTCAGAGAAACTTTCGACATGGAATCCCATTGAAGAGAAAATGTCTTCTAATTCGCGTTGCACCAAAGTAATAGGGTGGTATGAACCTTTTATATCACTTGTTGGTAAGCTAACATCGTACTTCTCTGCAGAAGAGACAAGCCTATCCTCTTCCTTTTTCTCTATTTCTTTTGAAAGTTTAGCAATTTCCTTTTCTGCCAAGCCTTTAAGAATATTTATATTTTTGCCCATTTCTTTTTTTTGCTCTGCATCAGCACTTTTCAAACCCTGCATTAAAGCAGAAATCTCACCTTTTTTTCCTAAAAAAGCAACTCTAACTGCCTCTAAACTTTCAATGCTATCTGCTTTATCTAAGCTATTAGCAAGTGCCTTTTTTATCTCTTCAATTTTATTTATCACCAAAGTCTTCCTTTCTGTTGTTAAATATATAGTCATACCACTATAAAACATAATAAATCTCTGGTTACAAAACCCAATAAAATTAGTCAAACATTAGTTTAACTAACAGCTTTTGCAAGCATTAATTGATGCTTTTTGAAGTTCTATGACTATAAATAATAATATAATCAAAATTATTATTGTGTTTAATTGTATTTTGCTTGCTTAAAGAATGTCTCTAAGCAAGCAAAAAGTTAATTATTTTTCTATATATGCATTCGCTGTGCTACCCGGTGGAGTTTCTCCTTTTTTTACTAGCTCAATTTGTATTCCTTCAAGCCTATATGAATACCCAGCAGTACCTGCAGGAGCTCCATTTTTAGCCCAACCCATCCAGCCAATATTTTGAGCGTGAACCCTATAGTACACATCATAAACTTCAGCCATTTCTCCATCTAGTTTTATCTCTATCGCCTCAAGCCTTAAAGATAGCCCTGAAGTACCACTCATAGCATCATTCTTTTTGAAAGAAGTCTCCCAACCTATGTTTTGTATATGAGTACGGTATAAAATATTTCCGCTATAACCCTCTTTATCTAAGTCTATTTTTATACCTTCAAGTCTTAAAGATTTTCCATAAGTACCAGCAACAGCTCCATCTTTAACATACGACTGCCACCCTACATTTTGAACATGTGTAGTGTAATTAACTGAGGCAAATTTTTGAACACTGTCTCCTACAAAAGGTTCATCAGTTTTGCCCGGTGCAGCCTCACCTTTTTTAACAAGCTTGATTTCAATAGCCTCTAAACGGTAAGAATAACCTGCTGTACCTGCAGATTCTCCATTTTTTGCCCAGTCAAGCCAACCAAAATTCTCTGCATGCACTCTATAATAGATATCATATTCACTAGCTACATTACCAGTAAGTTTTATTTGAATAGCCTCAAGCCTTAATGAACGTCCACTAGTTCCACTTATCTCTCCATCTGTGCTCCAATCGTCTTCCCAACCTATATTTTGAATGTGAGTTCTATACTCAATATTACCATCTAAGAGCATAGGTCTAATTTGTATACCTTCAAGCCTTAAAGACTTGCCACTAGTTCCACTAAGGTCTCCTTCAGTTTTCCATCCTTGCCAACCCACATTTTGAACATGAGTTTGATAATAAACAGTAGGCTCAATTGGCTCGTCTGTACCTGAGTCGCTCGACTTGACTAACCTAAAATTAACCGCTTGAATTGCATTACCTGCTTCGCCGGCATCTTTTCCTTCATCTACCCAAGCTTGCCAACCTATGTTACTACTATGTACTCGGTATTGTAATTTATACCCGTCTACACCTCTTAAATCTAGGTTAATCACTTCAATTGGCATTTTTTCATCCAAGCCTAAAGTAATATTGCTTTTACTGCTATAACTAATATCTTCACCATGCCATTCAATTTGGGTGTTTGCTATGAACGAGGCATTTGGTGCGTTTTCTACATTTAGATTAATTGCATAAACACCTAAATTTTGGCCTGTAGTTCCAGCTGTATTTGGCTCTGTTATTATTCCTGAGCTGCCTTTTACATATGACATTGCCTCATATGTTAATGTAGGCTCGCTAGCTGTTTTACCTGTTGCTTGTCCAGTTACATTTGATGTATTAGTATTATTTGCACCGTATGTTACTGGCCCTAACTTTGCATACTCTTGTGCAACTAAAGTTAAGAACGCATCCCAACCCATAGAACCGTTAGTCATTTCTCTCATATTTTGTGGGCAATTTTTTCCGTTCCAGTCATTATGTTGTCTTATCGCGTTTGCAGGTAAGCCTTGAGCATGTAAAATTCTAGCGGTAAGTTTTGCTGCATTTATCTCGGCTTGCCTGTAATTTCCATCAGAATTTTCGCATATTTCTATTCCTATAGTAGCAGCATTACCCATGGCAGCTCCATCACCTGAATGATATGCCATTTCGTCCATAGGAACACTTTGCCATATTTCATGGTCGTCAACACTAAAGTGCCACGATGACTGTGCGCTATTTCCTCTATATTGCAAGTTTGCATGTGCATACGCATCTGCCCCTGCACCATTTACACCAGTATTATGAATTGTAACATATAAAGGCCTAATAACCGAGCCCGGCCTAGTGACAGTATTTGTCTCTGGTATTAGCAATGTTTGTATTGGCACTCCATCAATACTATTTGTGTTTAAAAAAGGTACTGCAAAGTCAAGCTCTTGAATATTACCATGTGGAACCCCTTCGTCTGCATCTACCCAACCACTAAAATCTTCGGTCTCAATATAATATCTGCCCGAGCTTTGATATTTTGTCAAATATGTTCCATTAGGAACCATAGTTCCGGTAAAAAAAACATCTTCATCTAAAGGCTCAGAGTGAAGTTTTGCAGGCATTTTAACGGTAAAACGTTGTTCATCTATTTCTATTACTTCAACAAATTTATGTACATAATCTACATGGTACGCCGCTCCTGATGCTGTGTAGAAATAGTAACCATACCTTCTGTTACACCTAATAGGTACATAATCATGTGTGAAAATAACATAGTCAGCGTATCTCTCATGCCACATTGGGCTGGCGTGGTAGCTTACCCCTGATTCAGAGTCTATTTCTAAATCTTCTGGTTCATAGATAATTAACTCTGCATTTGCTTCGTGAGAAGCAGCATTTGGATCCTCAAGTATCATGCTAAAGTCGCCATCAGCATAAGTTTCTTCTTGAGTTTGTTCAGCCGTAGTACTTGGCTCATTCACTTCAATTGAGTCTGTGCCCTCTTCTACTTTTTCTTCTTCGTATTGTACAGGTTCAGAAGTAAGGTCATCTGAATTTTCTATACTTTCTGAGTTTTGTTGGTCATCGCCAGTTTCTTCAAAACTCTCTTGAGAAATCTCACCATTTTCAAAAGTATCACTTAATTCAGCTTCTACATCTTCACCAGAAGCAAAAATAACATTAGGAGTACTTGTTAAAAAAAGGTTGGCACATAACAGCCCTGTTAAGATAAAAGAAGTTAATTTTTTAAATTTATTTTTATTCAATTAATTTGCCCCCTTAAGCATCTTTAACTTTTTATAATTGTTAAACGTTGTCAGTAAAAGATTATACAACAAAAATTGCGGAA
>CAYJEZ010000018.1:0-26654 GCA_964369215.1 uncultured Eubacteriales bacterium
GGTGCGTCTAAAACGTCCTCGTTAATCGCCTCTACCTCGCCTGTTACTGGAGAGTAAACGTCTGACACTGCTTTTACAGACTCAACGTCGCCAAAGCTCTCTTCTACTACTACCTCGTCGCCTGCCTCTGGTAGGTTAACAAACACTAGGTCGCCCAGTGCGTTTTGTGCGTAGTCTGTAAGGCCTACTGTTACGCTGTCGCCGTCTTTTTTTACCCACTCGTGTGATTTTGTGTACAATAATTCTGTTGGAAAATTCATTTTTATTAACTCCTCTTAATTAAATTTATTATGATTTTTTATAAAATGGCAGAGGTATAATCTCTGCTTCAATTTTTCTTCCTCTAACCTCTGCTATAAGTTTTGTGCCTACCTCTGTGCTGTCTATGTCTACATATGCCATTGCCACAGGGTAGCCTAGGTAAGGTGCATGAGTTCCAGATGTAGTCATGCCAACCTCTTTTTCACCTAAAAACAGCGGAGCATTCTCTCTAATAATTCCTTTGCCTACAACTTTTAAACCAATTCTTTTTCTTGTTACCGGTATGTCTGCCATGGCGTTTCTACCTATAAAATCAGGTTTGTCAAGCTTAACAGCAAACTTTAAACCAGCTTGTAAAGGGGTAATGTCTTCGCTTAGCTCATGCCCATATAGTGGCATAGATGCCTCTAATCTTAATGTGTCTCTTGCGCCTAAACCACAAGGGATAAGACCTTCGTCTGCGCCTGCTTCAAGAAGTAAATTCCAAAGTTTTTTAGTCTCTGCTGTTTTTACATATATCTCATAACCGTCTTCACCAGTGTAACCAGTTCTAGATATTAAACACAATATGCCTTTAATGTATGTATCAGGTATTCCTGCATAGTACTTCTCAGGTAGAGTGTCTGTAAGCTTTCTCATAATTGTCTCTGCTTTTGGTCCTTGAATGGCAATTTGACCTACAGCGTCAGAAACATCTTTAAATCTAACCTCGCCAAAAGCACATTTTTTAATATGCTCATAGTCTTTATCTTTGTTAGATGCGTTTACCACTAATAAATAGCTTTGCTCATTAAGCTTATAAACGATTAAGTCGTCTACAGCACAGCCATTTTCATAGCACATTACAGTGTATCTTGCCTGTCCAACTTTCATGTTTGTAAAGTCGTTTGTAAGTATGTGGTTAAGGTTTTCTAGTGCGTCTTTACCAGAGCATATAATCTCTCCCATGTGGCTTACATCAAACAAGCCACATTCTTGCCTAACAGCTAAATGCTCTTTAATCAGCCCTGTTTCATATTGTACAGGTAGCAAATAGCCCGCAAAGGGAACAATTTTTCCTTTTAATTTTACGTGCTCGTCGTAAATTGGGGTCTTTTTTTCCATTGTTATATCCGTCCTCTCAAATTAATTTTTCACAACAAAAAAAGAGCATAGGACAAAACTGTCCTATGCCCCGTCCTTTTTACCTGAAAGATTTGCTTCTTCGGTGGTGTAAATAATATACACATCTCTCCGGGGGTTCGTCAAAATTTAGTCCTTTTGCCTGAGAGTATTACCCCTTCGGCGCCCATATCAATTTTGTTAACTGACTATCGGTCTCTCCCAAATTCATCATACGAAAAATTAGTATAAATAATTAGTATAAATATATTACCATAAAGTTTACTGTAATGCAATATTTTTTATTTTTATTACAATTATTTTTAACTTAAATAATATGCAATAAAAATATATTACTTATTCAACTTTTTCTTTAAAATAGATAGTATATTTTTAAGGTCTTTTTTTATGTCAGAGCATTTCAGCCAAACGGTAAACTGTGCACCTAAAAGTAATATATATATGCAAAAATACAGCCAAAACATAAGAACTACAACGGCTGCAAAGTTTCCGTAAATCATTGTGTAGTCTACAAAATTAGTAAGAACAAAAGAAAAACCAAACGAGAAAACTATCCAACCCAAAGTAGCAAAGCAAGCGCCTAAAAAGCAGTCTAAATACTTGGTGTTGCTACCTTTTGGAATGAACCTAAAACTGAGTGAGAAAAAAATGCTTAAAATAATAAATGCCCATATAGATTTATCTTCTAAAAACCTTCTTAGCAAATATGCAAAAGGAACATCTGAAAAAAAGTCTAGTATAGTGTCAATAATTATGTTTCCAAAAAGTAAAACTATTGTTGATGCAGCTAAAATAATAACAAAAGAAAATGTGTATAAAACAGACATAAGCCTAAGGTTAAAAGAGCTCCTAGTCTCTTTTATAGAGAAGACCGAGTTTATACCCTTAATAAAAGCAAGCATTGCCTTTGATGAAGACCAAAGGCTAGTAAGTGCAGAAAGTGAAAGAATAGCTACTGGTTCTATATTTGTAAGTAGTATACTGCTGACTATCTCTTCAAGCTCTGAGGGTAAAAGTTCTATAATATTCTGTAGCAAGCTATCTCCGTTTATATTTATTAATGAAAAAACCGCCAATGTAAAAAGCACAAAAGGAATTAAAGCTATAACCGTGAAAAAAGCAGCACTAGCGGCGAACGAATCGATGCTTGCTCTATCAAACTTATTCTCATACCACAAAATATGCTTTTTAACTAACGACTTAAGCATGGATTAAATACCTTTCTTAAATTAGATTAATTTTATTTAAATTCTGTCATATTCTCCCAATATCTAATTGGCATATGGCTTCTTCTACATTTAGGGTTATATCTCTCTTTTATGCCAATAGTATTATAAAAATTCCTCCATAGCTCTCTATATTTTAGCTCTGTTGGGTCTGCCTGTGGCTCCTCAAGGTGCTCAATATTTGTAAAAATAGGCTTCATATCTTTATAAACCAAGGCGTATTTATGGTTTTTATCGTATATCATAAATGTCTCGCCTGAGAACCGTGAGCAAAAATGCTCTGCAATAACAGGTAAAACGTCGTTTTTAGGTGTTATTGTAGTCATTAAAACGCCGTCGTACTCTGAGAATCGTATAAAACCTTTTAAAAGATGAGCCTCATTATTAAGGTGCAAAACTGCTTTGCCCAGTCCGTCTACACAAGGTAGTGTAAGCATTTTTGTTATTTTAGCTCCGTGCTTGTAGCCAAGTCTCAAAAACTGAAGTATCATAATCTCTTTATTTTGTGCACAGCTTAAAAAGGCATGCTCTACCAAGTACTTAGCGTCGTTACCTATTTTTTTAGGTATAGAGGCCTTTACCCTTAACGCTTTTTCCTCGTCTGTCTCTATAAATTTAGTAGTAAAAAGGCTTGTTTGCTCTTCTTCTACAGATATTATATCCTCAGGCTCTTCTTTTTTATAAACGCTCTCAAACACACAGCACATAAGGCCGCTGTAAGTTCCGTCGTAGCTATAAATTATACTGCTCATTTTATTCTTTCTTTTTTTAAATTTGTCCGCTTAAGGCTTTCACTTTGTCCTCTTGGCTAAAAAGGCTCATTTGCTCGTAGCTCTCACTTGGGGCTGGCAGTGCTTTATCTCTTAATATTCCTGTTAAAACAGAGGTGTTGTCTGTAAAAATAGCTGGCGAGTACTTTCCTTTACATGTTAAAAAGTATTTTGCCCTTTTTAGCACTACACCAAGCTTTTTAAGGTCGTCAAAGTCTAAATTTGTTTGTCTTCTCGCCACTAAAATTCGCTTAGCGCTAGTAACGCCAAGCCCAGGCACTCTTAGCAAAATTTCATATGGTGCTTTATTCACCTCTACTGGAAATTGGTCGAAATGATTTATTGCCCAGTTGCATTTTGGGTCTAGCACTGGGTTAAAGTTTGGGTTTTTATCGTCTAGTAGCTCGCTTGCGCTAAAGCCGTAAAAGCGCAGTAGCCAGTCTGCCTGATAAAGCCTGTGCTCTCTGAGCAGTGGGGTTTTATAATCCGTTTTTGCTGGCAGGTTTCTGCCGTCGTTAACTGCTATATAAGCCGAGTAAAACACTCTTTTAAGCCTAAACTTTTTATATAGACCCTCACTTAAATTAATTATATTAAAGTCGCTCTCGGGTGTTGCCCCTATTATCATTTGTGTAGACTGCCCTCCACTCACAAACTTTGGAGCGCTTTTATATTTAACAATGTCGCTTGTGTTCTCTTGTATTCTGTCTCTAATTTTGCCCATTGGCACAAGTATGCTTTGCTTTGTTTTTTCTGGTGCTAAAAGTGTAAGGCTTTTTTGAGAGGGAAACTCTATGTTAACGCTCATTCTGTCTGCTAAAACACCTATTGCATCTATTAGTTGTTGGTTTGCATTTGGTATTGCTTTAACATGAATGTAGCCTCTAAAACGATACTCTGTTCTAAGAATTGTAAGCGTTCTTAATAAAAGCTCGCTTGTGTAGTCTGGGTTTCTATATACTGCCGAGCTTAAAAACAGCCCTTCAATATAGTTTCTTCTATAAAACTCTATTGTAAGCTTTGCAAGCTCTTCTGGTTCAAATGCCTCGCGCTCAACGTCTGCGCTTCTTCTATTTACACAGTACTCGCAGTCGTAGGCACATTTATTTGTTAAAAGCACTTTTAAAAGAGAAATACATCTGCCGTCAGAGGCAAAGCTGTGGCAAATTCCACACGCTACCGAAGAGCCTAAGTCTCCCTTTTGCCCTTTTCTATCTACACCGCTAGAGGTGCAAGCTACGTCAAACTTAGCGGCGTCGGTTAGCACTTTTAGCTTTTGCATGGGGTCGTTAAAATTATCTCCTACTAAGCTTAACATAGAATTACCTCCTCGTGTAATAATGGAACTTTGATATTAAGTAACAAAGTCTTTTCGTCTTGAATTAGTATTAACGCTATATGTAAATATAAATATATTAATTTAGATTTTTAAGCGTATGCCTATTCTTATTATAAACAAATAAAATAAAAAATCAATATTAATTAAATCACTGTACATTTATTGTCTCAGTAAATTTAAGGATACGCAGCAAAATAATACATTTTTTCCCAAAATATGAAATAATAGAGATAATATATATGAAAAAAAGCTAAATAAAAAAACTTTAATAAAAAGTGTTGACAAATTAAGATTTGGTTGATATAATAGTTAAGCTGTCTGAGATTACAGCATATTAAGTAACTAGCTCGGTTGTTTAGTATTATAGGCGATCCATTAGCTCAGCTGGCAGAGCACCTGACTTTTAATCAGGGTGTCCGGAGTTCGAATCTCCGATGGATCACCAGCAAAAACGTTAAACCTAATTAATTTTAGGTTTAGCGTTTTTTTATTATTTAAAACATTTTACATAATAACTCGGTTTATAACAAAAATTCACTAATTTAGTGTACTTTTTTAGGTGACAAGTATAATTTTTTATGATATAGTTAAATTGTAAATTTAATTTAGAAAGGGTATGACTAAAATGTACAATGCAAATGATAAAAGATATGAGAATATGGTTTATAACAGAAGTGGCAAAAGCGGATTACTACTCCCTTTTATTTCACTGGGGTTATGGCACAATTTCGGCGAAGCATCTAAATATGAAACTGCTAAAGATATGGTTCTAGGCTCTTTTGATTTAGGTATAACCCACTTTGATATTGCAAACAACTATGGACCTCCTCCGGGCAGTGCAGAAGAGTGCTTTGGCAAAATATACGCTAAAAATCTAAAGCCTTACAGAGATGAGATAATTGTGTCTAGTAAAGCAGGCTATGGAATGTGGGACGGGCCTTATGGCGATTTTGGCTCAAAAAAATACTTGATATCATCTTGTGACCAAAGCTTAAAAAGAACAGGGCTTGAGTATTTTGATTTATTTTATCATCATAGGCCAGACCCTGACACACCTCTTGAAGAGACGATGGATGCATTAGCTACCATTGTAAGGCAAGGCAAAGCTTTGTATGTGGGTATATCTAACTACAAGCCAGAAGAGACAAAAAAAGCAAGCCAAATACTAAAAAGCATGGGCATACACTGCTTAATTCATCAAACTTCTTACTCAATGTTTAACAGACACCCAGAAGACGGACTTTTAGACGCTTTAGACGAAGAGGGCATGGGCGCAATTACATTTTCATCTTTGGCACAAGGTTTGTTGTCTACTAAATATTTTGACGGTATACCGCAAGATAGCCGTGCGGCTTCAAGCAGTGTTTTCTTAAAACCTGACTCAGTAACCGAGGAAAAGGTAGAGAAAGCAAAAAAACTTAATGAAATAGCTAAACAAAGAGGGCAAAGCTTGTCTCAATTAGCTCTTGCTTGGTGTTTAAGAAGAAAAACAGTTTGCTCTGTTATTATTGGAGCAAGCAAATTAAGCCAAATTGAAGAGAATGTTAAAACTATGGATAATTTGAACTTAACAGATGAAGAAATTAAATTAATTGACGAAATTCTTGCTTAATTCATATCATCTTTTTTAATTTTAGACCATTTAAAATATGCCATTATTATGCTATAATTTGCTCAACATTGAATTAAGCCGAAAGAAGGGTACTATTATGAATGACAAGGCAATTTTATATGATTTAGCTTGTAAGGTAAAAGAGCTTGCACTGAGTGAGCAAATGAGAAAAAAGCGAGACTTATGGAGAAATCATAACAGTTTTAAAGGGCAACAACCTTTAATTTACATAAGAGCCTTTGCTTTTCATGAATTTTTTGATAGCTCTGTTTTAAAATGTGAGCACCCATTGCTTAGAAGAATAGAAACAGAGTTTCATCAAACAATTTTTAGAAGTACAATAGGCGACGATTATATTATTGAGCCATGGGTAGAAATTCCTGCGGTTTATGAAATGGAAAACGGTGAGCGTTGGAGTGCACATGTCGAGCTTGGAGAAAAAATGCACGTAGGTGCAGCAGCTGCGTTTAAACCTTGTATTCACGATGAAGATTTTTCGTTTATTAAATCTTCTCCTTACAAAGTGAACGAAGAGAAAACTACCCTGAAAAAAGAGCTGGTTGAAGAGGCTTTGGGCGGTGCATTACCTGTTTTTGTTTCAAGGCAAGGGCCTTTTGTTATGTGGGGCGGAGACCTTTCGACCGACCTTGCTAAAATGCGTGGGCTTGAGCAAATAATGTGGGACGCTTACGACAGGCCAGAATGGCTGCATAGCTTAGTTGCACACATGAGAGACTGCGTGCTTAAGTCTCATGAAGAGGCAGAAAAGGCTGGTGGGTATTCTCTGGCTGACCATCAAAATCAAGCAATGCCGTACGCACTAGAACTAGACGACCCAAACCCTGCGGTGCAAGGGGTAAAGCGTAAACAATTATGGCGTTTTTTAGCTGCTCAAGAATTTACAACCTTTGGGCCTGAAATGTTTTGGGAGTTTATGATAGAGTACCAAAAGCCTATAATGGAGCAATTTGGCATGAGCGCATATGGTTGTTGTGAAGATTTAACAAGGGTAATTCCATATTTAAAAAGGATTAATAACTTAAGGCGAATTGCTGTTTCTCCTTTTGCAGATGCAAAAAAATGTGCAGAGCAAATAGGAACTGACTACATATTATCTTGGAGACCAAGCCCGTCGCTAATGCTTGCAACAGGGCTTGACGAAGACTGTGTAAGAAAGCACATGAGAGAGCATTTTGAGGTGTTTAAGTCTAATAACTCTATTTTTGATATTACATTAAAAGATGTTGAAACTATAAATAGACAGCCTCAAAACGTACAAAGATGGACTGAGATAGTAAGAGAAGAGATAGTTAAAGCTTTTTAAAAATTCATATTAAAAGAGCCTAATAGCAAAATTTATTGCTATTAAGCTCTTTTTTAATTAATATACTTTGAAGAAATTATATGTCTTTAGGTAAAATTTTGTTAGCTATAACGCCGACTAAAACAGCTATGAATAGACCACTGAATTGAAGTCCGAACAGTGAAATGTCAACAGCACTAGTACCAAGACCGAATACCATAATCATACCGCAGATAATAAGGTTACGGCTTTTGGAGAAGTCAACATTGGCTTGAATCATTGTACGCATACCAACGGCTGCTATCATACCGAATAAAACGATTGACATACCGCCCTTAACAGCGTCAGGAATACTAGCAAGAATTGCACCAAGCTGACCGAATAGACCTAAAATAATAGCAAAGATTGCAGCTATTTTAATAACAATTGGGTCATATACACGAGTAACAGCTAAAACGCCTGTGTTCTCTGAATATGTAGTGTTTGGAGGACCGCCTGCTAAGCCAGCAAAAATACTTGCTACACCGTCGCCTATTAATGTGCGGTGTAACCCAGGGTTTTTAAAGAAATCTTTGCCTACTACAGAGCCGTTTGTTGTAATGTCGCCAATGTGCTCTAAGAATGTAACCAAAGCTATAGGAGCAATCATAGCTATTGCGTTAATGTCAAATTGAGGCAATGTAAATGCTGAGAAGTCGATAAATACAGGAGCCTCAGCAACAGGTGTAAAGTCGATAAGTTTCTCAGGAAAAACGTTTAGCAAGTCGCATATTAACGATGCTAAATAGCCAAAAACCAGTCCAATTAATATAGGTACAAGTTTGAAAAAGCCTTTTGCAAAACATGTGGCTGCAATTATTACAAGCAATACAAATGTTGAAATAATCCAGTTTTGTGACGCACCGGCAATTCCTGTAGGTGCTAAGGTTACGCCTATAACTACTATAACAGGCCCTACAACAATAGGTGGGAAGAAGTTTCGAATAGCTTCTGTTCCTACTAATTTAACGATTAATGATAATACAAGATAGATAACGCCTGAGACAATTATACCACCTTGGGCATAGGCAACGCCTGTAGCACCCATATAAGAGTCGCTTTCTACTGTTCCTATAACTATTTGTAAAGCGGCAATATAAGCGAAGCTAGAGCCTAAAAAGGCAGGAACCTCATGTTTTGTAATAAAGTGGAATAAAAGTGTACCAATACCTGCACATACCAATGTAATAGATACATTAAGCCCTGTTAAAGCAGGAACAAGTACTGTTGCGCCAAACATTGCAAATAAATGTTGAACACCTAAAATCAGTCGTTTGCTCTTTGTGAGTTCTTGCATAAAATAAATCATCCTCTCTCATTTTTCTTTGTCGAAACAACAGGTTTCGATTACATTCTCTCCATTATACATGCTTATGTAGTGATTGTAAAGAGAAAATGAACTTATTTTTAACAAAAATAAGTTCATTTTAATAACATCATAATTTCCAAATATCGGTATTGTACTGCTCTATAGTTCTATCAGATGAGAAAAAGCCTGCCATCGCTATGTTTTTAAGCATTTTTTTAGCCCACTCTTCTCGGTTGTTATATTCATCAAAGCATTGCTCTTTAACCTTAATATACTCATTTAAGTCAATAAGCGTCATAAACCAATCTTTTTGAATAAGCTCGGCATGTAGCCTTAACAGCATATAAACATTGCCTACGCTAAGCATTTTTGGGTCAATAATAAAGTTTACTAGCTCTCTTATATGCCCTTCTTCAATAAATATTTTTTTTGCACTGTATGAGCTGTTTTGGTAAAGATTAATAATCTCATCACTGCTTTTACCAAAAATATAAATATTATCTTTGCCTACTAAATCATAAATTTCTACGTTTGCACCGTCCATTGTACCAAGTGTAACAGCACCGTTTAACATAAATTTCATGTTTCCAGTACCCGACGCCTCTTTTGATGCTAGTGATATTTGCTCTGAAACATCACATGCAGGAATTAGCTTTTCGGCTGACGACACATTATAATTTTCAACCATAATTACCTTTAAATGCGGGCTGACTGTATCGTCTTTTAAAATAATGTCTTGCAAGCAGAGTATAGCGTGAATAATATCTTTTGCTATGGTGTAAGCAGGTGCGGCTTTTGCACCAAAAATAGCTGTTATTGGCGTAGTTGGAACTTTACCCGATTTAATCTCTAAATATTTATGAATTAAATATAGTAGGTTCATCTGTTGACGTTTATACTCGTGTAGTCGTTTAATTTGAATATCAAATATAGAGTTTTCGTCAATCTCAATGCCTTGGGTTTTTAAAATATAATCCTTAAGCAATAATTTGTTCTGTTTTTTTATCTCTAAAATCTCATTTAATGCGGTTTTATCGTCTATTATCTCTAATAGCCCTTTGAGAGCCTCTGGTTCTTTTCCACTAACAATTTTGCCATCTAGTTTTTTGTCTAGCCAAGCACTTAGAGGTTTATTACAGTGTTTTAGCCAACGCCTAAAGGTAATTCCGTTTGTTTTATTATTAAATTTATTAGGGTAAATCTCGTAAAATGGTGCTAGCTCTGTGCTTTTTAATATTTCTGTGTGTAAATGTGCAACCCCGTTAACGCTAAACGAGTAATGAATGTCCATTCTTGCCATATGAACTGTATTGTTCTCGTCAATTATTTTAAGTTCGTTACTAGGGTAAAGTTCGCTTGCTTTTTTATCAAGCTCTTTTATTATAGGCACCAATTGAGGAACAACCTCTTCTAAATATGAAAGAGGCCATTTCTCTAGCGCCTCGGCTAGAATTGTATGGTTTGTATAAGCACAAGTTTTGCTTACTTCGTTTACTGCTTTATCAAAGCCCATGCCTTTTTCTACAAGTTGCCTTATAAGCTCTGGTATTACCATAGAGGGGTGGGTGTCGTTTATTTGAATAACAACGTGCTCTGAGAGTTTATTATAATCTTGCCCTTTTTCCTCTAACTCTTTAAATATTAACGCCGCGCCACTGCTAACCATAAAATACTGCTGATAAATTCTTAATAAATGCCCATTTTTATCGCTGTCGTCAGGGTATAAAAACAAGCTTAAATTTTTTTCAACATCTGTTTTGTCAAAGCTTATTCCGTCTGTAATTATGCCCTCATCAACGGTTTCAATATCGAATAAATGAAGCTTGTTAGAATTATCTTTTGCTCCAAAAACATCAATATCATACAGCTTAGATTTTACACTGAATTTGCCAAAGTCGACTTTGCACACAAAGTCGGTTGGGGTAAGTATGCTCTCTTTTTCAATCCAAGGGTTTGGTGTTTCGTACTGCATATTGTCTTTAAACTCTTGCTTAAAAAGCCCGAAATGGTAGTTTATTCCAATTCCGTCTCCGTTTAGGTTTAAGTTTGCAATTGAGTCTAAAAAGCATGCTGCAAGCCTGCCTAAACCACCATTGCCAAGTGAAGGCTCTGGCTCTATAGCCTCAATGTCTGATAAGCTCTTGTTGTTCGCTTTTAGCACAGAGCTAACTTCGTCGTAAATGCCTAGATTAATGAGGTTGTTTGAGAGAAGTTTGCCTATTAAAAACTCGGCAGAAAAATAATAGAGTTTTCTTTTTTTAGTTACAGCTTTTTTCTCATCTGCCATTGATTTGCACAGTTTTAACAGGGCAAGGTAAATCTCTTTATCTGTAGCTGTGTTAAGCGTTTTGTTAAGCAATGTTTCTAGTTTTTTTTGCATGTAATCAATCCTTTCAATATGACTTTTTACGGTGGAGTTATCGGTTGCTTCTTCCGTAAATTTTAGTCATTCGGGCAATTTTTGCTACTAACTGTTTTGTCATTAGCTTATTATCCAGTCTCCAAACCCAGTTGTTAACAACGGTTGAAGGCGTATTAATTCTTGCGTCTTCGTCTAAATTAAGCCAGTCTGCCATTGGTATAATACAAGTGTCTGCAGTGCTTGCTAGCCCACAGCGTATTAATGACAAAGTAAATTCCTCGTCTTTATTTATTCCCATATACTCTTTGCAAAAGTCTATATCTTTTTTATCGCTAATATCTTTCCAGTTTAGAGTGGTGGTGTTGTCGTGCGTACCTGTATATACAACGCAGTTTTTGTCGTATTTGTGTGGTAAATAGTCGCTGTTTTCGCTTGAGTCAAAGGCGAATTGCAGAATTTTCATACCGGGAAAACCACTCTGCTTTAAAAGCTCTCTAACATCGTCTGTAAGAAAACCTAAATCTTCTGCAATTATATTTACGTTTGGCAAAGCTGTTTTAATTGCACTTATAATAGATAAGCCAGGGCCTACTCTCCACCTGCCGTTAACGGCGGTTTTATCTCTGTTAGGTATTGCGTAGTAGCCTGCAAATCCTCTAAAATGGTCAATTCTCACCATGTCGTAAAGGGTCATTGCCTGCTCTACTCTTTTAATCCACCAACTAAAACCTTGGGCATAGTGGTAGTCCCAGTCGTAAAGGGGGTTTCCCCACAATTGACCGTCTGCTGAAAAAGCATCTGGCGGACACCCTGCTACCTCTGTAAGGTTTAAATCTTTATCTACTTGAAAAAGCTCTGGGTTAGCCCAAAGGTCTGATGAGTCTGGAGAAACATAAATAGGCACGTCGCCCACGATAGACACAGCGTTTTGATTAGCGTATTTTTTCAGTTTCAGCCATTGTGTGTAGGCAAGGTACTGCACAACCTCCCAAAAACTAATCTCTTGTGCATATTTTTTCTCAGCAACTTTTAAGTCTTTAGACTTTCTGCTTTTAGCTAGTGAACTCCATTTGCTGTAGGCAATCATATCTTGGTCTGCCTTTATTGCCATAAACAAGGCATAGTCTTTAAGCCAAAATGCGTTTTGTTTTTTATATTTTACAAAGTTTTTATTAAGTGTATCGAACCTTTGCACTGCCTTTTCAAGCAGTGGTTTACGGTGCAAATACAGCTTGTTGTAATCAACTTTATCGCTTGCGCCAAAGTCGTAAGCTAAAATCTCTTTTTTCTTAAGCAGTTTTTCTGCTACAAGCTGGTCTAAATCAATATAGTAATAGCTTAATGCAAATGCAGAAAAGCTTTGATACGGGCTATCTGCATAACCTGTTGGCCCCATGGGTAGAATTTGCCAATACTTTTGATTTGCTTTCGATAAAAAATCTACAAACTTGTAAGCCTCTTTGCCAAAATTGCCTATGCCGTATGGAGATGAAAGTGCCGATACAGGCATTAAAATTCCAGATGCTCTCATTATTATCTATCCTTTCTAATTATTAATTATTGCAAAGTTAAAATCAATACAAGTAATTATTCATGTATTTTGTAAATTTATTAAAACACATAAATATAACAAATAAAATTAAGCAGTATACTTATAACTTGAACTAATCATGTTAAAAGTATACCGCTTATTATTAAAATATACAACAGCGTTTAATTGTTTTTGTAGGATGTTAATAAAAAACTTATAAATTGGCTATAAAATTGACAATATCATCATTAAAAAGCAAAGACTGCGACTGTATCTCTTTAGGGCACTCAGCCTCGCTAAAGTTTACACAGGTGTAAAGTGCTTGTTTATTACAGTATGTCATTTGCCAAAATGGATATTTTATTATGCTAGGAGTGTTTTGACCTATGCCTAATTCTAAAAAAAGAACTTTTTTGTTTTTGTTATCTTTTATATAATTATGATATCTTTCACTGGCTTTGTGCCAACCCTCATCTTCTACAAAAGTGTTGTCCATTCTTAAGTTCATTTTCATGCTCTTACCGCAAACAGGGCAGTACGGAATAAGCTCACTAGGTATTTTCATGTCTTTTTGTTGGTTTACCATTTTAATAACTGTATCTTCATTATTGTATGTTTTGTTGTGGCAAGGAACACTGCATTGCCACAAACCGTAGTCACCTTGAGTATAAAATACTTTTTGTTTGTCAAATCCATTGCTTAAAAATAAATGGTCTGCATTTGTAGTGATAACAAAGTAGTTTTTATCTTTTATCAAATTAAATAGTTTAGCATACAGCTCATTAACAGGGTTTTTGTATCTATTTATATATATGTGTCTGCTCCAATATGCCCAGCTCTCTTCAGGTGTTTTAAATGGGTAAAAGGCAGAGGAGTACATGTCTTGTAAACCGTATTTATCAATAAAGTCAGAGAAATTTTTTTCAAACCTCTCACCGCTGTAAGAGTGCCCTGCCGCTGTAGATAAACCTGCACCTGCGCCGATTAGCACTGCGTCACAACTGTTTAAATATTCTTTAAACTTATATATCTTCTCCGAGTATTGCTCGGTAGATGAATTTATCTTCTTCTTTAAAAACATTAAAAATCACCCTCATTTCACTTTTTGTTTCTTCTAAAAACTCGCTTACAGTTTGCACTGCTATTTTGGCGGCTACATCGTTAGGAAAGTGAAACTCGCCTGTTGATATACAGCAAAAAGCTAGGCTTTTTAACTTGTTTTTCTGTGCTGTTTCTAAGCAACTAACATAACATTGTTTTAAAAGTTCTCTGTCGTTATTAGAAAGTTTACCCATAATAATTGGTCCTACAGTGTGCAAAACATAGTCGCAAGGTAAGTTGTATGCAGGGCTTATTTTACATTTTCCCGTTTCTTCTTCATGCCCTTGTTCGCGCATTAATTCATTGCAATAATTTCTTAATAATACACCTGAGGCAGAGTGAATGGCATTATCAACACAACCGTGAAGAGGTATAAAACAACCTAAAAGAGTGCTGTTGGCGGCGTTTACAATGGCAGAAACTTTTAGCCTTGTTATATCTCCTTGCCACAGGTAGAGCTGAGGGTTAATCTTTACAGGGCTTAATTGATGAAGCTCTATTACCCCTTTATCTCTTGCCTCGTTTTGCAAAAACTCATCTTGTATTTTAAGAAAGTTGTCGTCTGCGGCTATTGGAGGACGAACGTTTAATAGGCAACGAAAAAGCCTTTTTTGCTCTTCTTCAGTGTCAGAAAAATTTTCATCTTGACCTTTGTATCTTGGCATTTCGCTTAATAAATATTTGTTTAAAAATTTAAGCTGCTCTAGTGTTGTCATTTTTTTCCTCGCAAACCATTATTTGTATGAATACGCAAAATAATAAAAAGAAACTAACTTATTGGTATATCAATTATTACTTCGTCTGTTACTGTAATAAATATTATACTATTTTTGTTTATTATTAAAGATAGATAATATTAATAAAGCGTAACTAATTTATGATTGAATTTAAATGTGATGTGTAGTATAATAAATTCAGCGAATATTAGCCTTGTTTGTTAAAGTTTGTAAGAAAGGTAGGTTGTGCTGATGTCATATAAAATGTACAAATACTTTAGTTGTGTACTATTAATGACTATATTTTTAATGTGTATGTTAGGTGTAAATGTTTTTGCTAACAGCTATTCTTATATAGTTGCTGATACACATCTAAAAGAGAGCCCCAGCGATGGTAGCGAAGTTATAAAAACAATAAGTGAGGGCA
Source organism: uncultured Eubacteriales bacterium (assembly GCA_964369215.1). Taxonomy (GTDB): domain Bacteria; phylum Bacillota; class Clostridia; order Oscillospirales; family Acutalibacteraceae; genus SIG603. The sequence continues at coordinate 15,119 of CAYJEZ010000018.1, forward strand.
CACAGCTAGTTATTGAAGAAAAAACTAACGAGCAGTGGTATGAGGTTAGTTTTGCAGATAGTGAAGAAGAGGGGTATATTAGTTCTTCTTATATTAGTGTAAATGGCAAGGCTTACAGGGTAAGAACAACAGGTGAGCTTTATTTTAGAGAGTTTGCAGATATAGATGCAGACTATATAGACATATTGCCTGAGGGAACTGAACTTACTGTGTTAGAGGATGTCGACGGTAACTGGATTAAACTTAGGGCTGACAATGGCGAAGTAGGGTATTTGAATTCATCTTATATAGAAAAAATTGATGAGACAGTAACCGATGAATATATTGCAGAGGCTACTGCCACCTTAAGAGTGAGAAGTGGTAAAAGCAGTGAGTTTACAGTGGTAACTGTTATAGACGAGGGAACAAGGATTACAGTTATAGATGATAGTGATGAAAATTGGCTTAAAATAAGGCTTGAAAGTGGGACGAGCGGTTATGTTTCATCTGAGTATGTAAAAGAAGCACAGCAAGGAGACGATGACACTGAAAGTGTTGGCTCGAACAGTACCCAAAATAGCAATAAGGCTGTAACCACAGACACAGTATATTTAAGAAGTGGAAAAGGCTTAGGCTATTCATACGAGAGCATTCTAGACAAAGGTACACAGGTAGAGATACTCGATAAATCAGATAACGAATGGTACGAGGTTGAAATTGCTAATGGCTTAACAGGTTTTATTTATTCAGTTTATCTTGAGCCATTAAGCTCTAACTTTGACGAAGAAAGTGATGAGTTGTATGCAAAGGCGACCACCAATGTATATATAAGAAGTGGCAAAGGGACCGATTATAAAGAAAAAGGCATTATTAAAAAGGGAGATACTGTAAAGGTTATTGATGCTAGTAGTTCTACTTGGTACGAGGTAGAGCTAGAAGATGGTGTGACAGGGTTTGCAAGCACAAGTTATTTAGAGCTTACAAAAACCGAACCTGAAGAAGATGAAGAAGGCGAACGATCAATAATAAAAATGCAGACTAAACAAAGTACTAATTTAAGAGAGGGACCGGCTACATTTTATGATGTTTTGCTTAAACTACCTGCTGGCACTGTGATTGAGGTAGAGGGTGACGACGACTGGCGTACCGTTACATATGATGGAGAAAGAGGTTATGTGTATTTTCCTGACTTAGAAGAGGTAGGCACAGTAAACGAAACAAACTATTTAAAGGTTACTGCAGTAAGCGGCTTGAACCTACGTGAAAATGCAAGCACAAAAAGCAGAATAATTACTACTATTAACCATGGAGAAATAGTAACACTTATAGAGAAGACAAGCTCGTCGTGGTTTAAGGTCAAAACAGGCAGTAATGAGGTAGGTTATGTATCATCAGATTATACTGCTGTTCATAACCCACAAACAGAGGGCTCGGTAGTTACTATTTCTGCACAAAATGAGAATGTAAAAAAATATGAAACACTTTATTTAAAAGCGTCAACGAATACTGGTAATTCGGTTGTTTGGAGCTCTAGTGATGAAAATATTGCTATAGTTCAAGACGGCTTTGTATATGCGCTTAACACAGGTGTGGTAGTAATAACCGCACAAGATAGGTACGCTGGAACTATTGCTGAGTGCGTTGTTACTGTAGACAAAGCGGCTGCTATTAGGGTTGCTTACCCAGAGATTAACACTCCATTAGAAAACCAAAGTTTTAATTTAATAGCCATTACAGACGCAGAGAAAACAAGGGTTAGGTTCGAGGTATCAGGAGCAGAAGTTGTAACAGCTACAGAGTATTCATCTCAAAGTCAGTCTACAGATGGATTGCCTACAAACGAGGTTAGAATTTTTAGTGCCGCTATTAGCTTACCAGCTGGTCAGCATACAGTAAAGGCATATGCTAGCACTAGTTTAGGGTATGAGGCAGAGGCGTATGAGTTCGATATTATTATCGGTTCAACAGACAATGTAGGAATGGCACAAAGGCGAGTGAGTACTGAGATGATAAATATAATAGCTTCATTTGAGGGCTTTAGGTCGTCGGTGTATAAAGATGAGCTTGCAGGCAATATACCAACGGTGGGTTATGGCATAGTAGTGAATGAAAACAGCACTTTTTATAACAATTTAACTCCAGCAGAAGGAAAGGCTCAGCTTATTAACAAGGTTAATAACGGCTCTTATACTTCTGCAGTAAACAGGCTTATGACAAACAACAATATAGCCCTAAATCAAGCTCAATTTGATGCGCTAGTAAGCTTCTCATACAATGTAGGTACAGCGTGGACGCTCGACTCAACTTTAAAAAATATTATGATAGCAGCAGTTGATTACGAAAGCTTAAACATTAGCCTTGAAAACCCAATAGCAGGCAGTGTTATAAAAAGTGTTAATGCTTATAGTGACAGAACAGAACAGGCTGAGGTGATTGCTGTGCTTAATAGTGATGTAGCTGTAGACGTTGTAGACTATTGGGCTGACGATATATCGGGCGAGCGTTGGTATAAAATAAATGCATTAGGAGCAGAGGGCGCATGGGTGCGTGCAGGGTATGTTCATTTAAATGACTACTCAGGTGACGTACATGACCAAACACATGTAGACGCAATGTCGTTTGCAACAGCAATGCTTGAGTGGCACCACGCAGGTGATGTTTGCGTAAATGGTCTTTTATATAGGCGACTAGCTGAGGCGAAAATTTTCTTATACTCTGATTATACACAAGCACAAAAGACTAGCCCAAATTATAGTGTTAATACTTATGGGTTTATTTACCCAGACTGCTTGTAGAAATAAGGCAATAATTTAAAGGAAATATACAATAAAAAACCTTTTTACTATGAGTGGCAAAGTGTGAAGTTGATTAATTTATTTTGCATAAATATACAAAATCGAAAGAGAAGATAAAATAAAAAAAGTTTTATACAATATGTATTAAAATTTTATGTCAAAAAGTCTTGACAAATACTTTTCCACATTTTAAAAAACTGTTGAAAAGTCTGTTGAAAGTGTGGAAAAGTCCTTTTTATCAAGCTTTTTTAAGTCTAATGCATATCTTTGTCAACATTTCAACAATGCAATTGTTGAAAACTTACTTTCAACACATAAACCATTTGTATTACAAATTTTAACAATTTTTGTGTTAATAGTAGAGATACTGCTTTAAAACCACAAAATATAGGTTTGTTTTTAGCGAATTTTAGTTTGTCAAGTTTTAATGCCCATGTATTTTATTGAAAATACAATACATGTATAAATAACGATAAAAAATAAAAAATACAATGAATAATATAAAAAAACTAGTATTAGTTAATTAAAAAAAGCTCAAATTGAGCGGTTTTTAATTATTAATAGTGCTAAAATAGATGTATATTTAACTTGCTATAATGTAATAAAACAACAGAAATTGCTGTATAAATATACTTATTTTGAAAGGAATGTTATTATTGAAACAAGACATTTGTTCTATTCCAATAGACGAGATATTTACACCTAAAGATGGCTGCCCATTTTGCAGAATGCGTGATATGCTTGAAGACAGAATGGCAACTTATATAACTGGTGCCGCCATGATGGAGCCTGACGTTAGGGTTGAGACCAACAAAAAAGGCTTTTGTAAAAACCATTTTGACCAAATACTCGAAAGAGGTAGCAGGCTATCTGTATCTTTAATTTTAGAGTCTTTACTAGCAGAGGTAGAAAATGACATTATGAAAGAGGGCGTAGCGCTTAAAAAGGTTTTAAGTGCTGCAGAAGAGCGAGAGAAAAACTGCTTTATTTGTGAGAATATTGACAAGAACATGATTCACCTAAGCAACACTGTATTAGTGCTTTGGCAAAACGAAAAAGAGTTTAGAGATTTATACGATAGTCAAACTCATATTTGTGTTCCGCATTACTCTCATATAATTAAACTAGCGTCTAAAAAGGTACACAAAAAAAACTTGCCAGCATTTATGGACAGCACCGCAAGGTTATCGAAGAAATATATGACAGAAGTAAAAAAAGACATTACTCATTTTTGCAGAATGTTCGATTATAGAAACGCTGGTGGGGACTGGGGTAACTCCAGAGACTCTATTGAAAGAGCTATTGAGTTTCTAACAGCAAGAGAAGTTATAACTTCAACCCAAACAGAGGGCAAAAATAGATGATACTAATAGATAAAACCTTTGATTTAGCACAAACTCTTGACTGCGGACAAGCTTTTAGATGGGTTGAGAACGATGGCTACTGGAGTGGGGTTGCATATGGTAAATCACTTAAGTTAAGAGAGCTAATAGGCGATAACAAAATAGAATTTTTATGTAGTGAAGATGACTTTGATAATGTATGGAAAAAGTATTTTGACCTAGATACAGATTATGTAAAAATAAGAGAGAGGCTGTCAAGCTTTCACCCTAGGCTAAAAGAGAGCATAGGCTTTGCCCCCGGAATTAATATTTTAAGGCAAGACCCATGGGAGGCATTAATTTCGTTTATAATATCTCAAAACAATAATATTCCAAGAATAAAAGGAATTATTGGTAGGCTTTGCGAAACATATGGTGAGAAAGTAGGAGAGCAATACAGCTTTCCTTGTGCAAAAGTTATATCAAAATTAAGTGAAGATGACCTAGCACCTTTAAGAAGTGGCTTTAGGGCAAAATATATTTTAAGTGCGGCAAATATTGTTTCCAATAATGATATTGACTTTATGAACCTTTACACTATGCCTATAGAACAAGCAAAAAAAGAGCTTATGAAAATAAAAGGAGTCGGTCCAAAAGTAACAGACTGTGTTTTACTTTATGGCTTTTATAGAACAGAGTGCTTTCCGCTTGATGTATGGATGAAAAAAGCTATGGAGACGTTTTTTCCTGAACTTTCACCTGAGGACTTTGGCGAGAATGCAGGAATTGCTCAGCAATATATTTTTCATTACAGTAGAATGAACGCACATTTATTTGACAAATAATACTTTACAAAGTGTTAGTTTGTTTTGAAAGGTATAGTTAATTAAGTTAGAAAAAACACCAAAAAACAATTGAAATAAGCTATATGCGGTTTTTCATTTGGGAGTTGGTAGTGTTTGGGGCTTAATTTACTATAAATTACTCACATTACAAAGGGATGATAATTAATATGGACATGTTTTTTTCATTTACTATAGACGGATTTAGAATATTGCAATTAATACTGACGATATTTGCTTTTTCAGTAGCAGTGCTTTTTTCAGGGCAATATTTTAGAAAACAGCAAATAAAGCTGGATTTATGGCATGTTTTAACCGGTGTTGCTACGCTAATAGGAACTTTAGGAGTATTTATTAGCGGTGATTTTTTAACAATGTTTTTCTTTTTTGAAATAATGTCTTTTGCCTCTTACGGTTGGGTATTAATGGGAAAAGACAAAAAAGTTAGCACGCTATATCTGTATGTATCTTTAATTGCAGGAATGACCTTGTTAATGGGCTTGTTTATGCTCTATGGCAAGCTTGGAACGCTGTCTTTTGCAGAGATAAAAACCGCTGCAAGTAGCGTAGAGCAAAGCTCACTTTATTTAATAGGAGCGTTAATTCTTATAGGTTTCGGCACAAAAGCGGGGCTTTATCCCTTGCATATTTGGCTTAGAAAAACTTACGTTAGCACACCTACTCCTTACACTGCAGTTTTCTCATCAATTTTGTCAAAAACAGGTGTTTTTGGAGCAATAATGCTGAGCGTTAACACCTTTTACCACGGAGAAATTTGGGGAAAAGCGCTCATTACAATTGCAGTAATAACCATGCTTTGGGGCGGAGTTCTCGCCATTTTCTCGTTCGATTTTAAAAAGACAGTAGCCTATTCGTCTATGTCTCAAATTGGCTTTATTTTTACAGGAATTGCAATGCTTGGCATAATGGGTGACCATAACACAATAGCCAGCCTTGGTACGGTTTGGCATATGCTTAACCACACAGTATTCAAGCTAATTTTATTCTCTTTATGTTCGGTTATTTTTGCTTGTGTAGGAACTACCCACTTTAATAGTATTAAAGGGATAGCAAGAAAAAATCCGATAATAGCAGTATTGTTTTTATTAGCTGCATGTGGTCTAGCAGGAGTTCCAGGACTAGGTGGCTATATAAGCAAAACCCTATTACACGAAAGTATTGTAGAGCATATACACTTGCACCCTGACGCACTACTAAGTTTTTATGAGATATTATTTGTTGTAGCTGGTGGATTTACCACCGCGTATATGTTAAAAATAGGATTTGTGCTATTTGCTAAAAACGAGAGTGCACCTAGGGTGAGTATTCCTGTAGGGGGGCTTATATCATTAATAATTTGCGCTACAGTAGCTATTTTAGGCGGAGTGTTACCGCAGGCATTCACAGAGATTTTAATACCTCAAACTGCTGGAGTTATGAACGCGCATACTGATATTTTACATATTCACTTTTTTAGTTGGGTTAACTTAAAAGGTGCCTTATACAGCTTAGCAATAGGAGTTCTACTTTACTTTATTATTGTTAGAACCTTAATAAAAGAGAAAGACCATGAGAGTATTTCATTAGAAAATTTAATATATATGCCAATTTTTACAAAGCTTATACCAAAAGTATTAGGCTTAATATCAACTTTTTTAAGCGATTATTTAATAGACTACATTTTTATAGCTATATTTTTTGTAATAAACGTTACGAGCTATGTTATATCAAATATTACAGATACATTTACAAGATTTTTTTCTGCTTTTGCACTTTCTCCTGCAAAAGAGAGAAGCATGCTTGACAGAAGCACAACAAGCTATAAATTTGGGCATGTTTTTGATTATATTACCCACTTAGTAAACCATGGAACGGGTCATGACTATGCAGAAAAGTTCTCAAAATTTGAAGAGACCTCGGCAACAAGGCGAAAAATGATAGAGTCGAGCTTATCATACGGGTTGTTTTTTGCAGGACTAGGGCTTATAGCGGTACTTATTTACTTGTTTATTAATTAATTTTAAATGTTTGACTATATATGTGAAAGGGGAGAAAAACATGGCAGCAGATGAATTTTTAAATACCTATAAAATATTAGAAGATAGCCTAGAGGCACATTACTATGGAAAAACTAGAAAATATACAAGCGTTATTTTTGAGTACATAAACGACGATGACAGCTTACATTTTAGAGAGAAGCTAGACTTATGCAGAGAGGTAAGAAATTTACTCTCTCACAACCCAAAAATCGACGGTGAAAATGTTATTGAGCCTTCTTCTGCTCTTACAAGAGATTTAGAAGATATAATAAAGCATGTTGAAAAACCTCCTTTAGCAATAAATTTTGGAACGAAATCAAAAGATATATTTTATGCAAATATTGACCAAAAAGTTTTTAAAGTTATGGAGCGAATGGAAAGGCTTGGCTACTCACATGTTCCTGTGCTTGATAACGGTAGGTTTGTAGGAGTGTTTAGCCATGGTACTATTTTTAGATATATGTTAAAAAGCAAAAATGCTATAAACAGCTCAACAAGCCTTTATGAACTGAAATTTATGTATGATATTAAATCTCACAAAGGTAATTATAAGTTTGCTGCAAGAGATGTAAGTGTGGCAGAGGTTAGACGTATTTTTGTTACAGTAATTCAAAAAAACAAACGTGTACCGGCAGTGTTTATTACGGAGAATGGCAGACCCCACGAACAAATTTTAGCAATGCTTACTCCATGGGATGTTATGGTGCATAAGTAGAGATATTAAACACAAAGCTAGCTACAACATTGGCGTTGTAGCTAGCTTTGCTTTATTTTAAGGAGATAAACTTAACCTGTCATAATCTTTATTATTTAGCCAATATACCTAAATAAATTGCTAAAGTATAGTGGTTTTACACTTGATTTATTATCTGTTACAATTATAACACATTTGTAACTATTTGTCTAGTGTTTATTACAAAAAATAAATATTTTTTATTTTAACCTTATCATTGCATATTTTTTGCTTTATTCAACTAAATAAGGGTAAGGATCAATCCTTGTTCCATCTTTGTATATCTCAAAATGCAAATGGTTTCCAAAACTGTAACCTGTGTTGCCAACATAACCTATAACTTGTCCTTTAGACACAAACTCACCCTGGGTAACAGCCCATGAGGTTAAGTGTGCATACCTTGATGAATATGTACTGTTGTGGTAAATAAGCACGTTGTTTCCCCAAGAAGAATGAAAAGAAGAGCTTAAAACCTTACCATCTTCTGTTGCGACTACAGGCGTGCCTTGGGGCGCTCCTATGTCAAGGCCATTATGTCCGTTGCCGTACCAATATGTAATGTGGCTTAGTCCCCTACCCGGTACAGGCCAAGCTGCATCAAAACCCTGTGCGTAACTACCAGAGTTACTGCCTGCTGGGGTATAGTTTGAATTGCTAGTATTACCCGCTGTGGCTGCTTTTTCTGCCTCTAAGCGTTTTCTCTCTTCTTCTTCTTTTCGTTTTCGTTCCTCTTCTTCTTGCCTTATTCTCTCTGCTTCAATTGCGGCTTCTAGTTCTGCGTTTAACTGTTCATCTTCAGCGGCTAGGGTTCGTATTTGTTCTTCCTTTGTTTCTTTTGTGGTCGCTATTTGTTTTAGTAGTTCATTGTTTTGCTTATGTAAGTCTTCTTGTTCAAACTGGTCTAGCTCAAGCTGAACCTTTTCTTCAGCTAACAAATCTTTTGCCTTTTGTAATTGAATTTTATCGTCTTCAGTTTCATTTCTATAATCTGTTATCTTGTCCATTAACTTTTTGTCATGGTCACTTATTGTTTTTAACGCCTCTTGCCTTAGTGAGTACTCATATAGGTTATCAGAGTTTAAAAGAGTGTTTAAAGGATTTTCTTCTCCTGTTATATAAAGAGCCAACAGGCGCTCTTTTAACAGATTAAAAGTGTCTTCGTATTTTTTGTCAGCAGCCTGTATATCTGCCTCCATAATGTCAATTTCTTGATTAAGCATTTTTATGTTCTCGATAGCATTATTAATTTTTGTAGTAAGCAGATTTATCTTCTCTTCTAGCAAATCTGAGTAAGCCTGCGCATCTGCCTGTTCTATATCAAGCAAGCGCAATTCTTCATCAAGCTTAGCAGTCTCTTCTTCTATTTCTTTCTTTTGAGCCTCAATGTCTGAAATTGCTTGCACAGTGCTAGGTGTTTCGGTAAACACATGTAAAGGAATTAGCAAGGCAAAGCATAACAGTAAAAAAATTAGGGGCACAACTTTAACACTCTTGAAAATTTTTACATTCATAAATATCACCTTAAAAAATATACATAGCTTGTTTACTACTAGATACATTATAATAGTAACATAATTGTAACCATTTGTCCACTGTTAAATATAAAAATATTAAACAAAAAAATATATTTTTGTTAGTAATATCATTGAACAATGTAAAAAACTAGCGTTTAGCCTGCCTCGGAGAGACACCGTAGGTCTTTTTATATAAATTAGAAAAAATATACATGTCGCTATAACCTAAAATTTCTGCAATTTCTCCTACTCTTAAATTAGAGTTATGAAGCAAGGTGTTTGCATAATTCATTTTTTGTGTTAAAACATAGGTTTTAAAAGTCATACCAAAAATTAATTTAAATCTTTTAGAGAACTCGTAATAGCTTAATTTGTACTCATTAATAATTTTCTCTACGCTAATAAGTTCTTTTCTTTTAATTGAGTCAATTATTTCAAAGCCTATCTTGGTTATTGTGTGGTCATAATATAAGTTTTTTTCTAACTCAACTTGAAAAAACATTGCATTAATTATAGCTTTGAAAAAGTTTATACAATTTTCAGGCGAATTAAATCTGTTAACTTCAAAATATCTATAAAATTTTTCAAACATCATGTTAAAAGGTGTCTCTGTTATAAAGTCATATACAAAAGATGCGTTATTTAGCACTTCTTTTCCATTGTTTAAAAGAGAGAACCTAAAGCAGTATAAGTCAAATTTTACCGAGCTATCAGTTCTTATAGCCGAGTGAAAAGTGCCCGAAGACACAAATACTACCCTAGAGGGTTTGATGCTGTATATGTTGTTATTAATTGTGTAATAACCCTCGCCAGACATTTGAAACACAAGCATATTATCGTCAATCTCTCTATGTGCTATTTGCCAATTTGAGAAAGTGCTCTTTGTGTCAAAAAAATTGTTTATCTTAATTTCATAGTTGCTGTTAAGAATTTCTCTTAAAATATTTTCCATAAAAATAGCTCCTGTTTTAAATTCACATCATCTTTTTTTATTATATGCTATTTTTATGTGCTTGTAAATATGTTAAAATCTACTTATAAAAACATATATAACAAAACGAAATACTTATGCAAGGCTTTGTTAACTTAACAGTGCCTTATGCAAAAAATGGAGGCTAATTATGATTTGGGACAGAGAAAGATATATTGCACACTGTAAATTTGAGTACACAGGAAGAGAAATGTTTTGCGAGCTTTTTGGGCCCTTAGTAGGGCTTGATAAAGAGTGGGAAATGCAAGGCGCTACAAAAGATGAAATAGAAATGGTAGCATTTGACTGGGACTATGTTTTAAAAACTTCACTAGCGGCAAATTGTGGAGCTATTACAGGTATTACCGAGAGCGTTTTGGTGGATAATGAGGTGGAGAGAATAACTATAGATAAAATGGGCAGAAAGATGAAACTTTGTAAGCAAAGCGCAACTATTCCACTGCCTATGGAGCACCCTGTAAGCACGCCAGAAGATTGGGAAAAAGTAAAGCATTGGTATGCTTTTGACAAAAGCAGAGTTAATATTGAAAAACTTAAAGAGCAAAAAAAGCTTAGAGACCAAGGCTATTTAACCACTTTTGGTATTCCCGGAGGCTTTGACCAACCAAGGCAACTATTAGGAGAAGAGGAACTTTGCATAGCCTGCTACACAGAGCCTGAGATGATAACTGACATGCTAAACACAATGGCTGATACTGCTATAAAAACAATAGAGTATGTGTATGATATTGTGCCTATAGATTACTTGTCGATACACGAGGATATGGCTGGGAAGTCTGGCCCGTTATTTGGCCCTAAGCAAGTAGATGAGTTTATGAAACCATATTACAATAAAGTATGGAACGAAGCAAAAAGGGCAGGAGCTCAAATATTTTGCCAAGATAGCGACGGAAACATGAATCCTATATTAGATAATCTTTTAGAGTGTGGACTTACTACAGTTTACCCATGCGAGCCGGGGTCTGGAATGGACATAGTGGAGATAAGAAAAAAATACGGAAAAGCATTTACCTTAAAAGGCGGTATAGATAAATACGCATTAAGAGCCGACAAAGAGGCAATTAGAAAAGAACTTGAGTACAAAATTTGCGACCTAACAAAAGGTGGCGGAACAATATTCGCGCTTGACCACAGAATTCCAAACGGAGTAAGCCTTGAGAACTATAAATACTATGTAAACCTTGGCAGAGAGATGCTGGGAATAGAGCCAATAACCCAAAAAGGTTGGGAGAGAATGGCGTTTTGATAAATATTAAAGGGGCAGTTCAAAGCGAACTGCCCCTTTATTTGTAGTTGTCTGACTATATTTTAAGAATTAAAG
>CAYJEZ010000019.1:0-25551 GCA_964369215.1 uncultured Eubacteriales bacterium
TATAGTCACAAACACTTAAAAATCATCAAAGAAATGATTACAAAAGCTTTCACCTATGGTTTTTGTAATCAGAGATTTGCTTGATTTTAAGTGGATTGACTATAACATTAGGGAGCGCGGTAAAGCGTTCCCTAATATAAATAATCATTAAGTTGTAGAGGCTCTACTCTTGCTATATAACTTTGCCTCTGCTACTCGTTATCATCTATTTCGGTAAAAAGCAAAGCTATTATTATCCCTCGTAAGCTTTAATTTCAATAGACTCTATAATAACACTCTCTAAAGGCATAGCACTTTCATCTGTATCTACCATAGAAATAGCATCAGCAATTTCTAACCCCTCATAAACATGTGCAAATACAGTATGTCCAAATTCTAATGTGTTTAAACCACCGTCTAAGTGTATATTTCCACCATTTGCATATGCATTTTTTACATCATTGTTCACTATGTCCATGTTTACTGTTCCGCCAGTACCATAATAGATCTCAAATCCCTCAATATCTTCCGTATAGAACTCATATGCAGTTTCCTGATTCTCCCAATTAGGAACAGAAGTGCTTGTATTTATAAAAAACTGAGAGCCGTTTGTATTAGGGCCTGAGTTAGCCATAGCAACCGCTCCTCTTATATTAAGCAAGTTTGCGGCAAACTCATCTTCAAATGCTGTTCCCCATACGCTTTCACCACCAGAGCCATTTCCGTTAGGGTCTCCGCCTTGCACCATAAAATCTTGCATTACTCTATGAAAAGTAAGGCCGTCATAATAACCGTCAATAGCGTGTTTTTTAAAGTTGTAAACCGCCATAGGAGCAACCTCAGGGAAAAACCTCATTTTAATTACGCCCATGCTAGTTGTTATCTCAGCAATTTCTTCTCCTACTTCAGGCATTTCAGTTTGGTACCCTGCAGGGTAAACAGAGCCCACTGCCTCTAAATCCTCCATTGCTATTAAACCCTCTACCCCAAGCACCTCTGCTTGTATTTTTTCGTCGTTACTAGTACAAGCAACAGCTAATACAGACACTAAACAAGCCAGTATTAATGCAAAAAATTTCTTCATTATACTATTTCCTTTCATTATCCGAGCATCTATTTAAATTTCTGTTTTAGGCATATTTATTTGTTAAATGCACTAAACATCAACACCATAATAAATAGCCAATAAAATAAACATAAGGTTATTAGATTATGCTCAATTTTAATCTCTCTTAAAATAAATTATATTATTTACAACCTTGCTTATTTTACACTAAAGTAATATTAATTTCAAGTCTATAATGTTAAATTTTCTCATATATATTATCAATCGCTCAAAATAAAGAAGTACTAAAGGCAAAAAAGTTGGCAATGTAGAAAGAAACGAAAGGATGAATATTAATATGAGATACTATCCCGAGGGTTACTTGATAGACAGCAGTGAAAATAAATTATACCAAAGCTCGCCAATAAATTTATCAGAGGCTTGCAGAGAAAAGCGCATTTTAGAGTCAAGAGCAGTTATTTGTGACAACAAGCACAATATTATTGTGGACTTAAAATGTATGAAAGGTGTAATACCAAGAGACGAGGGTGCAATAGGTATAAAAGAAGGCACTGTTAGGGATATTGCAATAATATCGAGAGTTAACAAGCCTGTTAGCTTTATAATAAAAGATTTTGCAAGAGACGAAAATGGAAGTGTTTACGCTATTTTATCTCGAAGAGAAGCTCAAGAAATATGCAAAGAAAAATACATATCAAAACTAAAAGTTGGAGACATTATAAATGCTAAAATAACTCATATGGAGAGTTTTGGGGTTTTTGTAGACATTGGTTGTGGTGTTATTGCCCTTATGCCTATCGACTTTATCTCTGTTTCAAGAATAGAACACCCAAGTGAGCGCTTTAACATAGGCATGGATATAAAGGCGGTGGTAAAATCTGTAGAAAACGGTAAAATCACCTTATCACAAAAAGAACTTTTAGGAACTTGGGAGGAAAATGCACTTATGTTTAGTGCTGGTGAAACGGTTGCCGGTATTGTAAGAAGCGTTGAAAATTATGGAATTTTTGTAGAGCTATCTCCTAATTTAGCTGGTCTTGCAGAACTTAAAGATAATGTAAAACCGGGTCAACAAGCTAGTGTTTTTATTAAATGCATATTACCGTCTAAAATGAAAATTAAGCTAATAATTATTGAAACTTTTGACTATACTTATAAGCCTGATAATCCTAACTATTTTTTAACTGAAGGCCATATAGATAAATTCATTTACTCTCCTAAAGAGAGCGAAAAATATATTGCAACAGATTTTGCCTAATTTACCCACCTTCTTTAAAGCACAAAAGAGAACAGTAAAGCTTTAACGATTGGAAAAGTCCGTCTTTTCCAATAAGCTTATACTGTTCTCTATTTTAATTATTTAAACCATCTAAATATTTCAATAAATCATCAAAATCTCCGTGAGGATAAATGTTTATATCATCTTCTGCCTTGTTTTCAATATACTTAGGCAATAAAAACACTTCCATACCTACCTCTTTAGCGCTCATGTCATCAAGTGTATTATTTCCAACCATTATACATTGCTCAGCCTTTTTACCGGTCTTGTTTAATATCTCAAGGTAATATCCATTTTTAGGTTTTATATAAGTACTGTTATCCATAGTAGTTATGTAAGAAAAATCGTCTACACTAAGGCCAATCCAAGAAAGTCTTGACACTGAAGCAGAAAGTGGAAAAATAGGATTTGTTGCTAATATAATATCATAATTCAATTCTTTCAGTTTATCAAAGTAGCACCGCATGCTAAAATTCTTATCAACATGTTCTGACACATTATTAAACTCATTTAAATAAAAACTATCAAATTCTTCACGAATGCTCTCATTATACCCTAATCCCATAAAGCATTCCCAAAAAGCCTTATTATTTGTTTTGCTTCCATCATTTGTTATCATCATTTGTGTTGCTTGCATAATGTCTTTTAAAAGCTTTTTTGTGTCATAGTGTGAAAACGCCTTAGCAACATTTCCGAAATATGAGCTTACAAAAACTTCATTATCAATAGGTGTAAGCGTGCCGTCTAAATCAAAAAGAATAGTATCAATCATATGTATTTTGAATATGCTTTAATTAATTAACCCCATATTCTACCTTTCATTATTATACATACCATTATAAAACTAAACTGTAAAAAAGTAAAGTTAATGTTTATATAAATTTTATATTTATTTTATAAAAAAATATTTAAAAAATTTGTAATATGTGGTAGAATGGTTAAGAATAGATTATTATTACTACAAAGTATATTTTTTATTTAACTTTAATTCATATCATAATGAAAGGGTTTTAAAAATTATGAAAAAAATACAATCTTCAAAAGCCTTGTTTAAATGCATTTGTATAGCACTTAGCTCACTCTTTATTTTATCTTCTGTAGCTTGCTCTAGTGGAGAAGACGAAGATTTTAACATATCTGTAGATAGCAGTAATAGTAGCGATACTTCTGACACTGTTGTTACAAGCTTACCTATTTCAGCAGGTAGAAATATAGATATATCACTAATAAAATGTTTAAGCGACCAAGTCAATATACGCTCAGGCCCTGGAACAGAACATCAAATTGTAGGTACAGCTAACGCTAACGCTTACTTTAAATACACAATAACTGAAGGAAGTTGGCATAAAATTATATTTAACGGGCAAGACGCATATATAAGTTCTAATTTTTCACAAATTGAGAGTATGAACTTAGCTCTTGCTGAGCCAATAATGAAAGGGATTACTGTGTCTACCACCCCTCCAGTTGACACTGGTTCAGACACCTCCTCGTCTACCGACACTTCCTCAACCCCTGAGGTATCTACACCTGAAATTTCTACTCCTCAAATAAATGTAACACCAAGTCCTGTACCAGGTACAGGAGAAGACGGTCAGGTAAACAGGTTAGATCCTTAGAATATAGGCATTAAAAGGAAAGGATTATCGAAATTTATGAATATAATGGTTATTGGTGCAGGCTACTTAGGTCGTAAAATAGCAGAGATTTTAGATAGAAGCGGGCATGAAATAGTAATAATTGAAGAAAATGAAGAAAACTTGTCTTCGCTTAGCTCAAAATTTGGCGGAATTATTTTTCAGAGTTTTCCTATGGATGTTCAAAACTTAAGAAACGCAGGTATTGAGAGTTGCGATGCAGTTGCCGTAACCACCTCTGACGATAATTTGAATATTACTGTAGGTCAAATAGCTAAAGACATTTTTAATGTTGAAACTGTAGTAACACGTATAAGCGACCCATTTAGAGAGTATATTTTTGAGAGCTTTGGATTGCAGTCAGTTTGCCCAACAAATATGTCTGCTGAATCTATTATAAATGCTATCACCACGCCGTATGAACAAAAAAAAGTAAGTTTTGGAACTAACTTGGTTACATTTAGGCTAAGTGACATTGATAAAAAAGATATAGGAAAAAGAATAGCTGTTCTAGAAGGCAGCGAAGAAGAGAGTGTTTTTGGAGTAGTTAGAGAAAATGGCAAGTTCTTTCTTAACACGGCTTTTGATTGTCCTATTGCCGAAGCGGGAGATAAGTTAGTTATTGCGAAGAAAACAGATTGATTTATTATCAGTTTAGCTTTTATAATATTTTAGAAAGGCAAGATTAATTGTATGAAAACAGTAATAGTTGGCGGAGGCAAAATAGGACTTAGCTTAGCCAGAACATTAATAGACAAAGGCCATACCGTTAGCTTAATTGAGATGGACAAGATCCGCTGTAATGAGCTAGCAAATGCACTAGATGCGCAAATTATATACGGAGACGGAAGCAAAGTAAGTATTTTAGAGCTTGCAGGCACAAAAAATGCAGATTGCTTTATGGCTGTAACTGAAAGCGACCAAGATAATATAGTTTCGTCTCAACTAGCTAAAAACTATTTTAACGCAAAAAAAGTAATAGCAAGGTCAGGAGATCCTAGAAACCTTGAGACATATAGACTTCTTGGAATAGATTACGCTGTTAACAGCACAGAGATTATTACAAAGCTAATAGAACAAGAGGCAGACCTAGATAAAATGCACCTTTTAGCTAATTTTGGAGAAGGAAATGGTGCTATTTGTAGTATGAAGCTACCAGAAAATACTGCTTACCATGGAGTTAAATTGCAAGACATTAAATTTCCGTCGGACATGCTTATAGTTTCGGTTGTAAGAGATTCTGATAAAATGATAATACCTAGGGGTTCTACTGTTCTTGAAAAAGGCGATGATATTATAGCTGTGTGTGAAAGAAGATTTCAAAAAACCATGACAAAGCTTTTAGCTGAAGTTCAAAATTAACTCAAGATATGAATAAAATGTTAAATAATAAAAATAATAATAATTACTATTTACAAATTTAAAATACTATGTTATAATTCGTTTGTAGTCAAAAGTTAATGCCTATTTTGGTGGGCAATTGATTAATAATGAAATTTAGAAAGTTGGTTTTAAAATGCCTGTACGTGAAAATTATAGTAGAAAACGTGTTGCGATTTTAGACGTTATTAAGTCCACTAAAGTTCATCCTACTGCAGAATGGGTTTATACTACACTTAAGCCTAATTATAAAGATTTAAGTTTAGGAACAGTTTACAGAAACATAAAAAAATTCTGTGATGAAGGTGTAATTAAAAGCGTTGGTGTTCTTGGCGCACAAGAGCATTTTGACGGCAATACTAGGCCACACTCGCATTTCTTTTGCACAAAATGCAATTGTGTATTAGATATTGAAAAAGACTTTTTTTCAGATGACGCAAAATCCTCATTATGCGAAGAATATGGGTTTGAGATTATGGAAGAAGAGTTGATGTTTAAAGGTTTATGCAAAGACTGCATGTCTAAAAATATGTAAAAAAATATTAAAATTAACGGAGGAAGAAACATGAAAAAATTTGTATGTACAGTTTGCGGTTATGTTCACACAGGAGATAGCGCTCCTGATAAATGTCCAACTTGCAAGGTAGGTCCTGAGAAATTTAAAGAGCAATCAGGTGAAATGTCTTGGGCAACTGAGCATGTTGTTGGCGTAGCACAAGGTTCTTCAGAAGATATTATGGCTGATTTAAGAGCTAACTTTGAGGGAGAGTGCACAGAGGTTGGTATGTACCTAGCAATGTCTAGAGTAGCACACAGAGAAGGCTATCCTGAAATCGGTTTGTACTGGGAGAAAGCAGCTCTTGAAGAAGCAGAGCATGCATCAAAATTTGCTGAACTTTTAGGTGAGGTTGTTACTGACAGCACAAAGAAAAACCTAGAGCTTAGAATAGCAGCTGAAAACGGAGCTACTGAGGGCAAATTTGACCTTGCAAAACGTGCAAAGGCTGCAAACCTAGACGCTATTCATGACACAGTTCATGAGATGGCTAAAGATGAAGCTAGACATGGCAAAGCATTTGCTGGCCTTTTAGCTAGATATTTTGGTTAATTTAAATTTTTAATTAAAAGAGCGTGAATTAGGGTAACCCTAATTCACGCTCTTTTTTATTGTTAACACAGGCATACACCAATAAGCCTACTCGACATAATCCAAACCCGTCTCAAATTGGCAGATTTCTTAGTTGCAACATATTAAATTATTTCTGTACCACACTCTACCGCTAGGATACAGTTTTGTTGTAAGTATTTTAGCACTTTCTAGCCTTTTCTTCATCATTCTGGCCTTTATACTATCCAGTTATTTTCTATCTCTTCTCTAATAACTTCAATAAATCTTCTAGCCTTTTCTTCATTTGAATGAATAGTCAAAATGTCTCTTTGAGTAAACTCTAGTTGACAACCTTTTGCCGCACTTAGCGTCTCTCCTATGTGCTCTCTTAAGCCCTCTTCATTAAGTACTTTATCATATGACAAAAAAACTGCGGAAGTTTTTCTGTGGTACATAATTTTCTTTCCTCTTAAGCGCTCTCCCATAAATTCTTGGTCACACCAAGCACTTATCGAAACATTTCTTAAATTCTCTATTTTAGACAAAGAATCGTCCCAAATAGCATGAACAGGTTCACAACAGCCATAGGAAGTAAAACCAAACTGCTCTGACATTTGTTTATAGTAAGGCAACAAAAACTCGTTATACATTTCAGGTGAAATAGATGAGCTCTCTTGCGAATCCATAAAGCACCATGAGTTTTTCAGCGTAGAAGGTACTATAGATTTTAGCTCGTCAGTATAGCAATATGTGCCTTGTCCTAATAGTTCAAACTCATTACTAGGTAAAATAAGCCCTTCTTTTTCAATCTGCTTGAAATACTCAATATGGTCGTCAGTAGCCCTTTGTAATGTCTCTTTAAATAATTCTGGGCAGTCTAACATGCTAAGCATTAGGCATTCAAGCCCCATTAAATGAACTAATTTTTGTGTTAATACAAATCCAAAACAATTTTGCTTTAGTTTAATAGGCAAAATATCTCCAAAAGCATCATTTAATAAGTCAATATGCTTGTTAGTAGAGTCCATATCAATATTGTATGTAGATTTTTTAAGTTTACTGTAGTCTTCTTCTAAATCACTTACTTGATGTGCAAATTGATGTCCAATACCTTTGCTTGCGTTAATTCTGTCTATTTTAATATCAAATAAATCAAAGTTAGAATGTAAACTTACAGGGTAATAGTCTTTTACTATTTTATCGTCTTTAAAAATCTCATAATTTAAAAAGTTACTATACAAAGCAGTCTCTATACCCCTAGCAAAATCGCTTTCACACTTTAAGCGAGGAAGATACACTTCATCTCTAAAGCCACCTATTTCAAGGGCAACCATGGGCAAGCCTTTTTTAAAAGTCTTGTGTTTTTTCCATCGCTCTATTTTCTCTTTATTTATATCTAATTGAGAGTACTCATACTGCTTTTTGGCAACTTCTCTTAAAATTTGTTTGTCTTTTGACGATATACAATTCATATATTTAACCTCCGTTATTGTTAATATATATATCTTAGTTGCAATTATTTGTTTTTTATTTATTCTATCAAAAAAATGAAGACTAGAAATTATATGATGTCCCAAATGAAAAGAAAACTCTTAAGTTTTTGGAAGCCACACTTATTCACTCAAATTATACTTGTAAGTAGGTGAATTTGCGTTGCCATTGACGTTTTATATAAACATAAGCAAGCTAAAAGCCATTATAATCATTCCCGAAATCAAACCATAAATAGATAAGTGATGCTCACCATATTCTTGCGCAGACGGTAAAAGCTCATCAACCGAAATAAACACCATTATTCCTGCTACGCCTGCAAAAATAAGCCCAAATGTTAAGTCATTAATAAACGGCATCAATAACAAATAACCTATTAACGCTCCTACAGGTTCAGCTAATCCAGAAGCAAAAGATAGCAAAAAGGCTTTCTTTTTTGAACCAGTAGCGTGGTAAACTGGCACTGAAACAGCAATGCCCTCTGGCACATTATGAATAGCTATTGCCACTGCAACAGGTATTGCAATTTCTGGCTCTTGAAGTGCAGAAATAAATGTCGCAAGCCCCTCAGGAAAGTTATGTATTGCTACTGCTAAAGCTGTAAAAACTCCCATACGCATTAATTTTGACGACTTTTTATCAGAATCCATATCTTCTACTAATTTGACGTGATGTGGATTTTTTTCATCTGGTAGTACTCTATCTATTATAGCTATTAAGAACATTCCTGCAAAAAAGGCTATTACAGTAAGCCAATTACCTGTTCTTATGTCTGTAGCATTAATAAGTGAGTCTTTTGCTTTTGCAAATATTTCAATCATAGAGACATAAATCATCACACCAGCAGAAAAACCTAAACTAACTGCTAGAAATTTTTTATTTGTCTTTTTTGCTGTAAAAGCAATTAAGCTACCAAGACCTGTACAAAGTCCTGCGAACAGTGTTAACAAAAATGCAAACCCAATATTCCCCATATTATTCTTCTCCTTTGAAAAAATAGGTTGTGTTAAGTTAAAATTGATGAAATTTATAGCGATTTAATTTGATAAACTTAACTGCACTTACGTAAAAACTCGCAATTTTAAGCTTAGCAAGCATTTATTTGGTGTTTTTTTAGTTGTATAATTTAAAAAAGTAAGGGAAACCTAGATGCAAAACAAATTGCAAAGTGAGCACTTGAAAGCTTAGGCATATACCTTTCTCTCAAAGGGTCACATAGGTTACCCCTACAGTAAACTTTAATATTATATTACTTTCAGTCTTTATCCACTAACGCAAAATACTTAGAATATTTTTTAAAAAACACAAAAATTAGCTACCAAAAAAAGCTATTTTCCTAATGTTAATCTATCTAATATTTTTACTAATTTAACAATTTCAGGTTTTGTTATTTGCTCGTCTGCACCTAATTCTTCACCTTTTTTTCTCATCTCCTCACTAATTAATGAAGAGAATAAAACTATAGGTATTTTCTGAAGTGTCGGATCAGTCTTAACCAATTTTGTAAGGCGATGTCCATCCATTTGAGGCATCTCAATATCACTTATTAAACAGCAAACCTCCTCAAGGATATTTCCACCTCTATTCTTTGCAGCCTCTAAGAAATTCCAAGCCTCTTGTCCGTCATTAGTTTTAACAATATTAGTGTACCCTGCCCTGCTTAATGACTCAAGAATTAGCTTACCTAATAATACAGAATCCTCTGCTATAAGAATAGGCTTATCGCTTCTAGCTCTCTCTCCCATAGTATCTATGTCGCTCGCTTTAATACTGGTGTCAGGACTTATCTCTGCTATAATTTTCTCAAAGTCTAAAATAGTCACAAGTCTTCCGCCAAAGTCTGCAATTCCCGTTGCTACACCTTCTTCACCACCATAAATAATGGTATCAGGTTTTCTAATTTGTGTCCATGAAACTCGATTAATACCCACTATAGTATGAACATGGAAAGCAAAGTCTAAGTTGTTAAAATTAGTTATAATAAAGATATCTCTATGAGGAGTATCTGAAACAGGTAAATTTAAGTAAGCAGCAAGATTAATAACAGTAATAACTTTTTCGCGTGGCTTAAATACGCCCTCAATATGCGGATGTGATTTTTGCATAGTAGTAACTTCTGTCGCCATTATAATCTCTTTAACTTTAGCAACGTTAATTCCATATAGTTGACCAGCTATAGTAAACTCCATAATACCTAGCTCATTAGTACCAGACTCAAGTAAAATCTCAGTTTGTTTTTGCATCTTATCATCCCTTTCGCATGCAGATTAATGACTATGTATGTATTTACCGGCAACTACTTACTACCGGTAAATACAAATAATTTGGTAATTAATACTTACTATTACTGTCTGAAATAAAATTTGTAGATGAGCTATTCATTCCTACATTAGCAGAAGGAGTATTAGCGTTTTTTAAGTTAAACTTGCCTACAAGATTTTTAAGTAGTTGTGATTGGCTAGATAACTCTTCACTCGCAGCTGCGCTTTGCTCTGCAGTAGCAGAGTTAGTTTGAACTACAGAAGAAATTTGATCTATACCAATATTAATTTGTGATATAGCCTCAGCTTGTTGTGTAGAAGCCTCAGAGATTTTTTGTATAGTAGTAATAACTACTTGCGCACCTTGAACTACTTGTTGTAATGATTTCGATGTCTCATCAACAAGTCTTGCACCATTTTCAACAGCCTTTAGTGATGTTTCAATAAGAACAGAAGTATCTTTTGAAGCAGAAGATGACTTACTAGCAAGGTCACGAACCTCATCAGCAACAATAGCAAAACCTTTACCTGCAGAACCTGCATGGGCAGCCTCAACAGCGGCATTAAGTGCTAAAAGATTTGTTTGGAACGCTATATTCTCTATAGTGTTAATAACTTTTGCTATATCTCCAGAGCTCTTTGTAATTTCGTTCATCGCTAAAATCATTTTTTCCATATTTTGATAGCTTACAGTTATTTCGTCACCAACCTCAGTAACTTTAATATTGGCAAGTCTTGCATTTTCGGCATTTTCTTTTACTTGGTTAGAAATTTCACTGATGGTAGAAGCTAATTCTTCAACGGCACTAGCTTGCTCTACAGAGCCTTGGCTTAGTGCTTGAGCACCACCAGAAACTTGCTCAGAACCACTCGAAACTTGCTCAGACGAGGTTGAAATATGTAGTAGTGTATCATTAATAGAGTCAATAGCATCTATTATGCTTGTTGCCAGTCCAATAAAATCACCTTTAAATTCAACGTTAGGCGAAAGATTTAACTCACCGTCAGCAAACATCTTCATCGCTGTTGATATATCAGAAATATATAGGTTAAGTGTGTCAATGGTGTCACGTAAAGACTGCGCAACACTACCCATTTCATTTCCTGAAGCATAATCAACGCTAACTGCTAAGTTTCCATCTGAAAGCCCTTTAGCAGCGCTCTCTATTTGAGCTATAGGAACTAGTATAGATTTTATTAAATTCATAACAGCTGCTACAAACAGTACAATAATAATTCCGGCAAAAATCCAAAGTACGTAAATAATTAAATCACTATCTCTTTTGCTGCCGTCAATAATAGCTGTAAGTTCTTCGGTAACGGCACTAGCTATTTTAGCATGCTCATCTTCCATAGCATGAAGAAGTGCGGCAGTCTCGCTTGAATACAAAGCCTCAGCCTCTTCAAAGTCACCTGCACTAACAAGAGTAAAGACAGCTTCAATAGAGTAACCCCATTCGGCTAAAGCAGCTGTGTAAGAATCCATTAATGCCTGCCCGTCTTCAATTTTAAAGCTAGCGTATAATAATTCAGCACTTACACCAATATTTTCTAAAGTAGCTGCCATGTTTTGCATATGCCCTGCAACTGCGTCCATATCGTCAGATACAAACATTTCGCCAAGTTCAGCACCTACAGCATGTGTATCGGTTGCAATAAAGTTTATCGCAGAGTCTGCATTCCATAAATCACCAGATATTGTCTCAATATTAGTCCTACTTGTACTAAGTCCTGAATAAGCTACAAAAGCTAATGCCAGAGTAAATACAATAACTATTACAAGTAAACCGTAAAGCATGGTTTTAATTTTAACATTTTTCATCATTATAATCTCCCCTTATTTATTCATTTCCAAAGTCTTTGTTATGGTCGCCTTTAACACATCTAAAACTGTTAAGTTGGCAGTGTAGGCATTAGACGCAGCAAGCAAATCAATTTGCTCTTCTGTTTCGTCTACATTTGGATAAAGCACATAACCCTCTTCATCAGCTTGTGGGTGGGTGGGATCGTAAACTCGCTGAAAGTCCCTATCGCTTTCAACAATTTGTGCTATCTCTACGCCGCCTGTAACATTTTGTAATGTCTCACTAAATGTCAACGGCACTTCCTCATAAACCACTTGTTGTCTTCTATAAGGCTCGCCTGTAGAGGTTACTGTAGTGTTAGCATTAGCAATATTTTGAGAAATAATGTCCATTCTAGTTCTCTCAGCAGTTAATGCAGAACCTACAATATCAAGTGAAGATAAAAAACTCATAAAATTTTCCTTTCCGGACTAAGTTAGCGCATTTCACTGTTTAAAACAAGCTTAATGTTATCAAACTGTCCTGTTATCTTATCTAAATACAGAGAATGTTGAACATAAGCCTCGTAAAGCTGTAAGTTCTCATACTCAAAATCGACATTATTACCATCTTGTAAAACTGTTAAATCTGGGTTATTAGACATGACATACTCTAAAATGTTCTCGTCAGTTCCGTCGCTATTCACATCTTTAAGAACTTGTTCGAATGTAAGTTGTTTTGCTTTGTAGTCAGGAGTGTTCATATTTGTAAGATTTTGCGTATGAACTTGTTGCTTCATCCATGTAGCATCTACTGCAGACTCAAGCAATTTAAAATTAGCTGTATTAAAAAACATAATTTCCCCCACTTCTTAAAATTTAATTAGCACTTCTGGTTTTTCTGTCGGCCTCCATATAAGTATTTCGTAAATCCTTTACCATCGCTATTATTTCTTCTAGCTGTGAAGGATCTTTTTTTACATTTGCCTGAAGTACAGTATGGCTGAAAAAATCATACAAAGAAGCAAGGTTATTTGATATCTCATACTTTGTATCTAGCGAATCTTGTAAATACTTGATGATAACTTGTGCTTTCTGTAGATTCTTGTTAACTCCATTATAATCCTTTTTTTTAAAATTATCAAGAGAAAGTTCAAGTTCTTTTATAAGTCCGTCATAAACCATCTTTAGCATCTCTCCCGGAGTCATAGTCATAACGGACTGTTGTTTGTAAGCTTGGTACGGATTACCTTTCATTTATGTCCACCCTCCCTTTATTATAGGTTAAGTTTTTGCGGTCTAATTATATTAAAAACTATAACCGCAAAACTCAAAATATGTTAATAGCACAAATCATATTAGCTAAATTCACTCAAATTAATAATATCCCGTTCCAAATTGAGAAGAGAGCATCATGCTCTGAGAGTTATATTGGTTCATTACTGTCTCCATGGTTGTAAACTGTGACCAGTAACGTGCGCTCTCCATTTCATATTGGTACTCTAATCTTTCAATTCTCTCTTGAATGTAAAGTATATTTCTAGAAATTTCATTATTCTCTTCTGTGGCTAGTCCTTTTACTCCAGCTAATGAAACTAAAGAACCTGGTGAACCTGAACTTGTATTTGCAACTCTGTCTGCTGCATCTTCAAGCATACTGGCAAGGCCTGTAGGACCAGAAAAAAGGTCTGATATAGCGTCTGGGTCACTTGCAAGCGCATTTCTAAAAGCTGTCTCGTCAAATTGTAGCTTTCCACCTTCTTCGTAGTCAGAGGTCGTTTCTATTCCTATTTGATATGCGCCTATACTCGCTCCCTCAGGCACAGTGTATAAAATAGTTCTCATCTCGCTCAATAAAGAAAGAATATAAGAGTCATTTCTTAACAAACCTTCTCTACTCTTCTCTTCCCACAACTCAATTTCATTATCTGTCATTTCGTTCTTTTGTGCCTCGGTTAAAGGTGGATACTCTTTATATGAGGCTTCTTCATCAGTAAGCTCATTAAGCTCTCCAATTAACTCGTTGTAGTCCTCAATAAATGCCTTCATAGTTTCAACAATATCATCGTCATTTCTAACGGTTGAAACCGTTGTTGGCTCAGAACCCTCACTAACTTTTGTGGCTTGCATTGTAACGCCGTCTACAGTAAAAGTATTGCTACTTCTCGTAGTTGCAATTCCGTTTATAACTAATTCTGCATCTGAACCTTCACTAACAACGCCTGAAGTCATTCCGCCGTCTGACAAAGTAAGAGTCTCTCTACCAAAAATGTGGCTTAGCGCTGGGTGGATTGTATTTAAATTGTAGTCGCCTGCATCTCCACTTACTTTTATTTGCCCGTCTTCAAAAGTAGCGGTCAAACCTACAGTAGCATTCAATGCATCTAATGCGCCTTGAACTGTACCAGTAACACTTGAAGGCATGCCTACTATGCTTGAAAGTTCGGTGGTCTCGCTTACAATATTACTTGTTACAGCAGCTGTAGTTAAACCTAAAGCAACACCTAAATCTGTTTTAATAATATTCTCAAACTCACTGTCAAGCGCTAATGCAGTCTCATTCGGATTAAAGCTCACAGCAAAACCAGCGTTAGTGTTAAGCGTTCCACTTGTTCCGTCTGCAGAGAGCTCATATGAAATATTAGCTTTTCCACTTTCTTCACTACCAAAGGTAGTTTTTAACCAAGAATTCAACTCCTCAATTACTTCGTCTCGACTATAATCCTCTGAAGAGGCTTTTTCAGGAAGTGTAAATGTGTGGAGTGTTCCATTAACTGTCATGTGAAGTGTTGCCGAAGTTGCAGCATAGTCGCTACCAAAAATTTTATCCGCACTTTGTATTCCGGCAGTGCTTAGAGTAACGCTTGAAGCAGTATTAGAAGCACTTACTATTCCGTCGCCAAATAGTTTTGTTAAAATATCGCCCTCAGTTTGGCTTAGCTCTATGTTGTATGATGCACCTGTAGAAGTTGCCTCTAATTTCATAGTGTCTGTAAGAGTCGAATAGCTCATTCTTACTCCTGCGTCACTTCTATTTATTTCATTCATCATAGCGCCAACAGAAGTGTCTCCATCAAAAGAGAAGTCAACTCCATTTATTGAAAATTCAAAGCTACCGCCATTTGCAACTTCACTAAGTTTTTGTGATGTATTAAACATAGACGTTGAACCAGGGGTTATGCCTAAAGAATTTGCCTCTATTCCGGTTATTCTTATCTCATGCCCTACAGCATCTGGGTCTGCTAATGCAAATTTAAGTGCACCATCTACTATGTCAGCAGTAATATAATTTCCAAAAGCTACTTTTACCTCTTGTTTTAATGCGGCCTCAAACTCATCGACAGTAATTAAATTATCGGCACTCTCAATATCGTTTATTGTAACTGTTTTATTAATACCGTCAAAAGAAATATCAAAGCTAAGCCCTGCCATGGTGTCAATTCTACCATATTGCGCAGAAGCTTTACCTGCCACCAATCCAGCTGTCTCTAATCCTAGGCTTGAAGATGAATCTTTAATTTCTATTTTATCAGAGTCTGAAAAGCTAATCGCTCCATTTTCTTTTGCAACCGTAATGTCACTACCAGCATCAGTAAGTGCTGTTTGAAATCTCTCAATAATGTCATTCTCAGTAGAAGCACCATTAAGATTAACGCTTACCTCAGTCCCATCAACCTCTAAAACTACCTCTTTATTAAACATTTTGGTTAAATTTTCTTCTGTAAAAATGTCAAACTCATTACCGTCTGAGTCAACACTGGTTGATGAACCAATAATTGCGTTTGATGAACTTAATCTTTCAGAAGACTCTAATTTTGCAGCTGTTGCTAGCTTATTAACAACAACCTCCATGTCTCCTGTATATGCACTAGATGTTGTGCCTAAAATTTTTAGTGCACTGCCACCTGTAATCGAAGAGACCATATTGTTAAAAAAGTCATCGCTAAATAAATTGCTAGTAGAAGAAGCACCGAAAGAGCTGTCAAAATATTTAGAGCTAAAATCATTTATCTTTTCAATAATATCTCTATACATTTCTTGTTTCCACTCGGCTTGCATTTCCATTCCTTTTTGGGCGTCAATTTTAGCCTGCGTTCCAGCAAGCATATCCTCAACCATTTGGTCTGTATCCATTCCTGACATAAGACCTGAAATACCGCTATTTGAACTTGAAGAACTTACATTGTAATATGCTGATGAACTAATTGTACTCATAATTTTCATTTCCTTTCACTATCAATTATATAAGTAAAAATTAAATTACATTAATTAAAGATAATCACTATATAATTTATGCTATGTTTTTTCAAAATCTAAAGGCTAAATCCACTTTGTTTTTCTTACTCCTTGTGGATTTTTTACCACAGACTTAATACTTTTATTATATTTTCCAGCAGCAGCAGTAGAGCTACCGTTAAGCTTCTCAATATGTGTAGTTATGCGTTCTTTCTCAAACGCCATGTGCTGTCTAATATTTTCGTCGTTTTGTAACATTCTGTTTGCAATAGCTTTTATTTTTAGGCTAATATCATATATATTTTTTAGTTGAGCATCAAAACTATCACGCGATGAAGTGTGGTTTAGCGAGGCTTTTAAATTTTCATCACTAAGACAAGCATCTTTTAGTTTATTGTCAACTAGCTCAATTTCTTCTATTAAAACTCCTCTTTTTTCTATACATACTAACAGTTCATCGACCTCTAAAAGTGTCATACTTTCACTTATTAATTCTAGATTTTCAAATAATTCAAGTTTCTTTTCAATATACGTTGTCACTTCAGAATAATTAGTCATTTCATCACTACCTTGGTAAATTTAGTAAAAATTAATTTTTTTATTTTTCATTGTATTTTATGCACAAGTATGTTATATTTATAAACGATATATTTTTTGCTATATTAGTAAGTTCAAGCAAACTATATATCACAAATAAGCAAAATTAGTAAAGGTGGTATTTTTTTGGAAAACTTGGGTGTTTTTGCTGCTCGTTTAAAAAATGAAAACGGCGTATTGCTTGAAGAAGGCAAGGCTTCGGTTGATATATATGCAAAATGTGTTACTTTTGAAAATGATTTTGTTCCTTTGTACCCAATAGACACCAAAATGGAAGTGGTAAGAATTTATGAGGGTAAAGAAGTTCACAGATTTGTAGGAAAAGTATATTTGTCAGACAAAACATTAATGAGAATTACCTCTGTAAATGATGAACTATTAGAGGGCTCTGAAATATGCTATCAAGACAGAATTTTTCTAAAGGCTACTGCTGTTTCTAGAGGAAAAGTAGAACCGAAGAGAAAGTGGTCTTTTAAAAGGCGAGGTGTAAGCTTACTTAATCAACAAACTGATTACAATATAGACATTGTTAGTTTGACAGTTAGGCATTTGATTTTTCAGTTTGAGCATATTTTATCTAATGAAACACAAATTCCTGTAGAAAAAGGCGATAAATTTTCTGTTAGCTTCAAAACACTTAAACTTATAGATGACCTTAACATAAAAGTAATAAAACCAGTAGTTGTAAAACAAAAGCCAGGTTTTTTATGCGACATTATTGATATGGAAAAAGAACAAAAAAAGATATTAGCTAACTATTTGCATAAGTTTAATTTAAGAAACAACAAAGTGTTTTAATTTATTACAGCTTAATATTTTCTAAAAATTTGGAGCAAACTTTTACAGGTTGGCTCCATATTTGTTTACGCTAACTTCAATAAAAAAGATACAAAAAGCTAGTAAAAATCTATTTTGATGGGTTTTCACTAGCTTTTTATAAATTAATTTTGCAAGGGTTTGCTAAGGTGTTTATTACACTACTATAGGTGGTTCATAATTAGGATCTGCACTTCTTGGGAAGTATATTGGAGTTCCTATATATTCAATATCTACGCTTGGATGCTCAATTATCTCCATGCTTACATCTCCTGGTACATAGTCAAACTTCACTCTGCTATTAACATCCCAATCAGTATTTAACTCTGCTTGTTGATACTGCATTTGTATGCTATGTGGTTGCCATGAAATATCTGCACCCGTGCTTGGGAGAAAGACGGTAGCATAATCAGGGTATTCGAGCAATTTTTGTCTCATTATTGAACCTATTGTGTTACCATCTTCAATTTTACCTAAAGACTGTCCAACGCTAATAGTATTACTTATAAAATCAGTAACACCTTGCTTACCTTTTTCTGCAGCTCTTGCTACCAAATCTGTTGAGTTTAAAAATCCCAAAGATTTTCTGGCTTGATAAGTATCAAGATTAAGCTGAGCGGGCTCTGTCTGTATTGTAAATTTACCCGGAGTAGTTTTCATGTTGGATTTAGGGATAAAATCTTGATTGTATTCAAGCTTTGCATTTTCTACTTTTAATTGGTATTTTACGTTGGTAGTAGTTATTTTTAAGAGTTGTTCCATCTGTCTCACCTGCCTTTATTATTATATTTATTATAATTAATTAACTTAGAAAACGTCACAGAGGATAACTTATTCTTTAATTTTAAGCTTTTCAATTTTATTTTGTGCTTGTTCTCTAGCTAGATTACAATACTTATGTTATAAAATCCATTAATGTAGAAGGAATAATTCTTGAACCCATTCTTTGAATGGCTGATAGAACAGCAAAATCTTGCTCTAATCTAATTATTGCTTCTTCGTCGTTTGTTCCCATAAGTCCACTTATTTTTTCATCATAAAGTTGAACCGTTTGGTCTAATTTAGTCTCCATAGTATTAAGAAAATCTGTTTTGGCACCTATATCTGTTATATTAGTCCTGAAAGTATCTGTAACTGTTAATACCTTCTTGTCAATCTCACCCATAAGCTCAGTGTCATAATTTCTTATACTCTCTTCTAATTCCTGTATAATATTATATATATTATTGCTTAGTACGTTACCTGTCTCAGGGTCTGTAGTTGTTCCAAAGCCAAAAATATCAAGTCCTGAATACGAAATTTTAAACGCAGAACTTTCGTCTACTTGGCTTTCTGTCATTTTTATGCCTAAACCTACATCCATATATACATCTTCATCCATAGGCACTTCTGTCGGCACTCCGCCATTATCATAATAATAATCACCTACATCAAATAGAACCTCATTGGTAATTGGGTCTAAAATTTGAGCATCTGCTTTCATTATGTCATCAACAGCTATTCCATTGTACTGAATTCTTCCGTCATCGCCTACTGTAAAAGGTTCTACAACACTCGAGTTGCTTCCGCCGAAAACAAACTTCTCTCCAAATTTTGTATTTGTAAAGTTAAGTATTTGGTCTTTTAAACTTTTTATTTCCTCAGCAATTGCATCTCTACCAGCTACATCTTTATCTTCACTTAATGCTCTAATTGTAAGTTCATGAACCCTAGTTAAAATATCAGATGTTGTTAACATAACATCTTCTGCTATTTCTAACTCGTCATTAATAGCTTTAACATTTTCTAGCTGAACCTCAGTTTTAGACCTATCCATTCTAGTATAAAGCACCCTTGTACCAGCAGCTACGTCGTCTGATATCTCTGTAAAACGAGCTCCTGTAGCAATTTGCTCTTGGGTTTTCATAACATCTGATTTTGATTTATTAAGGTACTCAAGGTATGACCTAGAAGTACTCACGTCCGCTACTCTCATAAAATTAACCCTCCTTATATTATCTTCCTACTAGACCCATTCCATTAATAATTTTATCAAGCATCTCATCTAGTGTAGTCATCAAACGTGCAGCTGCATCATAAGATTTTTGGTAAATTAACATATTGGCAGTCTCTTCATCGCTACTTACACCTGAAACTGCATTCTTTTGATCTAAAAAGTTGTTCGCTACTGTTGCATAACTCTCATTTCTTCCTTCATGAAAACTTACATCCGAGCCCAACTTGCCATACATATTTACTAAATAATCAGCAAACGAACCAGTGTAACTCTCACCAAAAGAAGTAAACGTATACTCTGTATCTGTAAGTTTTGCTGCAAGCTCTTGAGCATAGTCTTCAACATTTTCATCAGGATTAAAAATAAAGTAACCAGGTCCGTTATCAGTCCATTCTTTACTTACTGATATATTTGCGGCTGTTATACCTATATCTACTGTTTGGCCATTAGGAAGTTTTGCCCCTAAAAGTGTTTTATATATTGTATTTCCATCCGCATCTAACAACGGTTCACCTGTCGCTGTGTCTAACTCAGGTAAAAGATTATTTGCAAGCCCTGCCAGTGTACTAGCAAAGGTATCCAATTGATCTCTATAATAAGGAACTCCTCTGTGAGGCTCGTCATTATTTACCTGTGCGTTTGCTCCTCTACCATTTAACATATGTACCGAAGCAAGCAAGCTACCTGATACAGTAGTAATATGTTCTGCACTGCTCCTCCAAGACACTGTCACTGTTTCATCTTCATTAATTCTCATTTCGAGCGCATCGTGCTCTAGCCCTGTTACCAATTCGTCTTCACCGAACATTACATCTATCATACCATTAGAAAGCTCTGTAACAGTAATATTTCCGTATGAAGATAATTCGTCTAAAAGCAAGTTTCTTTCATCATATAATTCATTTGGTCCATAATTATTATTATCAGGAGAAAGTAAAATAAGAGAATCTTCACTTATTATCTCGTTCAAGTGTGAAATTCTTTGAGCTATTTCATTTATTCTCTCTACTTCAACCTTTAAGTCCTCAGCATGCTCAGCTGCTGCATTAGTCAAGTTAGAATCAAGCTGATTTAAAATTTGGCTAATATTTGTAAACGAAGACATTACAAGGTTAGCTTGTGCGTCCATCGTGGGCTCTTGAATAAATGAATTTAAGTTTGCATAAAGCTCAGCAATAGAGTTGTAAAGACCACCTTCGTCAGTAATGTCCGCACCATCACCAAGCGCCACTTGTATACTATCTAAAATCTCTGCAGATTTTCCATGGTAAGCAGCGTTTCCATACTCTTCCCTAAATCTTGTGTCAAGAAATTTATCACGAACTTGGTCAATACCCAAAATTTCTATACCTTGGCCCATCAACCCTACTGGGTTTGTAGCCACTTTGTTATTTTGGTTTTGAACCACAACCGAAGATACATCTACCCTTTGCCTTGTATACCCTACTGTATTTGTATTCGCCAAGTTACTTCCTACAATATCTAATGCTTTTTGACTAGTATATATTGCTGAATAAGCGGTTTCAAATCCTAAAAATGTCGGTCTCATAATATGTTCATCCCCCTATAGTTTATATTTTTCCGTCGTAAGAGCTAAAGTTCCTTACATTTTTCTTTCCCATAGAACTGTAAGTTACGCTTTGAATAGGTTTTGGTAAATCAGAACTAATATTATCTATAAGCCTAAGCTCTGTATTGGCAATATCAAGAGAAATTTTATTCAAAACTTGCAAATCATCTGCTGCTAAAACCAATTTACTAAACGCATTCTCTAAAGGAACTCTATCTTCACTATCAAGCTTCTTTAATATTTCACTGCTTGTAAGATTTTCAAATCCAGCATTTTTTTGAGCAGTAATTCGTTTCGTCTCTAAATTTTCAAGCTCCATAGTAAGCGCTTGTTGCATCTTTAGCACCGCATTTGCCTTATCTATATTGTAGCTTAACAGATGAAGTCTTTTCTCTTCTTCAAGTTCCTTTATTTTTATTATGTGGTTATACACATCATCGCATGTTTTAACAAACGCCTCCAAAACACCCATATTAACACTCCTTATAATTTTAAACCTGAATATTGTGCCCGCAAACATCTCTTAATATAGAACTAGCTACATCTGCTGAAGAAACAGGGCAATTATCGCCTTGATAATCTATTTTTAGCTGTGCAAGCCTCTCGACCGATAAAGTACCAGAAACAGCAGCAGCCTTGGCGTACTCTTTAACTTTTACGTCAAGGTTTTGTTTAAAACTAGCCTGGGCACTTATCTTAACTGTGTCTGTATTGTCAGAAGCATAACTGTCGTTATTTGTATAAACTTTTTCATACGACTTGACAAGTTTAGGCTGATTATTGTTTTTAAACAACTTATTGCTTTCATATATTGATTTAATATCCATAAAAACTATCTTCCTTTCGAAAATATTTTTCTCTTAATCTTAATAAAGTATGAAAATAAATATTCATACAAATAGCACTGTGCAAAAGTTAATAATTCGTACTCAAAAATGAACTACACCACTATCTTAATCTATTTATGCTCTACATTACTTAAAATGAAATAGTAAAAAGGCAATTAATTTCATAATTTTTAATAAAGAGATAATTAAATATTAAAAAAATAATAAGTAAATTAAATTTTCAGAAAAAATAGTGCATAAAATAATATTTTTTATATTTTGCATATAGTGTATTTTTTAACTTTAATTGTTAGGTTAATATATATATTTGCTGTTTTTAAAGTGTTTTTTATTTATTTTTTTGTTTTTTTGAAAAAAAATTATGTTAATTATGTCAAAATATAAAGAAAAGTGTCTTAAATTGTAGTAAAGGGTTGACTATATCTGCTGTAAGGTGTAAAATTATAACATAGATAACTAAAGGTTCTATTTATAAGGTAAGTATAGCTAGAAATATAAATTGTATACTTTGGTGTATTGACAGAGTAAATACTTATTCTGTTTGCTATGAAAGGATGAATTTTATGAGTAATTTCATTACCCCCATTAAGCCTATGGAGTTGAGTATGGGTTTTAATCAAGAAGAAAAAGTTGCTAGTGTAGCACCTGAGACCTCTATTCCTTTTAAAGATATGCTCTTTGATGCTATCAATCAAACCAATGAATTGAGCGAACAAGTAGCTCAAGATAACGTAAACGTACTTTTGGGCGATGTGGATAACTTAGCACAAGTTCAAATAAATTCACTAAAAGCAGAAACTATGCTCCAAACAACTGTACAATTAACCTCAAGAGTTGTTAGCGTATATAAAGAAATAATGCAAATGCAAATCTAGTTTTGCTAGTATTCCAAAGTAAAAACCAAATAGCAATTTTCACAGGAGTATTGCTTTACAGTATTGCGGAATTATAATTTTAATTTTTACTGTAAAGTGACTATAACAGCTAGTTTATTTGAAACGGAGTTACGATAAGTGGGAGAGAACATTAAAACACGGGTATCTAACATTTGGGGTGCCACAAAAACTAAATCTCAAGAATTAATGGGAAATAAAAATACAAAAATAGCTGTGATAACGGGAGGAATAATAATCTTCGCGCTTATTGTTACGGCTATTATTTATTCAACTTCTTCAGGCGATAAGCAGCTTTACACAGGTCTTGACCCTGCAGAGACGTCTGAAATTTACAGTGCATTAAAGCTAATGGGGGCAGACGCAAGCATGAGTGGTGATGGTCAAATAATGGTTCCTGAAGAAGAACATGATATTTGGCTTATGGCTTTAGCCGAGCAAGGCTACCCAAAAACAGGTGCTCCTGCATATGATATATTAGAAAACAATGCAGGACTTACTACTACCGAGGCTCAATTTGAGGCTTGGGAGATAAACAGCTTGCAAGATAGACTTCAAGCAACCCTTACCAGAATGACTAATGTTCAAGACGCTGTAGTCACTTTAAACATTGCAGACACTACAGACTATGTGTGGGAGCAAGCGCAAGGAGATGCTCAAAGCACAGCCAGTGTTCTTCTAACGCTTAATTCAGACCAAACCTTAAATTCAGAGCAAGTGAGTGGCATCAAAAACTTAATTGCCGCTAGTGTTTACAACTTGCTACCAGAGAACATCTCTGTTATAGACGCTAAGACCTCTTTAGAATTTAAAACAAACGAAGAGGATATTGACACAAACGCTATTACCGTTGAGCAAAACCTAGAATTTGAGGCAATAGCACAAGCAAGACTTGAGGAGAACGTTGTTAAGCTCCTCTCTCCTCGATACGGTGCAGACGGAGTAGTTGCTTCTGCAAAATTGACAATTAATTATGATGAAATGATAACCGAGAGTCTCGAACTTCAAGAAGACGAGAACTCTGAAGGCTATCCTACTAATATCTATATAGAGGCAGAGTTGACAGAGGGTCAAGAAATTGGCGGAATAGTAGGAGAAGAAGACAATACAGATATTCCTACATACCCTACAGGCCCACTAGACGATCAAGGTGCTACATATTTTAACTCTGATGTTGATATAGATTATGGCTATATTAAAACACAAGTAGAGAGAGGGCAAGCAATAATAGAACGAGCTACTATTTCTGTTATGGTTAACGAAGAGGATATGACCCAAACCACAAGAGAAGAGCTTATTCAACTTGTATCTAACAGTACAGATATCCCTCAAGATTTAATCTTCGTATCTTCAATTCACTCTACTCCACTCGACAATACACCACCTGAGGAAGATTTAACATCGGTTGAGAGATTATTTAGAGATATTCCTTACTTAGATTTAATATTAATAGGTGTGGGCATATTACTTGTAATTATAATTGTTACAATATTTATGATAAGACGTGCAATTAAAAGAAAAGCAATTAGGCTTGAAGAGGCTAGGCTTGCAGCCGAAGCCGAAGAGAAAAGACTTGCACAAGAAGAAATTGATAACTACAAAAAACAACTTGCGGATGCGGCTAAATCTGGTGAAGATGCAAAAGGCGAGGCAATCGTTGAAGAGGTTAGACTATTCGCAAGAGAAAATCCGGCAATTACGGCAGGGCTTATTCGTTCTTGGCTTAAGGAGGGAGATTAGTTTTGGCAGCTAATACTAGAGGAAATACTGGTGCAAAGTGGACTTCATCAACTAAAGCTGCAGCTATAGTTATTGCTTTGGGCTCGCAGAATGCTGCAGAGATATATAGACACTTAAACGAGGCAGAGATAGAGCAGTTAACTATTGAAATTGCAAAGCTTGAAAGAATGGACCATGAGCGCTTGCAAGAAGTAGTAGATGACTTTTACGGTTTATGTATAACCCAAAAAGTTATAGCCGATGACGGAGTTATTTATGCTAAAAGCATACTTGAAAAGGCTTTTGGTGCAGATAAAGCAAACTCTTATATGGAACGCGTTTCGATGGCTATGCAAACAAGAGCGTTCGATTTTATCAGAAAAGCAAATTATAAAAACCTTATGATGATGCTACAAAACGAGCATCCACAAACAATAGCATTCGTTTTATCTTATGCTAAGGCAGACCAAACATCTAAAATAATTTCAGAGCTACCAAAAGAAATCCAGTTTGACGTTATTAAAAGAATTGCTACTGTTAACAGCGTTTCTCCTGAAATTGTATCTATTATTGAAACTGTACTTGAGAAGAGGTTCTCAACAGTTGTATCTGTTGATATGACAGAAATCGGTGGCGTAAACTACGTTGCAGATATCATGAACCACACAGACAGAACTACAGAGAAGTTTATTTTCGACGAACTGGGAAAACACGACCCCGAGCTATCAGAAGAAATCAGAAAACTTATGTTCGTTTTCGAAGATATTATTTTACTCGACGACATGGCTATTCAGCGTGTGCTTAGAGATGTTGACACTCAACAACTTGCTATTGCAATTAAAGGCTCTAACGAAGATGTTAAAAATATGCTTCTTAACAATGTTAGCTCAAG
>CAYJEZ010000020.1:0-23270 GCA_964369215.1 uncultured Eubacteriales bacterium
ATGGACATTAACTTAACCCAAAAATAAATGAATCTTACTATGACGCAAACATAAAAGCCATGCTAAATATTCTAGCATGGCTTTTTTCACGTAGTAGGCTAGTTAAACTTTCCTATTTTACCCTCTATTTCGCTATTTTCAAGCGTTAAAAT
Organism: uncultured Eubacteriales bacterium; assembly: GCA_964369215.1. Taxonomy (GTDB): domain Bacteria; phylum Bacillota; class Clostridia; order Oscillospirales; family Acutalibacteraceae; genus SIG603. The sequence goes on from CAYJEZ010000020.1 coordinate 153, forward strand.
TTTAGATATTCCGTCGTCTTGCATGGTTACACCGTAAAGAATATCTGCCGCCTCCATAGTTCCTCGCCTGTGTGTAATTAAAACAAACTGTGTTTTATCTACCATTCTTGAGTGCAAATAATCAGAAAATCTTCTAACATTTACATCGTCAAGCGCAGCCTCTACCTCGTCTAGCATACAAAACGGAGGTGGATTTACTTTCATTATTGCAAAGTAAATTGATATTGCAACCAAAGCTTTCTCTCCGCCTGATAACGACTCGATATGAGACACTATTTTTCCAGGTGGGTGCACCTTTATTTCTATTCCAGAGCTTAAAATGTCGCTGTCGTCAGTAAAGCTTAGGTTTGCTGTTCCCCCTCCAAATAGCTCTTTAAATATCTCTGTAAAATTAGAGGCTATTTCAGAGAATCTTAGGGCAAACTGGTCTTTCATATTTTTTGTAAGCTCGGCTATAAGCTTAATTAGCTCGTTTCGAGATTTCTCAACGTCGTCTACCTGCTCTTTTAAAAATGTATAACGCTCTAAAACCTCTTTATACTCTTCAATTGCAGATAAATTTACTACACCCAATGCTCTTATTTTATTTTTAAGCTCCCCGAGGTTTCTTTTCGCTTGCGCTAAATCTTCTATTTCAGCACCTCTGTCTTTTGCCTCTTTTACAGTAAGCTCGTACTCGTCCCAAAGTTTTGCTGTTATGGTGTCGTATTCTCTTCTTAGGTTATCAGTTCGCTCGCTCAGTCTTGCAAGCTCTTTTCCTGTGTTCTCTTTTTGGGCAAAAAGGTCTTTCTCTTCTGCCCTAAATTTGGTAAAACTTGTTTCTAGCTCTTCTCTTTGAGAAGATAACTCTGCCGTTTTTGCCAAAGAGCTTTCTTTTTCTATCTTCAGCCCGTCTATTCTATCGCTACACTCATTCATTTTTGCTTGAATTAACTCGTTTTCGCCCTCGCTTGCAGAAATTTGCTCTAAAAGCCTGTTAAAAATATTGTTGCCCTCGGCTTTTCGCACTTTTAAAGAGCCTATAATCTCTTCTGCGCTTTCTCTTTCTTTTTCAGCACTTAGCATATCTAGCCTAATTTCTTGCATAGAAGTCGAGAGCCTTTCGCTCACCCTTTGATTATCTCTTCTGCCTTTTCCTAGGTCTTCAATGCTCTCGCTTTTTTTATTTAGCTTCTCTGTAAGCTCTTTAATTTGTTGCTCGTTTTTTTGCATTTCAAGCTTAAGCTGTGTAAGCCTTTTATCTAAAACGCCATTTTCAGAGCTTAACTGCTCTTGCATTTTAACAGATGCCTCTAGCTCTTTCTCTCCAGAGTTTAGCTGTGCACTTGCCTTAATTTCATCTTGCACCGCAGTGTTATGCTGTGCTTTTGCGCCCTCTAGCTCTTGCTTTGCCTTAACAAATTCTGTGTTTGCCTCGGTTTCTTCTGCCTCTAGTTTAAGCACTACATCAGAGAAGCTTTTAACCTTTTGCTTTATTCTCTCAATCTCGCTACCACGGCTTAAAAGCCCAGAGTTTTTAGCCAAAGAGCCTCCTGTTAAAGAGCCCCCGGCGTTTACAACCTGTCCGTCAAGGCTTACAAGCCTAAATTTATATCCTGTTTTTTTAGCAATGTTTACAGCGCTGTCTAAATCTTCTGCCAAAACTGTTCTTCCTAATAAAGAGCGCTTAATTCCGTCATATTTAGCCTCACAGCTTACTAAATCGCTTGCAATGCCTATAAAGCCATACATCTCGTCAGCATTACCTACATTTATAAGTCGTCCGTCTATTGTGGAGAGTGGAAGAAATGTCGCACGTCCTCCGTCTCTTTTTTTAAGCAGTGCAATTGCGTCTTTTGCGTCTCTGTCATTGTCTACAACTATGTTTTGCATAGCCATTCCAAGCGCTGTTTCCACTGCAACTGCGTGCTCTGGCTTTGCTTTAATTATTTGAGTAACAGGTCCGTGTACACCTCTTAGTGTGCCACGCTCGCTCTCTTTCATAACAATTTTTACGCTATGGGTAAAGCCCTCAAAGTTTTTCTCTAGTGCCTCTAAAAGCTTAACTCTTCTCTCTTGCTCGCCCATGTCAAGCCTTGCCTTGCTGAGCTCTTCTCGTTTTTCTCTTAGCCTTTTTTCTCTATTTTGCAAACGAATTTCATAGCCGTTTACAGAGTTATTAAGGCTAACTATTTCTGATTTAATCTCGCTTAGTGCAAGCTTAAGTTTTTGCACTTCATCGCTTAAAAAAGCCTTAAGCTCTAGGTTTTCTTTTAACAGCCCCTCTAAGCTTTGCGCCCTATTTTCTATTTCGTTTACAGAGCTTGAGGCAGACGAAAGCCTTACTTTATGTTCGCTAATTTCTAAATTTAGCTTAGCTATGTCTGCATTCGCTACCTCTATTTCGTCTCCTAAGCCTAAAGAGTTCTCTCTAATGCTCTCAAGCTTGTCAGAAAGCTCTATGTAGTTTTTATTATAAACCTCAAGCTTATCAGATAAACCCTTAACTTTATCTATGCTGTTTTGAATTTGCACATCAATTACTTCATCAGATTTTTTCGCCTCTTGTATTTCTTCTTTAACCCTTTGTATGTTTTTGTTATTGTGAGAGATGTCGTTCTCAAATACAGAGAGCTCTGACTCGGTTTTTAAAATGTTTTCATCTATATTTATTGTAGTTTGTCTTTGCACCTCTAATTGTGCGTTAACCATAGACAATTTATACTCGTTTCCTTGTGTGTCCATGGCTATTTTGTCTAGGGCGTCTAGCACTGCATTGTGCTGAGCCTCTATAACTCCTGTGTCCTCGGCGTGCTTTCTTAAAATTTTCTCCGAGCTTACTAAGGTTTGCACCCAAAGCCCAATCTCAAGCGCTGTTTTTTCTTTGTCTAGTTCAATAAAAGCCGCAGCTTTCTCAGACTGCACCTTTAACGGGCCAACCCTTTGCTCTAGCTCTGTTAAAATATCTCTAAGCCTTACAAGGTTCTCCTCTGTTTTGTTAAGCCTTCTCTCAGACTCCTCTTTTTTGTATCTATACTTAGATATTCCAGACGCCTCTTCAAAAATCTCTCTTCTCTCGTGGCTTTTTGCCGCAACTATTGCGTCAATTTTTCCTTGACCTATAACCGAGTAGCCGTCTCTTCCAAGGCCTGTATCCATAAAAAGCTCGTTAATATCTTTAAGTCTTACAGAGGCTTTGTTTATTAGGTACTCGCTCTCGCCAGAGCGATAGTATTTTCTTGTAACCGACAAGTTATCTTCGTTAAAATTAAGTGTTCTGTCGCTGTTGTCAATGTTCATGGTAACCTCGGCATAACCTAGGGCTTTTCTTGATGTTGTGCCTTTAAAAATTATGTCCTCCATTTTTGAACAGCGTAAAACTCTGGCAGACTGCTCTCCTAACACCCAGCGGATAGCATCGCTTACATTGCTTTTTCCACTTCCGTTAGGACCTACAACAGCCACGGTTTTATCGTCAAATTTTAAACTAGTTTTATCAGGAAAGGTCTTAAAACCTTGTATATCTATAGATTTAAGTAACATCCTCTATCTCCAATTTGCATTCCCCGGTTGGAATATCCTCTTTTTGCTTAACTTTTATATTGTACCCAAGCTTTTTCAGCTTCTCTATATTCTCTCTTTTTTGCCCAATAGCCTTTGAAACATCTTTATCATTCACATAAAAAGTTGCGGTTTTGCACTTAAGCTCTTTTAACTTTTTATGCATAAGCTCATAAAAATTATAACTCTGGCACAGCTCGCTAAAAGAGGGGTGATATGGTCCTGCCACAGCACCTGCTGTCTCTTGTGAGTCGTGTAAACCCATTCTTATAATTTTTATATTCTCATTTTCGCAAATTTTAGCAATGTAAGCGCAAAGCCTTACAGCCTCGTTTAAAGTTTGTGGCTTATACTCGCCACTTTCATATAAATCGCAAAGCTGTGTTCCTTTAAAAACCAAGGTGGGGTACACCCTTAATGTGTTTGGCCTAAGCTTAACAACTTCTAAAGCTGTTTTAATGTCTGTTTCCTCATTAGAGCCATAAAGGCCTGTCATTATTTGAAGCCCCAACTCAAATCCCTCGTTTTTAATTAGCTGGCTAGCCTTTACCACCGAGTTACTGTCGTGACCTCGAGAGTTTTTAAGTAACACCTCGTCATTCATAGACTGCGCGCCAAGCTCTATAGCACTAACCTTATGCTCTTTAAGCTCTTTTAAAATGTCTTTGTTAATGCAGTCTGGCCTTGTAGAAATTCTTATACCTTTTAAAGAGTATCGCTCTACTAGCTCTTTGCCAACGCTTAAAAGCTCTAGCCTATATTTTTTATCAATAGCCGTAAAGCTTCCACCAAAAAAGGCAAGCTCGGTATTCTTTGTGTTGGGGTTATATTTTACCGAGGTCTCTACTGCACTTATAATATCATTTATGCTAGGTGGGTTAATTTGCCCGGTAATTCTTTTTTGATTGCAAAAACTGCAACTACACGGGCAACCCAAATGTGGCACAAAAACCGAAATATTACAGTGTTTAATAACCCATCAACTCCAATGCTACCCTTGCCGCCTCTTGCTCTGCCTCTTTTTTGCTTTTTCCGCCGCCTTTGCCTATGCTGTTTGAGTTTAAAAGCACCTCTACCACAAAATGCTTTTCGTGGTCAGGGCCTGTCTCTTTTACCACAACATAGCTAAGCTTCTCTTGAGGGTTTTGCTGAATTATTTCTTGCAAGGTAGTTTTATAATCTTTAAAATTGTTCTTTTTAGCCCCCTTAACCTCTTTAGCTAAAAATTTTAGAACAAAGTTTTTGCTATTATTTATGTTTCCACTGTCAAGATAAATTGCAGCAGTAACAGATTCAAACATATCTGCTAAAATGCTTGCACGCTCTCTACCGCCAGAGCGTATCTCTCCGTTGCTTAGCCTCATAAAAGAACCTAAACCTATCTCTTTAGAAAGCTTACAAAGGGACTTCTCGCATACTAGGCTTGCCCTTGTTTTTGTAAGCTGACCCTCAGGAAGTTTCGGAAAATTCTCAAATAAATAGCAAGCTACAATATAGCCTAAAATAGAGTCACCTAAAAATTCATATCTTTCGTAACTTGGTATTTTGTTTTCATTAGCGTAGGAAGAATGGGTAAGCGCTGTAAGCAATTTACCCTTGTCTTTAAAAGTGTATCCTATTCGCTTCTCTAGCTCTTTTATTTCCATTTTCTTCCCTCCTATTATAATTTAAAATAATTCAAAAATCATCAAATAAATGCTTGCAAAAGCTAAAAGTCAAAGTTTGACTATATTTATGGGTTTTGTGAGCAGAGATTTGTTTGATTTTGTATTGGTTTGACTATTAGTCATAAGCAATTCAAAAATCATCAAATAAATGCTTGCAAAAGCTCTAACTTATGGGTTTTGTGAGCAGAGATTTGTTTTGATTTTGTATTGGTTTGACTATATATTTGTTTATCTCTTATTCTTGCTTATTTGCATATCAAGCTCTATGTCGTTAATAATTCCTGTCTCGGCATATGCTTTTGTAAGCCTGATAGAATTTTTAACAGTTTTAGCCTTTGCACTTCCGTGAATTTTAAACACAGGTTTTACTGCTCCTAAAATAGGAGCACCGCCGTACTCGTGGTAATCCATCTCTGTTTTTAGTTTGCTAACTTGTTTTAGTACCATTGCAGCAGCAATTTTTGTAATTATATTGGCAGTAAATATTCCTTTTACTTTGCCCATAAGCATTGCTGCAACGCCTTCATATGCTTTTACAAGCACATTGCCTGAAAACCCATCGGTAACTACTACATCTGCAGCGTCATATGGTATGTCTCTAGCTTCTACATTTCCGATAAATTTTAAGTTTTTATTTGTTTTTAGCAAATTATATGCTGATACATGCATCTCTGTTCCTTTATGCTCTTCTGTGCCAACATTTAAAAGTCCTATTCTTGGGCTTTTTATACCCATAACTTTTTTTACATAAGCATTGCACATTATCGCAAACTGCTCAAGCATTTCAGGTCTGCACTCTACATTAGCACCAGAGTCTGCAAGCATAAAAAAACCATTGTCTTTAGGCATAACAGGGGCAAAGGTAACCCTTTTAATACCCTTAATTCTCTTAACTATCATAGTTGCGCCCACAACTAAAGCTCCACTGTTACCGGCACTTGCAAAGGCGTCGCCAATTCCGTCTCTTAAAGCTTTAAGCCCTACAGCCATTGAGCTCTCTGACTTCTCTTTTAATATTAGAGTAGCCTCGTCGTGTCCGTCTAAAACATCGTCTGCGTGAAGAATGGTCATGCCCGATATATCTAGCTCGTTCTCCTTTGCACACTCTTTCAGTATTGTCTCGTTGCCTACCAAAATTATATCTACTTCATACTCTTCTTTTGCCTCAATACAACCCTTAATAATCTCTAAAGGAGCGTTGTCTCCACCAAAAGCATCTACCAATATTTTCATTTAATATCTACCTCAATTGCATTTTCTAAGTCTTGTAAAGCCCTTTGTGCCAATGCGGCATACCTAAGCTTTTTGTCTCTAATATGTGGCTCTATAGGAGGCAGTACACCGAAGTTTGCACCCATAGGCTGATAATTTTTGCTAACGCTATTTGCCATGTTATTAGCAAGTGCGCCTGTCATAGTGTTAACTGAAAGCACTAGGCTTTTCTCGCCTTTAAATCTTCTAACTGCGTTAACCCCTGCCATAATGCCAGAGCTTGCAGACTCCATATAGCCCTCTACTCCAGTAATTTGACCTGCAAAAAATATGTTGCCGTCACTTTTTAACGAGTAGTCTGCATTAAGAAGTTTAGGCGAGTTAATAAAGGTGTTTCTATGCATTACACCATAGCGCATAAACTCGGCATTCTCAAGCCCCGGAATTAACCCAAAGACCCTTTTTTGCTCGCCAAACTTTAAATTAGTTTGAAAGCCTACTAAGTTGTAAAGAGTAAATTCTTTATTTTCTGTTCTAAGCTGAACCACTGCCCACGGTCTTCTGCCTGTTCTTGGGTCTGTTAGTCCAACAGGCTTTAAAGGGCCAAACCTTAAGGTGTCTACCCCTCTTGAGGCTATAACCTCTACGGGCATGCAACCCTCATAAACCTTTGGGTCGCTCGCTTCAAAGCCTTTAACAGGTGCACGCTGAGCATTTATAAGCTCGTTATAAAACACAAGGTACTCCTCTTTATTCATAGGGCAGTTTATGTAATCGTCGTCGCCCTTTTCGTACCTAGATGCCTTAAAGCATTTGCTCATATCAAGGCTATCGGCACTTACTATAGGTGCGGCGGCATCGTAAAAACTTAACGAGCCCTCACACATTTTTTTAATATCCTCGGCTAAATTTCCATCACATAAAGGCCCTGCACAAACTATGGTAATAGCGTCTTTAGGCACTGCTTTTACTTCTTCGCTTATAACTTCAATAAGTGGGTGCTCTTTAATAGCCTTTGTTGCCATTTTAGAGAAATCGTCTCGGTCTACAGCTAAAGCTCCACCGGCTGGCACAGTACAGCTGTCTGCACATTTCATAAGAAGAGAGTTCATTCTTCTCATCTCTTCTTTTAAAAGGCCAGCTGCGCTCTCTACCCTAGCGGCTTTTAACGAGTTCGAGCATACAAGCTCGGCAAAGTTATCACTCTCGTGCGCTGGCGACTTTCTAATTGCTTTCATCTCAAAAAGCCTAACTTTTATTCCACTTTGCGCTATTTGCCAAGCAGCCTCTACACCTGCTAGGCCAGCGCCTATTACATTAATATAATCATTCTTCACTGGTTTTGCCCTCAAAGGTGCAATCTGGAGTTACGCAGTACATTTTTTTATCTTTTGTTTTCTTTTGAAGTAAAGTTTTACCACAAACAGGGCAAAGCTCTTTAGACGGTGGGTCCCAAGATACAAAATCGCACTCTGGGTATTTATCGCAACCGTAAAATACTCGTCCTCTTTTGGACTTTTTCTCTATAACATTGCCCTCGCATTTAGGGCATTTTGCTCCTGTTTCATTAACTACCTTTTTAATATTTTTGCAATCTGGGTAGCCAGAGCAGGCTATAAACTTGCCATACCTTCCGTATTTAACAACCATAGGTTTGCCACATTTGTCGCAAATAATGTCTGTTTGGTCTTCTTTAAGCTGAATTTTTACGCCTTCCATCTCTTTTTTTGCCTTTTGTACTGTTAGGGCAAAATCGTCGTAAAAATCGTGCAGAGTTTTAACCCACTCCGCCTCTCCGCTCTCTACTTTATCTAAATTAGTCTCCATTCCGGCTGTAAATTTAACGTTTACAATGTCAGGAAATCTCTCTTTCATTAAAGTGGTAGTAACCTCGCCAAGCTCTGTTGGTTTAAACACCTTTGCTTCACGTGTTACATACTCTCTTGAGGTAATTGTAGAAATAGTAGCGGCATAAGTTGAAGGTCTACCTATTCCGTTTTCCTCTAGCGTTTTTATTAGCGATGCCTCTGTAAATCTTGGAGGTGGTTGTGTAAAGTGTTGGTTACCGTCTATTGTTTTTACCTTTAACTTCATTCCCTCTTCTAAAACAGGTAGCTCTTTTGCTTTTTCTTCGCTCTCGTCTTTGCCCTCTTCATATAAAACGGTGTAACCGTCAAAAGCGACTGTAAAGCCAGATGCTTTAAATATATACTCACCTGCTGCAATTTGTACTTGAGTTGTATTTAGCACAGAGTTTGCCATTTGGCACGCAACAAATCGCTCCCAAATAAGCTTATATAACCTAAATTGGTCTTTTGTTAGATTTTTTTCAACATCAGCAGGAGTTAAACTTACGCTTGTAGGCCTAATAGCCTCATGGCCGTCTTGTGCGTTTTTCTTAGATTTAAACTCTCTAACTTTATTAGGCAGATATTTATCTCCCCATTTACCTTTAATAAAATCTGTAGTATCGGCAATAGCCTCTGCAGATATTCTTAAAGAGTCGGTTCTCATATAGGTAATAAGACCCACTGCGCCTATGCCGTCAATCTCTACACCCTCGTAAAGCTCTTGAGCCGCTTTCATGGTTCTTCTTGCCTGAAATCCTAGCTTTCTTGATGCCTCTTGTTGTAGCGTTGAGGTTATAAATGGTGGTGCTGGATTTTTATTTTTTCTACCTTTTTTTAAAGATTTAACTATAAAATCTTCATTCTCTAATTTTTTAAGAATTGCGTCTGTTTGCTCTTTGTTTGTAAGCTTAATTTCGCCGTTTTCGTCTCCGTAAAAAGAAGATGCGAAAACTCTTTTGCCAGCCTCCATTTTAGAGTCAATTGTCCAGTACTCTTCAGGCACAAAGGCTCTTATTTCGTTCTCTCTGTCTACTATAAGTTTAACAGCAACAGATTGAACCCTACCAGCCGATAATCCACGTCTAATTGTTTTTGCTAAAAATGGGCTTAGGGTATAACCTACAAGCCTGTCAAGAATTCTTCTTGCTTGCTGAGCATTAACTAAATCTAAATCTATTGCTCTTGGGTTTTTCATTCCCTCTTCAACGCCGTGCTTAGTAATCTCATTAAATGTTACTCTGTCTGGCAAGTCTAAGTCTAAGTCTAAAAGAAATGCTAAGTGCCAAGATATCGCCTCGCCCTCACGGTCGGGGTCAGTTGCTAGATATATTTTATCTGCCTCTTTTGCCGCCTCTTTAAGCTCAGAAACAAGCTTCTCTTTTCCCTTAATAACGCTGTACTTAGGGGCAAAATCTTTTTTTACGTCTACACAAAGTCTAGCAGCCGGTAGGTCTCTAATGTGGCCAACAGTAGCTACAACATTGTAGTCTTTTCCTAAATATTTCTTAATTGTTTTCACCTTGGTAGGTGACTCCACTATAATAAGTTTAGACATTTTAGTCGTCCCTTTCTTCTATATAATAACAGGTAATAGGTATTTTTATCTCACAAAAATTAACACAATGAACACCTTTGACCTGAGTACGTCTTCGCATTGTCAGTAAGCTCAAGCTCTGTAACTGCTGCTAAAACTTGAGATATTTTAAGCCCTGTCATCTCGCATATGTACGATACATGCACAGGCTCTTTTTTAAGCACACCAAACACCACAGCGGCGGCAGTAGATATGCCTTTTGGAACATCTGGGTCACTCTCTACAATCATATCAAGTATATCTTTTTTGCCAATTCTCTTCTCGGCAAGATGCTTATATTCATCTAAAATATCGTTTACGCTAAACACGGGCACAGCACCGTCTCTAATAAGCCTGTTAGAGCCTACAGAGTTAGGGTCTGCAGTGTCTCCCATAAATGCAAATAAATCTTTGTTTTGGTCTACTGCATGTTTAACAGTTAGCATTGTTCCGCCTTTTTCTGCGCTTTGGCTTACAAGCAAACCATTGCAAAGGCCAGATACAATTCTGTTTCTAACAACAAAATTGCCTTTATTAACAGGCATATTCATAGGGTACTCAGATATTAATGCACCACCCTTTTCAACTATGCTATTGCGCATTCTAGCATTTTGCATAAGGTACGGGTAGTCAATACCACATGCAAGCAATGCCGCAGTAGGAGCAAACGCCCTCATTGCACCTTTATGTGCGGCAGTGTCTATGCCTAAAGCACCACCACTTACAACAATTACACCCTCTTTTGACAGCTCATATGAAATAAGTTCAGTCATTTTAACAGCACTTTCATTTGCTTTTCTAGAACCTACCACAGATATTGTGAGTATATTGTCAAAATCTGGCATTTGACCCTTTACAAATAAAACTGCAGGTGGACAACTAATATTTCTAAGTTTTTCAGGATATTCATCGTCAACATAAGTATAAATTTTTTGCCCAATTTTCTCGCAATACTCTATTTGAGCCATTGCGTCTTGTGGACTAAAACCGCTCAGCGCCTCTATCTCTCTGTCTCTTATAAAATCAAACTGTGCCCAAAGAGTTTTACCGCCTTCAAAAAACTCTCCTATATCATCAAAACGTCTACCTACAGATACAGGCTTTACACTGCCTGCACCAAAGCCATGCTGTAGCCATAGCCAAAAAGCCTTCTCGCTTATCATTTGCACTCATCCTTCATTTTATAACACTAATACCCAAATAAAATCGCTACCAAACATTATTCTAGACAAATTTGTCTGTAATAAGCAAGCTAAGAATTTCTCACAATTTCCCACATTAATATTGAGGCGGCCGCAGAGGCATTAAGCGACTCTGCCCGACCTTTCATAGGTATAGTTACCCTCTCGTCGCAAAGCATAGCTGTCTCTTTAAGTAAGCCGTCGCCCTCATTCCCAATAAACACTGCTGTTTTTAATGGAAAATCAATGTCTGTTACAATTTTCGCACCTGTGTCAACAACGGCGGCGTATGAGGTGTAGCCATTATCTTTTATTTCATTTATTATCTCTTTAGAATTTTTATAAGTGCTGATATTTGCTCTAAACACAGCACCCATAGAGCTTCTTGTCACTTTTGGTGAATATGGGTCGCAAAAGTCACCCACTAAAGCAATGTTTTTAATGCCTAAAGCCTCTGCTGTTCTCATAATAGTGCCTACGTTTGCAGGGTCTCTTAAATTTTCAAGCACAAGAATTTTCCCTTTGATTTCGGCATTGCTTTTAGGTATTTGACACACTACAAACACATTTTGAGAGTTCTTAGTGTCTGCCAAACCTTTTGCAACATGCTCTTTAATAACGTAACATTCTTCTGCTACATTAGCTATTTCATCAATGTACTTTTTATATTTTTCATAAGCTTTATCGGTGTAAAGCAAACGCAAAATTCTTGTCATACTCAGTGCCGCATCACAAGCAAGCCTTGCCCCCTCAGCTACAAAAAGTCCTCTTTCTAGTCTTTTATTTGAGGAGTCTATTAACTCTTTTGTATCGATTATAACTGAGTTTTTTCTTGAACTCACTACCTCTATATTCATAATTTCACCATTTGAACTTCGCTTTATTTCTAATATAATCTATATATGTTATATTCGCACCATTAATATAATACAATAATCAATACTCAAATTGATTATCAATTTGTTAATAATTAAAAATGCAATACAAAGCCAAAAAAGCCCAAAATAATTTGAGCTTTTTAATAATTTGCAATATTATAGTGCAGCTTTCGCTTTTTCAACCAAAGCTGTAAATGCAGCTGGGTCAGCAATAGCGATCTCTGACAACATTTTTCTGTTTAATGTAATCTCAGCTTTTTTCATTCCATTCATGAATGTTGAATAGTTCATACCATTCATTTTGCAAGCAGCTGAAATTCTTGTTATCCATAAACGTCTGAAATCTCTTTTTCTATGTTTACGTCCAATGTATGCATAATTACCTGATTTCATTACGGCTTGTTTAGCCATTTTAAAATGTTTGCTCTTTGCACCCCAATAACCTTTAGCTAATTTAAGTATCTTTTTTCTTCTTTTGCGAGTTGCAAGTGCGCCTTTAACTCTTGCCATATATAATCATCCTTTCGTTTTAACGGTAAATCTAATACTAATTTCTATAAATTAAGTATTATGCGTATGGAAGCATTCTTTTTACTGCGTTTTCATTTGTTTTATCAGTTACAACGGTTCCTCTTGCTTGACGTTTGCTTTTGCTTGTTTTACCGTGTCCATTTAAAAGGTGTCTCATGTTTGCATGAGAACGAATAACTTTTCCTGATTTTGATAATTTAAAGCGTTTTTTTGCACCGCTATGTGACTTTAATTTAGGCATATTTACCCTTCCTTTCTTTCATAAGAGACATTGTGTAATAACACATAACCCTAATAACTTGTTATTTTACGGGTTTAGGGGCAAGGAACATAAGCATACTTCTTCCCTCAAGCTTTGCATTTTTCTCTACATTAGAAATCTCTGCTAAAGCCTCAGCAAACTTTTTCATCGTACTAAGCCCTAATTCAGGGTGCCCCATTTCTCTTCCTCTAAATCTAATTGACACTTTAACCTTATTTCCGTCAGCTATAAACTTTTTAGCTTGGTTAGCTTTTGTATTAAAGTCATGAGTATCAATATTAAGAGAAAGCCTAATCTCTTTTATATCTACAACTTTTTGATTTTTCTTAGCCTCTTTTACTCGTTTTGTTTGTTCAAAACGATATTTACCGTAGTCAATTATTTTGCATACGGGTGGCACAGCTTGTGGAGCAATTTTAACTAAATCAAGCCCTTTTTCTGTTGCAAGACCAAGTGCTGCACTAGTTTGCATTACGCCGAGCTGAGTACCGTCAAAATCTATTACGCGAACTTCTTTTTCGCCTATTTCTTCATTTATCTGTAGTTCCTTATTGCTAATTGTCAAACACCTCCGTAAACTCGTTGAGCTAACTTAATATAAAGTTAGCATTACACATCAAAATTTACCACAAATTCAAAAAGTGGGCAGTCTTCTGCCCACTTAATCAACAAAACTTGCTTACACGCATACGCCTAGTAAGAGTAAATATTGACCGTAGCAAGACAGTACCGCTCGGTGAGAACCCGTGGCTCTTCTTTATTGTTTTGTTATTATACTACAACACTTTATCTTTGTCAATGATTTTTTTAAAACTATTAATTTCTTTTTCACTCTCAACTGAGCACTAATTCATTATCTAATTTTTTAATTTATGCAATATAAAAAATAAAGCCTGTTATTAATTGTACTATATTTTTTATTTTTCGTCAACATTAACATAAAAAAATAAAAGTGAACAAATTTCCTTAACATAATGCAACTAGTTGTATTTAATATCTAATACAGATATTGACAATTATGCAATTATGTATTATTATAGTAAAAGTGTCATTAATTTTTACTTATTGTAAAGTACTAATGACGCTTATTTTACTGTTGTTTTTTTATATTTAGTTGTTATCAAACCAGCTATCTTAACATAAAAGCGATATATCGCATTATATAATTTGTATGTAATCTTACATACATAACTGACTAAAAACTTGAATATAGCTAATAATATTATAAAGCCTAGTTTTTTGACGCTTGAAATCAGATATAAATATTAGATATTTATATTAACTAAACAGATAGTAGGGCATTTTGATTGGATGTGTAAAGTTGAACAAAATTATAATAAATGGCGGAACGCCATTAAGCGGTGATGTTGTTATCAGCGGTGCAAAAAATGCTGCTGTTGCAATTATTCCAGCTGCTATACTTGCTGATTCACCTTCTATAATAGAAAATGTTCCTGATATTTCTGATGTTAGAATTTTAGTAGACATTTTACAAGAAATTGGGGCAAAGGTTACTTATATAGATAGAAACACTTTAGAGATAGACCCTACAGGTACCGAAAAATGCGTAGTAACCTCAAACTTAGCAAGAAAAATGAGAGCTTCTTACTATTTTATAGGTGCACTTTTAGGTAAATTTGGAAGTGCCAGTGTACCACTACCTGGCGGTTGTGACTTTGGTGTTAGACCTATTGACCAACACTTAAAAGGTTTTGAGTGCCTTGGCTGTGATTATTATGTTTCTGGAAATTCAGGTGAAGACGGCATTATTGAAGTAAAAGCTATCAATGCCTTAAAAGGCTCTGAAATATACATGGACGTTGTGACGGTAGGAGCTACTGTTAACATTATTCTTGCTGCTGTAAAGGCAAAAGGAATTACTGTTATTGAAAATGCTGCAAGAGAGCCTCATATTGTTGACCTTGCAAACTTTCTTAACATTATGGGTGCCGACATTAGGGGCGCCGGTACTGATGTTATTAAAATTCACGGTGTTAAAAAATTAAAAGGTGTTAATTACTCAATAATACCAGACCAAATAGAGGCTGGAACATTTATGGTTGCAGCAGTTGCAACCGGTGGCGAGATTACGATAAAAAATGTAACTCCAAAACATTTAGAGGCTATCACTGCAAAGCTAGAGGAAATGGGTGCGCATGTTGAAGAATATGACGATGCTGTAAAAGTATCTAGAAAAGGTGTTCTTAAAAAAAGCAATGTAAAAACTATGCCATACCCTGGTTTTCCTACAGATATGCAACCTCAAATAGTAGCACTATTAAGCGTTGCAAATGGTATTAGCATTGTGAGCGAGAGCGTTTGGGATAATCGTTTTCAATATATGGAAGAAATGTTAAAATTTGGTGCAAAGGTTACTGTTAGAAACCGCTCTGCAATGATTGAAGGCATAAAAAACTTAAACGGGTGCATTGTAAGAGCAACCGATTTAAGAGCAGGAGTAGCCATGATTATCGGCGCATTAATTGCGCAAGGCACAACTTATATTGAAGAGGTGGACTATATTGCTCGTGGTTATGAAAACCTTGTAGAAAAGTTTCAAGCTTTAGGTGCAGATATAAATTACTTAACCGAGCCTAAAAACTGCAATTAATACTTTATATAAAGTTGTTATTTATTGTAAAACAAAACAGTAGAGATGAGCTTACGCTCTTACCTCTACTGTTTTTTATTTTACTATTCTATTTCAGTATTCTCGCAGAAATCATCAAAGCTTTGCTTTCAAAAACTGACAGTCAAACCAATGTTTAACTATATGTATCGGATTTTATAAGCTGAGAGTAGTGGTTTGACTATAACTACTCTACCTCTAATTTAATACAAACAGGTTTATCCGTATTAATTATGCTACCTTTAATTGTTAAGTAATCATCACACAACACTACCTCACAAGGTTTGTCTTCACCCAAAATTGTAGCTTTATTTACAACTGCATTAAACTTATTAACCTGACTACCAAAAGTTTTTATACGCACAATTCCGTCTTGAGGCCAACGCATAGCATAAACATAAATGTTACCATCTTTGTAAGTAAATCTAAAGTCCTCACTTGTAAAAGCCTCTCTTTTTGTGTCAGTAAAGTGACCTTCTTCTATAATAACAGGACCCTCGCCATATTTTCTCCAAGGGTAACTTTCATAAATACCTTCACCATTTACTTTTAGCCACTCACCTACTTCTTTTAAAATAGCAGCATCTTCATCAGGAATAGTTCCATCTGCCTTAGGGCCTACATTTAATAGCAGAGAACCATTTTTGGCAACAACATCAATTAAGTCTCCTATAACATCTGTAGCTTTTTTGTAGTCGTTACCTACAGTGTATCCCCAAGAATTTTTAGCAACTGAAGTATCATTTTGCCAGAAGAAAGGAGAAACATCGGCTAATTGTCCTCTCTCAATATCTTTAACTCCAACAGTATGTCCAAAAGCGTCATTTTTATAGTTAATTGTAACTTCTTCACCCCACTCTACAGCACGGTTATAGTAGTATGCAGCAAACTTTTTAAGGTAGGGCTTCATAGGTTTAACTTGAATCCACCAGTCAAAATACATAATCTTAGGCCTGTATTTATCTACTATCTCACAAGTTCTTGCAAGCCAGTCTTGCATAAATAACTCGTCAACACCCTCTATGTCTACAACGTCATTAGCCGTAAAGTTAGGTGTGTCTTTTTTAGAAGGTCTTTTTACGCTAGGCCAGTAAATGTCACCATACTGAATATCCTCTGGGAAGTCGCTGTCAAACTCTCGTCCACCTTCCATAAACCAATAGTGCTCTACACGGTGAGAAGAAGTTGTTAAAACCATATCTCTTTTTTCAAATTCTGTTTTAAGTAGCCCTACAATGTCTTTTTTAGGCCCCATATTAGCCGCGCTCCAGTCAGAGAACTCTGTGTCATACATGGCAAAGCCGTCGTGGTGCTCTGCAACAGGCATAATAAACTTCGCTCCCGCCTCTTTAAATAGGTCTGCCCACTGCGCTGCGTCAAACTTTTCTGCCTTAAACATAGGAACAAAATCACGGTATCCAAAGTCTTTATGCTCACCATATGTATTAACATGGTGGTCGTATATACTTTGCCCACGGCGCATCGAGTTTTTCAAATACATTTCTCTAGGGTACCACTCGTTGCCAAAAGCAGGTACTGAATACACTCCCCAATGAATAAATATTCCAAATTTTGCATTTCTGTACCAATCAGGCACCTTGTGATGCTCAAGTGATTTCCAGTCTGCCTTATATGGACCTTTTGCAATCACTTCATCAATCGTTTTTAAGTAGTTGTCTAGTTTTTTTCTAAAATCTGCCATTTGTTACATTCCTTTCATATTTAAGTTAAACGTTTTACATAATAGATAAAAAAATTTCTGTTATCACACTCTTTTAGTATGATAACAGAAAAACTAAACAAATTCAAGTGTTTTTATTAATTTTTTACTAGTTATTTTTCTCAGTTCACTCGCCTTATTAAAATAATAAATTAATTATTTTCCCGCATTTTTATTGGCATTATCAAGTGCAACCGCAACTGCTTCACGCATTTTTTTAGGCTTATTTGGCTTAATGTTTTTGCCTTTTAATTTTTTAGAATAAGGAAAAGTCTTCGCTAAATGTTCTTTAAAGTTAGGAGAAATTTTATCAAGTGCTTCGTCGCTTAAGTTGTTTAAAATACCATGAATAATAATGCCTCTTACCTCTAAATCTCCGTGCCTATACATGTCATTTAAAATCTCGCACAATCTGTCAAAATGCTCTCCACCATTAACAGCTAGTTCTTCACATTTTGGCGCAAGCACCTCTTTTGTTACTGTAGCATAACGCACTTTGCCAAACACTATCTTCTCTGTATTTACTGTGTCTTTCATCTCAGGGAATATAGTAATAAACCTGTTAAATAAAAACAGAGGGTCAACGTCTCCGTCTTCATTCTTTTTCTTTTTAGGCTTTGTAATACTCTTAATATCGGCAATCATTTTTGGGCCTTTAATTATGTCTACAAAGTCTGCGCCAATACTTTTTGCATCTGCAACTGTACCTATTTCTAAGTCAAAAAGCCATCTTGAAAGCGACTTCCAATCTCCAGGTTTTCCGTCGGTATCAAGCTGAGTAGTTCTCAACTCAAAGCAATGTGCCTTGTTATGGTAAATAACACTGTAAGCTACCGCCTCTGTCTTCATTATAACAGCCTTACCGCTATCGTCTTTTAACTCTTCAGGCTCACCAAATTTTTGAGTTATAAGTTCTTCATAAACCTCATCTACTATTATTTTAAATGCGTCTATTCGCTCCAAATTTATGTCCATTCCCTTCAATATGACTTAGTTTTGTGTAATTAATTTCTAGCCAACTGCTAAAAAGTTCAAAACTATCTGTTCAAAACTATCTGTATGAAAATAAAATTCTACACTAGCCGTCTGCATATGCTGTTAGCCAATATAAATGCAAATAAGATTATATCATAATTAGCATGTGTTGGCAAGCCATAATTGCCTATATATTCATAATTAACACTTTGTCTTCAAATTTACATTATTAAACTACTATTCCACTTATTCTACTTAAGCAGCTTACCTTATACTATATTTACAGCCACAATAATTTTGCCTGTAAAAACCTAACTCATTTGATAATACTGTGGATTTTTTATATCCGTCACGCTTTTTAAAGTCAGATGTTAAATGCTTTATACCTATGCTATTTTCAATTTGCTCACCTAACTCATTTATCAATTTTGCACTTTTAAGTGGGCTTATACTAAGGCTGGTGGTAAAAAACTCAAAGTCGTTTTGTTTTGCTACTAAAGCAGTTTTATTAAGTCTTTTTTCAATACAAATTCTACACCTTTCTCCGCCCTCTTTACAGTGAGTATAGCCTTTAACCCATTCTTCAAACTTATCGTTTTCCCAATCATCACATAAAAACTCAACATCATAATGCTCAGCAAGCCTTTTTGCCTCATCAAGCCTTTTATTATATTCATCAAAGGGTGAGATATTTGGGTTGTAATAGAAAAGGCACAGTTTAAAATGCTCTTTTAAGTAATCTGTTACATAGGTAGCACAGGGGGCACAACAAGTGTGAAGTAATAGCTTTGGTTTATATTGAAGACTATTTAACATTTTGTCAGTTTGTGCTTGATAGTTATTCATCAGTACGTCTTCACCTCTTTTTTTAGTTCACGTTTTGCTTGGTTTAATCTAAACATTAACAAGCATACGAACAACAACACTAATACAAATACAGATAACGTATAAGCCCACACTGCGCCACTTATTCCAAATTGTTTAACCATAAAGTCTGACAAAAACAAGGCAACAATAGACACTGTTATATATATAAATATCAAGTCATTTTGTCTTCTCATAATTGTTACAACAATTGTAATAAAACCAGACATTGCCAAAAAACCTCCACCTACAAGCAGAATTAACAACTCTTCTTTATACTCTGTTAGGTCTGTGTTATATAAAATAGACAAAACTGGAACCCCTATAAAGTACGCTCCTATTATGGTGACAAGCGTAATAATCGCCACCACAATATTTTGTTTTAAAACTTTTAACTTAAACCTAGGTATATCTTTGCTAGCCCATATATTAGCCAGTTGAATGAGTATTGGTTGATACAGAAAACTGTTTAATAAACCCACCACAAACACAGGCATAGCTAAATACGTATAATATGCCTGAAGTTCTTGCGACAAATTTGTGTCTATAGCGTATTTTGATGCATTTACTATATATAGTGATAAAAAAGAGCTTAAAAAAACCGCAAAAGAAGTTTTTAAAAGAGTAAATACTATTTTTGTATTAAAGTTGAACTTATCTATAATAAAGTATGCGTTAGTTGTTTTTACTAGAAAAACCCACATCAATAGGCTAAAGCCAAAGGCAACACAACAAGATATAAAGAGACTTGAAGTTAATACTAACATAAAACATAATACTACAACAGTAAATAATTGTCTTAGTGCAGCAGACTTCGCTGCTATATCTAAGCGATGTTTATTTTGATACATTGCGTGAAATACGTCTTCAAAGGCATCTATTGATTTAAGTAAGCAAATAGCCATAATAACCAATACTTTATCTGTATCGTAGTTCAAAAAATAATAGCCATATATACAATATATAACAGATGCTACAAGCATTAATCCACCGGTTA
This sequence comes from uncultured Eubacteriales bacterium, assembly GCA_964369215.1. Taxonomy (GTDB): domain Bacteria; phylum Bacillota; class Clostridia; order Oscillospirales; family Acutalibacteraceae; genus SIG603. The sequence goes on from CAYJEZ010000020.1 coordinate 20,032, forward strand.
CAAACCTAGAGCTTAAATAATCTTTAAAGCTGTACTCACCTTTTATGTCGGTAGCTTGAAAACTTCTCATTCCATAATTGCCTATAGTCAAAACCAAGCAAGCAGTAGCATAACCAATAGAAAACACTCCGGCATCATATGCATTATTTGTTCTTGCTATTACCATTAATATTATTACACTTTGCCCTGCGTTTATCATTCCATACAGACTGTTCCAAAAATAACTACTTTTTAATGCGTTTTTTTCATCACCCAGTAAAAATGCTTTAACCAAATTCATGTATTTTTTCCTACTTCTAATTAATATGTAATTCAATAACAAAAATTATAGACCCTAAGCCATGCTTTGTCAATAAAAACCGTATCGCTTATCTTTCTGTTTAGCTCTATTTACTTACAAAAAGCTTACTGTTTATAATATAGCTTAATACCTTAACAGTAATACAACAATTATTCATGTTATTACTCCAAGATAATTTGATTTTTATTAATAAAATATTGTTGAATTAAAGTTCTTACTGTGATATTATTACTAGTAATCTATCATTATGTGATTAAGAGGAGCGATAAGTATATGAAATGTATAAGCCGCGATTTCGGAGAAATAGAGTATACAGAGAACGATGTAATTAAATTCATTCAACCGCCTTTTGGTTTTGAAGAGTATCAGAACTTTGTCCTTATTCACGACGACGAAGAAGAGGGAGGTTTTTTGTGGTTGCAATCAACTGATAATCCTTCGCTTTGCTTTATTTTGTTAGAGGGAAAGACTTTTTCTTCTTTTTATAATCCTGAAACAAACGGAACTACCGCCTTTGTTATATGCACAATAAAAGAAGATATAATGAAATCTACTGCTAATTTAAAAAGCCCTATATTAATTGATGAGCTTAAGAATGTTGCTTCTCAGGTTATTTTATCTGATAATTATCCTGTAAGGCATCTAATAATGGGGTCGGAGGGCGAAGTTTAAAAATATTATTGAGAATATTTTTTAAATTGCACGCAACTTGAAAAGGACGGTCATAATATGTTAATGATAAGCAGAAAGAAAAACGAAAGTTTTGTTATACAAATTGGCGACGAGCTTATTACAGTTACACTTACCGATGTAAATGGGGCTGGAAATAAGTCGCAGGTACAATTAGGGGTAGATGCGCCTAAAAAATACAAAGTTTGGCGTAGCGAAATATTTGACGCTATGAAAGAAAACGAACAAGCAGTGCTTGAACCTGTAAAGCCAGATAAGCTAAGAGGTTTGTTAAAAAAACCATAGTTACAGTTTTGATTTGAATTGTTTACAATTTTGTATTTTTTTATGCGAAAGATATTTGTTTAGTTCTGCATGGAAAAAAACGCCACTACTATATGTAGCGATATTTTAATTTTTTACATATATATGTAGTAATTCATAATATTTCCAAACATAAATTTGGAATAAACGCTAGACAATTGGTTACAAGTATGTTATAATTGTGAGCGTTAAGAAACAAACAAAAGGAGATACTTATTTTATGATACCAAAAAAGAAGTTAAGAAAAGGGCTGTCATCACTTAAAGTGGTAATTAGTTTACTACTATGTACAGTGTTTGCTATTCCTGTTACTGCATATGCTACTAGTATATCAGAAATAGAAAAACAAATTGAAGAGGTTAACGCTAAACAAGCTGAACTTGACGAAGAATTAAAACAACTACTTAAAGATAAAAGCGATGCAGAACAATACAAAGATGTTTTAGAAGAGAGAATAGATTTAACAGAGCAAAAAATTAACGATATGATAGAAAATATCAAAACTTTAAATGAAAATATTGATATTTTAGAAGAGAAGCTTGAAGAGTCTGCAAAAGAGTACGAAGAGACATACGCGCTTTTTCAAGAGAGACTAGTTTCTCTATACGTTGCAGGTGAAGTAGGAACTATTGATGTACTTTTAAGCGCTGATAGCCTTTATGAGTTCTCATTAAAGCAAGAGGCTTTACAAACCATAAGCGACCATGACAAAAAGTTAATGGACAAGATTACACAGTATATAGAAAAAACTGAAGATGACAGAAAAGAGCTTGAAGATACCAAGGTACTTCTTGCCAATCAAAAAATTGAATTAGAAGAGAGCCAATTCGAGCTAGAAAAGCTAAACAAAGAAAACAATGATTTAATTGACGAGATTAATGCTAATAAATCTGAAACAGAGCAAGCCATTGCCAAACTAGCAGAAGAAGACGACGCACTTAATGCAGAGCTTGTAGCCGCTATAGAAGCTGAGAAGAAAAGACAGGAAGAAGCTGCGGCGGCAGCGGCAGCAGCAGCAGCGGCTGGAACTGGAGTTCCACCTGGAACTAACAACGGAAACTATGCAACTGAGTTTGATGCAGCTTGGCCTGTGCCTGGTTTTGGAACATCATATATTACTTGGTACTTCGGAGGAGGCCATAATGGTCTTGATATAGGCGCACCTCAAGGTACACCAGTTGTAGCTACCGAGGACGGAAAAGTTTTAAGTGCATCTTCCCACTACTCTTGGGGTAACAATGTTCTCGTTTACCACAACGGTACATATTCATCAAGATATGCTCACTTAACAAGCTTTGCTGTATCTGCTGGCGAATTTGTAGCAAAAGGTCAAGTTGTAGGCTATGTAGGTAACACAGGTTATAGTTTTGGTAACCACTTGCATTTTGAGATTTACAGAAATGGTACAAGGGTTGACCCTTACCAATACTTAAAATAAATTTTAAACATACAACACAATATAAAGGGGCTGTGGTAAATGGTGAAAATCATTTACCACAGCCCCTTTATTATGCAGTTTTTCTAGTTAACTTCATTTTGAATACTATCAATACATTTTTCTGGTGCGGTAATAAAGCTACAAACTATATTTATTTCCGCAAAAAACTACCATTATTTGTACAAAATTAATAACAAAATAACTTTTCTTCCTACAGATAATCTGTGAAAACAAGAATTAAAAACACAATTTGAAGTATAAAGGGTTAACTAAAAAAAGTAAATTTAGGTATTGCATTTCTACTGCAAATATGATATAATGTCTTGAAAAACGCACGCTTATGTTGTTACTGTAACTCATATGTGCTAAACAATGAGTAAAGTAACATGCCAGACATAGCGGAGGTTAATTAAAAAGGCTTAAACTAATTTAGGCTTTGGTGAATATTTTTATTCACTTATTTTGAAAGGATGGTTTTAAAAATGGCAGTAGTATCAATGAAGCAAC
>CAYJEZ010000020.1:23370-25046 GCA_964369215.1 uncultured Eubacteriales bacterium
TTCACTTATTTTGAAAGGATGGTTTTAAAAATGGCAGTAGTATCAATGAAGCAACTTCTTGAAGCAGGCGTTCACTTTGGACACCAAAAAAGAAGATGGAACCCCAAAATGGCAACTTATATCTTTACAGAGAGAAATGGTATTTATATCATTGACCTTCAAAAAACTGTAAAAAAATTAGAAGAGGCTTACAACTTTGTACGCGATGTATCTTTAGAGGGTAAAAGCGTTCTTTTTGTTGGAACAAAAAAACAAGCTCAAGACTCTGTTAAAGAAGAGGCAGAGCGTGCAGGCGCTTACTATGTAAATGCTCGTTGGTTAGGCGGTATGCTTACTAACTTTACAACTATTAAAAGAAGAATTGTAAGACTAGCTCAACTTAACAAAATGGCAGAAGACGGCACATTTGATCTTCTACCTAAAAAAGAAGTTATCAAATTAAACCTTGAGATTGAGAAACTTGAGAAATTCTTAGGCGGAATTAAAAACATGAAAGAGTTCCCAGGTGCACTTTTCATTGTTGACCCAAGAAAAGAGAAAATAGCTGTAGCGGAAGCTAAAAATTTAGGTATTCCAATTGTAGCTATTGTAGATACAAACTGTGACCCAGACGAGATTGACTACGTAATTCCAGGTAATGACGATGCTATTCGTGCAGTTAAGTTAATCGCAGGTGCAATGGCAAACGCTATTATCGAGGGCCGTGAGGGTCAAATGGGCGCAGCTGCAATGCAAGAAGCAGCGGAGGAAGCAGCTTCTGAAGAAGCTAGCGAATAATTTTATCTAAGTTTGAAAGGATTGTTTAATATGAGTTTTACAGCTAAAGACGTTGCTGAGTTAAGAGCTAAAACAGGCTGCGGTATGATGGACTGCAAAAAAGCACTTACTGAGGCAAATGGAGATATGGAGAAAGCAACAGAGATTTTACGCGAGAAAGGTCTTGCTGCTTCTGTTAAAAAAGCAGGCAGAATTGCTGCTGAGGGACTAGCATGCTCTAAAGTTTCTGCTGACGGTAAAGTAGGCGTTGTTGTTGAGGTTAATATTGAGACTGACTTCGCTGCTAAAAACGTAAGTTTTGGCGAATTTGTTAACACTTGTGCAGATACAATTATCGCTAAAAACCCTAAAGATGTTGAAGAGTTATTAACTATGACAGCTGAGGGCGGTACAGAGACTATCGATGCATTACTAAAAGATAGAATTTTAGTAATTGGCGAGAATATTAAACTTAGAAGATTTATCCGTGTAGAGGGCGACTGCGTTTCTTATGTTCATGGTGGCGGTAGAATTGGTGTTTTAGTTCGTTTTAACACTTGCGAAAAAACTTCAGGAACCCCTGAGATGATTGAGTGTGGTAAAGACGTTGCTATGCAAATTGCTGCTTTAAATCCTCTATACTTAAGTGAAGAGGCTGTTTCTGCTGATGACATAGCAAAAGAGAGAGAAGTTCTTGCTGCTCAAATTAAAAACGACGAGAAAAATGCTAAAAAACCAGAGAATATCATTGAGAAAATGATTGATGGTAGAATTAGAAAATTCTATGAGCAAAACTGCCTATTAAACCAAGCTTTTGTTAAAAACGGCGACTTAACTGTTGCTAAATATGTAGCTGAGGTTGCTGCTAAATTAGGTGGCGAGTTAAGCGTTGCTGAGTTCGTAAGATACGAAAAAGGCGA
>CAYJEZ010000021.1:0-24493 GCA_964369215.1 uncultured Eubacteriales bacterium
TATATTTAACTGCGCCGTCAAAACGACCATATTGACCGATATTTTTGTTATAAGCCTCTGTTGGGTCCATGCCATGGCGAATAGCCTCTAGCATTGGGCCTACTTTAACAAATTGGTAGCCTGTAACCTCGTTATTCTCGTCAAGAGCCATTTTAATAACATAGCCCTCTGCCATTTCCATGTAACGAACGCCTTTGTCTTTTGTTGAGAACATAGTTCCAACTTGAGAACGTAAACCTTTACCAAGGTCCTCAAGGCCTGCGCCGATTGGAAGACCGCCCTCTGAGAATGCAGTTTGGCTTCTACCATAAGCTAATTGCTTAAACAATTCTCTCATAGCAACATTAATTGCATCACACACAAGGTCGGTGTTTAGACATTCTAGTAAAGTTTTACCAGGTAGAATTTCTGCTGCCATAGCTGCTGAGTGAGTCATTCCTGAACATCCTACTGTCTCAACTAGAGCCTCTTCTACAATACCATTTTTTACGTTTAGAGTTAATTTACATGTACCTTGTTGTGGGGCACACCAGCCTACACCGTGAGACAGACCTGAGATGTCTGAAATTTGGTAAGCTTTAACCCAAGCTCCTTCTTCAGGGATTGGAGCTGGTCCATGGTGAGGTCCTTTTGCAACAGTACACATTCTTTCCACTTCATGGGAATAATTCATATAAGGTACTCCTTTCAAAAATTTAATTGATTTGTCGAATTAAGATGAAAAAACAAATATTATTCAACATTATAATTGTAATAGATTTAAGCGGATTTTGCAAGTATTTTTTATTAATTAAATTTTTTTGGAGCATTTTCTCTTTTATATAATAACAAGTGAAAATGTTAAGCTATTTGCCTAAAACACAGTAAAATGCATAAAAAAGGAAAACACTAGTACGATAACTCGTAACAATGTCTTCCTTTTCTAATGCTCTAAAACGGTAAAGTTGTCTATCGCTAACTTTTACAATAAAAAAATTAATCTACATTATAAAAGCAATCTTTACCTTGATATTCAGCAACCTCGCCAAGATCATCTTCAATTCGAATAAGTTGATTGTACTTAGCAATACGGTCTGTACGACTCATAGAGCCTGTTTTGATTTGGCCAGCGTTAAAGCCAACTGCTATATCTGCAATGGTTGTGTCTTCTGTCTCTCCTGAACGGTGAGATACTACGCATGTGTAACCAGCTTTTTTAGCCATCTCCATAGCGTCAAAAGTCTCTGTTAATGAGCCTACTTGGTTAACTTTAATAAGTATAGAGTTTGCTATGCCTTTTTCAATTCCCTCTTTTAATATTTTAGGGTTTGTAACAAATAAATCGTCGCCAACTAATTGAATTTTACTTCCTAAACGGTCTGTAAGTTTTTTCCAACCGTCCCAGTCGCTCTCGCCTAGCCCGTCTTCAATTGATACTATTGGGTATTTCTCTGCCCAGCTTGCATACATATCAATTAATTCATCAGTTGTTTTTGAGCCACCACCTGATTTTTTAAGCTCATACATACCAGTCTCTTTGTTATGAAACTCAGAAGCAGCAACGTCCATAGCTATACAAATATCTTTTCCTGGCTCGTACCCAGCAGATTTAATAGCCTCTACTATTAGTTGTAATGGCTCTTCGTTACCGTCGTTACAGCTAGGTGCAAATCCACCTTCGTCTCCTACGTTAGTGTTATAACCTTTTGCTTTTAAAACACTTCTTAAATGATGAAATGTCTCAGCACCCATACGCAAAGCCTCTTTAATACAGCAAGCACCAACTGGCATAATCATAAACTCTTGAAAATCAACAGTAGAGTCTGCGTGGCTACCACCGTTAACAACGTTCATCATAGGAACAGGAAGAGTTTTGCCGTTAAAACCACCTAGATATTTATAAAGTGGCATACTGTAGTAATCTGCCGCGGCGTGTGCGCAAGCCATAGACACTCCAAGAATTGCATTTGCACCTACATTTGATTTAAAATCTGTACCGTCTAAATCAAGCATAACTTTGTCAACAGCATTTTGTTTAGTAACGTCCATACCTAAAATAGCATTTGCTATGGTAGTATTTACATTTTCAACCGCCTTGCTTACACCTTTACCCAAATAACGAGATTTGTCATAGTCACGTAGCTCTAAAGCCTCTCTCTCACCTGTTGAAGCACCAGATGGCACCATTGCACGGCCGAAAGCTCCGATTTCTGTAGCAATCTCAACCTCTATTGTTGGGTTTCCACGAGAGTCAATGACTTCGCGCGCGTATACTTTACTAATTTTTGGCATTTAATAGACCTCCTATAATATTATTTATACATTAAAGTACCTAAATATTGTAACGTAAAAAAGCGAAAAAGTAAAGTCCCGTTTCCTCATCATTTAGCTTAAAACCTTGAATTTTTACAAATTTCTACACTATAATCAAACCACTCAAAATCCATCAAAATTTTGCTTGTAAGCACTATAGTCAAGCCAATGCTTAACTATATTTTAAGGTTTTACTAGCAGAGATTTGTTTTATTTTTGTAGTGGTTTGACTATATATTTTTCTAATAAATCACGACCCTGTAGACTTATATCTACTAAGCCCAAACTTAAAAAATAAATAGCAAGGTACAATAAACAAAACGCAAAAAAGTGGTAAAAACATATATAATACATTTTCAGTGCTACCTATTAAATAAAGAAGCGGATAGTACTGAAAAAGTGCCAAAGGAATTATATAGGTCAAAAACTTAAGTACTGCGTCACCGTAAATTGCAAACGGATACCTACCAAACTCTCTAGCTCCGTCTGTGAATATATTCATAAACTCTATTCCCTCTATTGTAAAAAAGCTAACCCCTGCATAAAGCATAAATAACGAGGCAAATGTTATAAGTCCGCCTAAAATCATAAAAACTAATGTAAGCACCTTATCCCAAGTCCACACAACCTCGCTTGTGGGTATTGCATAGGCGAAAACCAAAATAGCTTGAATACATCTGCCAAGCCTTGAGAAGTCTATCTCGAATGATAGCACTTGAAATATCTCGCTTTTAGGTCTTAATAAAATTCTGTCTAAGTCTCCGTTTCTAATAAGCCTTGGAAAAACGTCGAAACCTCTTACAAAGCACTCGGCTAAAGAGAAAGACATAAACACTGTAGAGTAACACAGCAGAACTTGTTGAAATGTAAAACCCTGTACTAAATTAAATCTATCGAACATAAAATATACACTTAAAAAAAGCCCAAAAGCCGCAATAAATTGCCCAAACATAGTAAAAAAGAAACTTACCTTGTACTCCATTTGCTTTTTAAACTGCATTGCTACAAATTTAAAATATAATCTCATAAAAACACCGCCCTTATTATAATAAATTTTATATGGTTTTTGTAAGAAACAAAGGTCACCAATAAAAATTACATCTAAACACACATCAATTGTGAATTTAGCATTGTAAATTGTGAATTACAAACCCTCTGAACTCATAACTCTAAACTAACCCTATCCTCCTTGCACAACAACTCTTTTTAACGCATGGCTAATTAATAGTTTTCCTATAGCATACATAACAACAAGCCAAAATGCCTGTAGTGCTATGGTGGGCAAAATTTCACTTTTTCCTATGTAGCCTACATAAATTAAGAATGTACTGTTTTGTATAGAAGCAAAGGGTAGTAAATTAAGCACAGTTTGCCAAGCTTCTGGAAAAAATGGAATAGGAATAAGTGCGCCAGATAAAAACTCTGCAAGGCTTGCAAACATAAGCATGCTACCCCTTGGCGAGAGTGTGTAAAATGTAATTATGTATATTATCATTATTATAGCAACAGATAAAAAGAAAGATAAAGTGCCTGAAATTAAAAAGCTAAAAAAATAAGTAAAATCTTTAGGTAAGCTTAATTTAAAAGGCTCTGGCAATAGTGATGCAAAAATAAAAATAGGTAAACATCTTAAAACCACTTTAGAGAGCCTTAAAGCAATGTTTTTTACAAACCACATATTATAAATATCTATTGGTCTTGCAAGGTCATAGGCTACGTTGCCTGTGGTAATACTCTCAAAAATCTCACTGTCGGTAAACCAAATCATATACATAGTAATTGTAGCCTGTTGTAGCCAAATATAGCTTGAGAGCATAGAAAACTCCATTGGAAAGCTGTTTCGTCCGTCTTGGTAAAACGCCCAAAACATTAGTATTGTCATGCCACCCCAAGCAAACTGGGTACTAATTCCACCCCAAGCAGCAGCCCTGTACTGTAGGCTATTAATAAACCTAATTCTAAATAAAGAAGTATATTTTTTCATAAGCTCTACCTCCTATATTTCGAACTCTTTATACAAAGAGGCAACCGTTTCTTCTATGCTCTCGCCTACCACTGTAAAATCTAGAATATCAACAAATTTTGCTATCTCAGTAATAGTGTTTGATACCGAAACCAGCGAAGTATCTAGTATTATTTTAGCATGACCACTTAAATCTTCCTCTACTTTTATATTCTCAAGTTTCGGCAAGTTTTCTCCTATGTAATCTATGGTTAAAGTTTTAAAAGTACTGCTTCTTTTTTTAAGCTCCTCTAATTTGCCGTCTATCAGTATTCTACCCTTACCAATAAGTATAACTCTTTCGGTAAGGGCTTCAATGTCTTGCATGTCGTGTGTTGTTAAAATTACAGTTGTGTTATTCTCTTTGTTAAGCCTTTTTATAAATTCTCTAACAGCAATTTTAGAAACTGCGTCAAGCCCAATAGTAGGCTCGTCTAAAAATAGAGTTTTAGGGTTGTGCAAAAGTGACGCCGCTATCTCGCATCTAATTCTTTGCCCTAAAGACAACTGCCTTGTTGGAGTTTTAACAATCTCGTTTAAATTGAGCATTTCTACAAGCTCGTCAAACCTTTTATTATACGCGCTGTCCTCAATTTTATATATTCCTTTAATAAGCTCAAAGCTGTCAACAACAGGCACGTCCCACCAAAGTTGAGAGCGCTGACCGAACACAACGCCTATTTCTTTTACATGGTTTACTCGCTCTTTCCAAGGGGTTCTATTATTAATAATGCATTCGCCACTGTCGGGAGTTAAAATTCCGCTCATTACCTTTACAGTACTACTTTTACCTGCACCGTTAGGCCCTATGTACGCTACCATTTCGCCGTCACCAATTGTGAAGTTGATGTCTCTCAAGGCGTGTATGTAGCTATATTCTTTCTTAAATAGAGCTTTTGCAGCATTTTTTAAGCCTGCATTACGCTTTGCCACCTTAAATGTTTTATTTACATTTTTTAGCTGAATCATAATAAACCTCCTCGTTTGTTAATAATTTGTTAATAAATCGGACAACAATTATATCATATTTACATATTGTTGTCAATCTCTTTTTGTATTTAACTTTTATTTTGTTTTTAGCTAAAAAAAAATAAATAAATTAAAATTTCTCTTGATTTTATCTTATTTATATGTTATTATTACTTGTATGCTATCGTGTATAAGTGTGCAGTGTAGGTATTGTGCATTTATTTAGCACTAGTAAATATAAGGAGGTGCAAAATGCCAAACATTAAGTCAGCTAAAAAACGTGTTAAAGTTATCGCAGTTAAAACAGCTAACAATAAAGCTTTTAACTCTAATCTTAAAACGCAAATCAAAAAAGCAAACATAGCTATTGAAGCAGGCGAGAATGCTGCTGAGGCTGTAAAGGTTGCTGTAAAGAAAATTGATCAGGCTACTGCTAAAGGTATTCTTCATAAGAATACAGCTTCTAGAAAGAAGTCTGCTCTTGTTAAAAAGTTAAATGCAAGCGCATAATTATCTTAACTTTTAATAATTTGACAAGTAACAGGGCGATTTAAAATCGCCCTGTTGTCATTATATATAGAACTTTGCCGAAAGGAATTTAGTATATGCCTAACTTTAAATTTGCTCTATTCGACTTAGATGGCACTCTTTTAGACTCTACATATGTTTGGACAAATGTAGATGAAGTCTTTTTAAAAAAACGAGGCTTTGATGTTCCTTGTGATTATGTAGAGTCATTAGCTCATATGAGTGCTGCAGAGGCCTCTATGTACACAAAAAAGCTTTTCAATTTACCTGAAAGCGGCGAAGACATTGTAAACGAGTGGCGAGAGTTAGCGGCTTATGAATACGAGAATAATGTACAGCTTAAAAACGGCGCAATAGATTATTTGAACTACCTAAAAGACAATGGTATAACAATGGTAATAACCACAGGTTTGTCTCATGCGCTACTAACCCCTGCAATTAACAGACTAGGAATAAAAGATTTTTTCTCAGGAATTTTCTCTGCTGATGATGTATCAAAAGGAAAAGGAAACCCTGATTTATTTTTACTTGCAATGGATAATATTGGCGCAACTACACAAGAGTGCATTATTTTTGACGATGTGATGCCAGTTATGAAAGTAGCTAAACAAATAGGGTGTTTGTTTTGTGCAGTTCAAGACAAGGAAAACTTGCATAACGAAGATAAAATGCGAGCTTTTTCAGACTATTACATAAGCGATTGGTCTCAAGCTCCTAAATTGAGTAAAAATAATATTTAACAAAATAACAAAACAATGTAGGGGCTTTTCTACGTGGTAATCGAAACCTAATGATGTTTTAGGTTTTAACACACACAGATGCCCCTACATTGTTTTGTGTATTATAGTAAATTAACTTAAAAACTATTTTATTTAGTAGGTTGAAGCTTTCCATTATCCATCAATAAACCATTTAGAATAACATCAACAGGTTTTTCACTAAGCTTTACCTCAAACTTTAGTCTTCTATGTAAATATTTGTCTAACCCATACAATAATGCCCCTCCGCCACATAAAGTAATTCCCGACCTTGAAATGTCTCCTAGTATTTCAGGCGGAATAAACTCAAGGCACTCTTCAATTTCAGATGCTATTTTTGTAGCTACTGAAACATAAGCCTCTATAGTTTCGTCTGAAGTTACTACTATATCAGCAGGCAGACCTGTGTAAATATTTCTACCTTTAATATGGCAAGATATCATACGCCCTCTAGGCGATACCGAACCTATTTCCCTTTTTGCGTATTCTGCAGTTTGAGGGCCTATTAAAACACCCCTTATTTTCCTTATGTAATCTATAAAAGCTTTATTAAACTGGTCTCCACCTACACTGATTTTTTTAGAATTAATCTTTCTGTTTTGTGCCATTATAGAGCAAAAACCACTCTCATAACCAATATTTGCTATCATAATTCCTACTGAGGATTTTATGTTTTCACCAACTCCGATAAATGCTGCTTTTACGTTATCAACATACCTAATTTTCTTTATTCCACTTCTCTCAAGCACATTATAAATTGCATCTTTTTCTACTTGAGTTATATTGTCTGGTACTGCTACTGTAACTGCTGGCAAAAAAACTTTTCCTAATCCATACTTTTTCATATTAGTAGTAAACATATACTCCGCTATACTTAAGTCGCTCACCTTACCATTGGTAAATGGTCTTGAAAAAGTTATGTTATCTCCTGTTCTTCCTAACATATTGTATGCATCTTTTCCCATTGCAACCACTTCTTCTTTTTGGTTATCTATCGCCACAACGCTAGGTTCTGAGAACACACCTCTATTTGGTATGAAAATTCTCATCTCGGTAGCACCAAAATCTATAGCTATATCTGAAGACATCATATGTAATTATTGCTCCTTTATTATGCTTTTCCTATAAACTAAATTATATAGTCTATTTTACCTCATATACTCTTATAACTAATTATTTGTATTATCTTTATGCTTAGGTGGTGTGTCGGCTATGCAAAATATCGTAACATTTTTAGCTCCTGCCAAAAATAACATTCTTGCACACTGACACACTGTAGCACCTGTAGTAATAATATCATCTATTAGAATAATATTTTGTCCTTTAATGTCGGATTGTATTTCATATACTCCTTTTACATTCTCTGCTCGCTCTTCAATCTTCAGCTTATGCTGAATTTTGTTATCTTTTGTCTTTTTTATGGCATTTATTACTTTTAAGCCAGTACACTTTGACAAATTTTTAGCAAGCAACTCCGCTTGATTATATCCTCTTTTTTTGACTGCTCCTTCGGTCATTGGCACATAGCATATCCTATCGTATTTTGCAAAATCTATACAACTGGTAAGCCTTAATAATGCTCCAATAAATTTGCGCGAATACGATGTTTTATTTTTAAATTTGTAACGTTGAAGAACTTCTTCAAAATGACCATTATAATAGTGTAAAGAGTAAATTTTAACAAATTTAGTAGTATCTTTTATTTTTATATTATATCCGCGCTCTAACAATTTATTTGGCATACAATCAATGCAAATAAATTCGTTTGGCTTTACATATTCACCACATAACAAGCATTTATTAGGAAAAAACCAAGCCAAAATATCATATTTATTCATGTTCTTTAAGCATACTTAATAGCCCTGTATACCTAAGGGTCTTTTTATCGTTTCTAATCATATCCTCAATCACTTGCCTTTGCCCTATAATAATTAATATCTCTTTTGCTCTGGTAATAGCAGTGTATAAAAGGTTTCTATATTTAAGCTTGTCTGTTCCTTTAAACAAAGGAATTATAACTGCGCTAAACTCGTTACCTTGGCTTTTATGAACAGTGACTGCATATGCATGCTCAAGTTCTTGCCCTACTTGCTCAAACTCATATGTAGCTATCTTGTCGTCAATTCTTACTCTAACAACTCCGCCCGCTTTATCAATCTCTTCAATAATTCCCATGTCTCCGTTAAAAACACCCTCACCTACATTTCCATCATCTTTTGTCCAAGGTAAGTTATAATTGTTTTTCATATGCATTACTTTGTCACCCTCGCGAAAAGTAGTGCCCATTATTTGCGCTTGCTTCTTTTTGGTGCTCTCAGGGTTTATTCTGTCTCTAATGCTAGCATTTAGCGTTTCTGTTCCTACTAAACCCTTTCTTCCAGGGCATAAAATTTGAATATCTTCATTAGGACTATACCCATATTTTTTTGGTAACCTAGTACTTATTAAATCTGAAACGGTATTGATAATTTTAGTTTCATCATTTGCAGGCATATAAAAGAAATCGCTGTCCACTCGGTTTATTATCGGAAATTCTCCTTTAACAATAGCATGTGAGTTCATAACTATTAAGCTCTCTCTGGCTTGCCTGAAAACCTCTTTTAATTCTACAGTTTTAATCTTTTTAGACAATATTAAGTCTTTTAACACATTTCCTGCTCCAACACTTGGCAACTGGTCGGTGTCTCCAACCAAAATAACCCTACACCCTAGCGGTAATGCTGCAATTAATGCCTCCATTACGTTTACATCAACCATAGATAACTCGTCCACTACCACAGCGTCACATTCTAATGGTTTTTTCTCATTCCTTATAAAAATCGGCCTGTCAAACTCGTCCCAATCCACTTGTAACATTCTGTGAATTGTCTTAGCCTCTTTGCCTGTAAGCTCGCTCATTCTCTTAGCCGCTCTTCCTGTAGGGGCGGCTAAAAAAACTTCTTCTCCATTTTTTTGAAGAATTTCAATTATAGCATTTAAGGTTGTTGTTTTACCTGTACCAGGTCCCCCTGTTAAAATGAGTAAACCTTTGTCAAGGGCTGCAGATATTGCCTCTTTTTGCAAATCTGCATATTTCACTCCATTGCTTATTTCAACCTCTGCAATTTGTTCGTCTACCCTCGTAATGCATCTTGGTGGATATTTAAGCATCATGTTTACCCTTTGGGCAATGTACATTTCACTTCCGAAATTTTTTGGCAAAAAGATATTTTCTACACCATCACTAACACTGCAAATAAGCTCTCCTGTTTCACATAGTGTTTGAACAGCAGTGCTTATTTTTTCTATATTAACATTTAACAACTTTGTAGATGCTTTACATAGCTTGTCAGATGGTATGCAAGTATGCCCATTGTTAGAATTATATTTTAAAACATAAACAACTCCAGCGCATACCCTAAAGCTCTCATCTGGCAATCTTTCCATTGACTGCGCAATAGTGTCTGCAACCGTAAAATCAATATCTACTCCATCTGCACAAATGCAATATGGGTTCTCTTTTATCATATCAATTGCATTTCCACCATAACTCTTCCAAACCGGTATTGTTTGCTCTGGCCTTACACCAAACTTACTAAGGTAGAGTATAAGCTCACGAATTCCAAAAATCCGTTTTACCTCTGCAGACATTTCGTCTGCTTTTTCTCTGCTTATTCCTTTAATTTGCGCAAGCCTTGCTGGCTCATTCTCAATAACCTCTAAGCTATCTTTACCAAAGGTATCTACTATTTTTTTAGCCATTGCGGCTCCAATACCTTTAATTGCGCCTCCTGATAAATACCTCAAAATAGCAACTGTGTTCTCAGGGCGTTTTCTCTCAAAACTCTCTGCTTTAAATTGAGTACCAAAGCTTGCGTGGTTGGTAAAATAACCAATAACTTTAATCTCTTCACCCTTGCCTATGAAAGGAAAAATGCCCACCACAATAAAAACGTCACTCTCTGTTAAAAGTTCCATGACGGTATATTGATTTTTCTCATTCTGAAATATTATGCGGTCAACAGTGCCGTCCATTTCTAACAAATCGGGCATTTTATCCTCCTTTTTCTAAAGTAATGTCACATTTGGTGTGTTGCTAATAAGCTTATCTACTATGATTTTCACCTCTGGGTCTTCTGACTTATCAACTAAAATAAGACGGATAGCACAATTTAAATCCATCCATCTTATTCTATCTATTAAACTTCTTACTATAAGTTCTGCTTCGCTTGTTTTATGTATTACAGCCCCCATATAAAAAATGGTTTTAGGCGGTTTTTTAAACCAAAAAACTACTTTTCTTATTATTTCAACAATTCCTATAACTGATAAAAAAGACAGTAGTGCTAATAAAAACATTTCCATAAATACATATCACCCCTTTATACATGATACGCATTTAGTTATGTTTAGTTACAGTGTTAATACAAAAAAATATTAAAATTGAGCTTTTAACTCGTTAACCTTATCTGTTTTCTCCCAACTTACATTTAAATCTTCACGTCCCATATGTCCGTATGCTGCAAGTTTTTTGTAAATAGGGTTTTGTAATCCTAGGTTTTTAATAATTGCCGCAGGGCGTAAGTCAAACACTTTTTCTACTGCTACTGCAATTTCACTATCATCATATTTTCCTGTGCCAAAAGTATCTATCATTATTGAAACTGGGTGTGCAACCCCAATAGCGTAAGATAGCTGAATTTCACACTTTTTCGCTAAGCCTGCAGCCACTACATTTTTGGCAACATGCCTTGCTGCATAAGCGGCCGAGCGGTCTACTTTTGTTGGGTCTTTTCCTGAAAAAGCTCCGCCGCCATGTCTTCCGTAACCGCCATATGTGTCTACAATAATTTTTCTACCAGTTAACCCACTATCTCCTACAGGTCCACCAATAACAAACCTACCAGTAGGGTTTATTAGATATTTTGTGTTCTCATCTATCAATTCTTCAGGTATTATTTTTTTAACTACATGCTCTACCATATCTTTTCTAATTTGACTTACACTAACATCTTCGTCGTGTTGTGTAGAGATAACCACTGTGTCAATTCTTTTAACCTCGTCACCGTCATACTCTACTGTAACTTGTGTTTTTCCGTCTGGTCTTAAATACTTAAGTTTCGCGTCTTTTCTTACCTTGGTAAGTCTTTTTGCTAATTTATGAGCTAATGAAATAGCCATAGGCATGTATTCAGCCGTCTCGTCACAAGCATAACCAAACATCATGCCTTGGTCGCCTGCACCTATTAAGTCATTATCATCATTAACAGTGCCCTCTTGCGCCTCATAAGACTTATTAACTCCTTGTGCAATATCAGGAGACTGCATGTCTATTGAAGTAAGTACCGCACAACTATTTCCGTTAAATCCACAGTCAGAATTGTCATAACCTATAGAGTTTACAACCTCTCTAACAATACCCGGAATATCTATATAACAATCTGTAGAAATCTCGCCCATAACATGCACTACACCCGTTGTTGCTGTTACCTCGCAAGCTACGTGTGCTACAGGGTCTTTTTCTAAAATAGCATCTAATACCGCATCAGATACTTGATCACATAATTTATCAGGATGCCCCTCGGTTACCGATTCTGAAGTAAAAAATTTTTTTGCCATATATTAATTTCCTTTCTGAAATATATTACTATTTTGTACAAGCTAAGTTTTCACATGCAATTATATCAGCCTTAATAAAAAAAAGCAACAGCAATATAGCCTCTATTTAATAATTCTTTTCTGAATTTTTAGAACTTCATCAGTCATTGTTGGATACTTATTAAATTTTAGTAATAAATCATTCGCCAAATTTATTGCTAAATCTAACTCTCCTATTTCACTTATCTTTTTTATATTTAAACACACTTCTCTGCATTTCTTTCTAGTATCTGCCTCTGTAGCCTGTTTATTAATACCACTTTTGAATAGTAAACACATTTGTGCCGGAAAGTGCAAGTAAAGCTCAAAGCCAAATAAAAACAAAGATTCGTCAGGGTATTTTATTACTTGCTTTAGAAGCTCATTATATTCATTTTCTTTGTTTAGTATTTCCATATACTGTAAAGGATATAATTCTACCTTACACCTCTCTAGTATTTCATGGCATTTTATTCTCCACATTCCCATTTCTAGCAAAAGATTTTTCAGCTCTTCAAAATACTCTAACTTTCCTACAAATAGCAATATTTCCGCTTGGCTAATTTGACCTTTTTTGTCGCCAGTTTTTACATATATCTTATATAATTTTTCATGCCAAGGGGCGGCTCTAAAATATGAAAAACTTGTATTATCCTCACCTATTTTGTCCTTGCAAATCTTCTCTGCAAAATCAAATTTTCTCTGTTTATATGCACTTTCAAATGCCAATTCACTAAATTGGTCGTGTTCAATATTATCGTGAATAAAACTCTCTGCTCTTTCGCTTGTGTATAAATTATTGATTATTTCTAATCTAACTAATTTTTCTTCTATATCGAATGTTTCAGAAGTAAATTTGCTCTTTCTCTTAAAATAATCTAAGGTGTTATAAATTTTATTTACATTTTCTCTAGTAGCAAACCTAGCTGCTAAAGTTAAAAGCCTATAATGCCATACTTGGGTACTTCCTGTCATTATCATTTTTGCTTCTTTTACAACCTTATCAAAAAACATACTTTTCTCTATTAGCTTGTCTCTATCATAAAATATTAATGCACATTTCTCTACTATTTCAAATGCAAATTGTTGTTGCTTACTGAAATTAGCAAAATTTATTTGAGACTCATCAAGCAATTTTGTTAATTTTGAAAACACATAAAGTGAAATTAAAAAAGATAATACTACATGCCCTTGCTCTGCTCTTCTAAGAGCCGTTTCTAACACACTATTCAACTCTTGCGATATACGGTTATTTTCGCTGTAATCTATAAAACCCTTATAAGTTGCATATTTTAACGCTTTTATGACTTTTTCTTTACATTCCTCAAGCTCGTCTGTAATGTCAGGGCTAGAAAACAAAGCTACCAACTCTCTTTTAAATGAATTATGTGTTTTAGCATAATTAATAACAAAATTTTTAATTTCTCTATCTTCTGCAAAATTAACAACATCTTCAATTTCATAGGCTCTTTTTCTACTCTTATCTATATCTCCTTCGTCCATCTTCTCAACAAAGGCAATAAGTATAGCCACTACATGCTCACACAAGCTATTAAAAGACGTCAAACACTCACAGCAATAAGACAATAAATTTCCACTTTTATCTAAATTTACACAAACAAAAAGAGTCTGCTTCTTTTCAATAATAATCTCAGCTTGTATTTTTGTATCTGTGTAGCTAAAATCTTTAATTAGCCTAGCATCATAAATATCTCTTCCTTCTTTATATAGTTTATCATCTACTTTATCTAACAATATTCTTATCTTCTCCATATGTAATCCGCCTTTATTTTTGATACTATATGTAATAAAAAGTCTAACCTTATTAATTCATTTTACATCACAGAAATGTACTTTGTCAATTATTATCTATTTTTTTAAACAAATATAATATATTTTATATTTAATATATAGTATTGCAAGTTTATGTTTTATTAAAACACTGTTATAAATTAATATAAAAAGCTACTTTTAAATTAAAATAGTGCTGTAATACCTTATATTGATAATTTGTGTAAATGCGCAATATTTCTCGTATAGGCAAGCATCCGTAGCATATTTATTCTAGTTAAAATTAACATATATAATTCTTCACATTTTATTTTTCTATATAATTTGAAAGACGTGAAAAAGTTGCACATTTATATTTCTTGCGACAAATATTCTTGACTTTTTACATATTTTGGTATAAAATCCGTAAATAAAAACAATTATTTTAAATATTTTATACTTTTTTTATATAATACTAATAATAGTTATAATTTTAACTAACATTCTTACAACACTTTTGCATTCTACTATAATTTTTTTGCTCATTTTAATGCTTTACCACCGAAAATCTCATACAAATTAGCTAAAAAATATAAACTCGAGAGGATTGATTTATTTTGAAAACTTATATTAGTGCGCTATTTGTTTTATGTATTTTTACTACATTTTTTTGTAATATAAATATTTTTGCTTCTGAAGTAGCAAGCGACTCTTCTACACAAAGCGTAGAAGCAGAAGAAGTTCCCTTTGATTATGATAAGGTTTATAAAGTAGGGTATTTCACTGATTTTACTGATTTTGCGTATGATCTGAACACTTTAAATTATAAAGGCTATGGTGTTGAAATTTTTGAAAAGATACAAGAAATAAGTGACCTCAAATTTGAATATGTAGAAGTCGAAGGAGCCCTTAGCGTTGCACTTGAGAGTGGTGAAATAGATATACTTGCTTTTCTCTCTAAAACAGAAACTCGTGCTAATGAGTTTTTATTCGCTGACATGCCTTTTGGAAAAACTTACCTTGCTTTATTATCGAAAGATATGGATATAGGGTACGCAGATTTTGACAAGATAGATGGGAAAACTGTAGCTACTTTTAATGATAATATTGCCAATGAAAGATTAGATTTTCTTGCTGAAAACCTTGGTTTTTCGGTAGAATATATTTATGAAGACAACCATAATTACATGGATATTGATGCTGATTTTTATCTTGGATTTTCAGAAGCGAGAGGCATTAGCATCTATAACAATGTACTTGATGTAGGAGTTTATAGCCTTTTCCCTGTTACCACTTATGAAAACCAACAGTTAATGGACAAACTGAACGCTATTTTTTATGATATAGCTATAACTGAAGGAAATTTCTTTTTAGAGCTCGAAGAAAAATATCTTGCTTCTAATACAGAAATGACACACAGAGGGCTAATGCCTTCTGAACTATCTACTTTAAAGCAACGCCCACTTGAGGTAGGCTATATATCACATTTTGATCCTCTTTCATTTACTAATGAAGACGGACAGCCTGACGGCGCAATGGTGGAGATATTAAACATTTATGCTGATGAATACGGCTTTGAAATCAACTATCATCCATACAATCTAACCGACCCGCCTGAAAGCTACGAAAACTACGACATACTAGTTACTCTTTACGGAGAAGCTGAACGAGAGAGAGAACACTACGTAACAACAGAACCTTATTACCTAATACCTTTGTACGCTCAAATTAATAAAGAACAAATTAATACTGTTAACCTTGATGAAGCATTGTCTACTTCTCCCAAAATAGGCATACTGCCGTATCAAACTGTTGATTTTTCGTTATTTCTTGGTGCATATCCAGACACTGAACTCATCTTTTACAATGACTGGTATGACTTGTTGGATAATTTTGAAGTTGGCAATGTAGATATGCTTATGTGTACTGCAAGTGCAACTGCATTCGCAGAACTGTATCTTGATAATGAAAATATTCAAACCATACACACAGACACTAACATACCAATGCAATTCTTTATTAATAAAGATATTGAAGAAGAATACTTACCTATTTTTAACGTGATGATTGATAGAATGTCTGAAAGTGAATATGATGCTATTATAGAATCTCATTCTAACGCATTTTTACCCGAACAAAACATTACTATTACCGAATTTTTGCTTGACTACTGGTATTATGTAGTAATAGTATTATTTATATTTATTGCATGTTTTATAGCTATTCACTTAAATGGTCAAATTAAAAAAAGAGAAGCTCTGCTAACCTCGTATAATACCGATTCATTAACAGGCCTTATGACTATAAACAAATTTGCCTCTACCGTTGAAAGCTCACTGAAAAATGCAAGGCCGAATGAGTATGAGATCGTTTCTTTTGATATAGATATGTTTAAGACAATCAACACTCATTTTAGTTCAGATAAGGGAACTAACGTTATTATAGCGGTTGGTGATGCGTTAAAAAGAGCATTGGGAGATACTTCAGCTGCGATTTGCAGAAATGTTGCAGATCAATTTTTACTATTTAGAAAAGTTGGTGAGGGTGGAACACTAAGACAAATTTACACAACAGACATTTTACCAAATATACGTAATAATATTACTAATAAATACAATGTTTCTCTCTCTTTTGGAAACTACATTATAGAGAACACAAAAGAAAGCTTTTCCTCTATTGTCGGACAAGCTGATACTGCTAGAAAGCAGGGTAAAAACACACATAAAACTACTTTTTTTACCTTTGATAAAAAAATGCGAAAAAAATACGAAGATAAAATTAATATTACATTCCGAATGGAGCAAGCCCTGAAAGATAAAGAGTTTGTTGTTGAATATCAGCCTAAAATCGATTTTAACACTCTTACTATTGGCGGTGCAGAAGCACTCGTTAGGTGGCACCCAAAATTTGGGGAGAAAATATACCCCGACGAGTTTATCCCCGTATTTGAGGCAAATGGCTTTATTTCTTACTTAGATTTATATGTTTTAGACCAAGTTTGTATCTTCATAAAAGAAAAGCCAAGTAAAATGGAGTTACCACGAATTTCAGTTAACCTATCTGCACACACTATTCTTTCAGACAATATAGTTAACAGAATTTCAGATGTATTAAGTCTTCATAAAATTTCTCCTTCGCTAATTGAGCTAGAGCTCACAGAAAGCGCAGTTGAATCTGATACTGAGACGTTTTTAGCAGTTGTAAAGAGACTAAAAAAACTAGGATATTCAATATCTATTGATGACTTTGGAGCAGGAGTTTCGTCGCTTAACAGGCTTTCAGCTGTAGAGGCGGATGTTTTAAAACTAGATAAAGCATTTTTCGACTTAAAAGAGCAAGGTGGAAAAAGCACTGTTGTAGTTACAAATATTATTAATATGGCAAAACATTTAAATATGAAAGTAGTAGCAGAAGGTGTTGAAACCGCTGCGCAAGCTATGTGGCTTAAAGGAATAAACTGTGATTACGCACAAGGTTATTACTTTGCAAAGCCCATGCCTGTTGACGCATTCAAAGAGTTACTAATTTCTAAAAAACAATATAAAATTGAATTATTTTAGTAAAATATAAACACCAGGCAGAAAAAATTGTAGAAGATATAATTTTTTCTGCCTGTAGTTTATTAATGTAAAACATAATTTATTTATGAATTATATTTACAACTTAATCATATCATTATTTTTGAATATTTTCTTATAAAAAATCAGTATAACGCTTGACAAATTGTGAATAAAAGTTTAAAATGTATTAAGTAAATATAAAATAATTAATTTTATTAGAAAGGAGAATGATTTTGAATAAGATTATATCTAGCTTATTGATTATCGCTCTGCTCATCACTGTATTAACTGTTAATGTTTTTGCTTCAGCAGATGCGGATTCCGGAATTAGAATACTGAAAGCTTCTGAGGCTTCTAGAGAGGTTAGTTTTACGGTGCAAATGAAATTGCCTGAAAATTCAGAGGGTATTACTTCTTTTGCTACCACATTGGTGTTTGACAACACTGAGTTGAATCTTATGAGCAGTACAGGCTCTACTACATACACTGCTGACGGACTTACTGAAACCGTTTCTTTTGCTGATTTTACATCTCCTGCAGTTGATGTAAAACTAACAGACAGTGCTAATGAAGAATATCTTATTATGGATGCCTCAGTATTTAAAAGCGGTAGCTCAAGTGGCATTATGGTTAATGGTATTTCAAACGGTGACCCAAATGCAAGCCAAAACAAAACTGCTTGGCAAGACATATACACCCTACGTTTTGAACAATTAGGTGGAGAACTTACTGCCTCATCTATTAGGTTTGCATTAAGCACTGATAATGCTATTATTAATGGGTTTGAAAGTAATAACAGACCAGTTGGTGTAGCAGTAGAGTTAATGTTACAGTCTGACGGCTCTTCTCGTTACTACAATACACTAAAAGGAGCGCCAACAATTACTAACACTCAACTTATGGGTAGTGAAGGTAATGGTGAGACTCTGTTAGAGCCTACATATACTTTAGGTGATGTAAATGGTTTAGATGGAGTAAATGGAACAGACTTACAAAGGTTGTATGCCCACCTTAACGGAACCAATCCAATTACCGACCCTAATCTATTAGCTGCAGCTGACGTAAATGGTGTTGATGGAGTAAACGGCACTGATTTACAAAGGCTATATGCACACTTAAATGGTACTAATCCATTAGAATAATTAATAAGGAGATTTTTATGAAACGTATTATATCTTTAACGCTATCTGTAATATTATGTTTTTCTCTGTTTAATTTCTCTGTTTTTGCTGCACCTGGTGACGACACCAACGCAAATATAGGTTTAAACATAATACCTGACAAAACATCATTTGCAGAAAGCCCTTCGCCAACTACAATAAAGTATACTGTTCAAGCGGTTGTACCCGAGGGAAATCATCTTGGTGTTATCGAGTTTAACTTTGATGTTCCAACAGGTATGACTTTGGCTACAACAAATAATGCTGATACAGGATATTATTTTGATTCAGGTAAATATGCTTATCACAGTTCATTTAATCCTAACGGATTGTTTGAAACTTACGCATACACACCTACTTCTAAGCATTTTATTGCATCTGGTACAACAACTGATAGATATTTAGGTGCAGGTACTCATGACCTAATGACTATCGTAGCTACTATTGATGCAAACGCTACTGGTAGCTTTGTGCTAGGTGTAACAAGTGGTGTAAATTCTGCACAATGGGACGGAGAAACAACTCACACTGTGAGTGTAAATACTACTCCTGTAGAAATAAAAGCAGCAATTCCAACAATAGTTACCACCGTACCAGCAAATTTATCAGCACCTATAAGCTATATTAACGGTGCTACTGCAAGTGCTTTAGAGGCTGTTGCTAATTCAGCTGATACTGATGCAACATTTACTTACCAATGGACATCAGCTACTAACTCTACTACTGCTGAAGCAGACCGTACAGTAATCACTGGTGCTACAGCAAGTAGTTACCTTCCTACTACTGCTACAAATGGAACTACATATTACTATTGTAACGTTACTACTTCATCTCCAAATGCAATAGAGGATGTTACACAAACTGTAGGTCCATTTACGGTAACAGTAAGCGACAAAAAAGTACCTACAATTGACGTAAAACCAACAATCAATGCGGCTACTTACGGAGATAAATTAAAAGATGTAACCTTTAGTAGTGACGGTTCTGCTACAAGCGATGGCGTAAATGTGCCGGGCATTTTCTCTTGGGAAGATGGAAATTTTCCTGTAGGTGACGTAGGCAATAGACAACATACAATGATATTCACACCAACAGATTTAGCTACATATGAAACTGTTAACTTGGAAGTAAATGTTACTGTTAATAAATTAAATTTAAGTGTAATTAATATTGCACCAATAAGCGACCAAAGTTATACAGGTAGCGAAATTACACCACCATTAACTGTTACAGGTAAAGTTACTGTTGGCTCTACAGATACATACACACTTGCCTTTAACGATTATTCAGCAGTTTATTCTAATAATATTAATGCCTCAGATACCGCTAGAGTTTCTATCAATTACACTGCCATAGGTAACTTTACGTTTACTCCTACTGATGCTACTTTTAAGATTAGTCCAGTTAGTGGAAAACTCGAAATAAGTGGTACAGTAAGCAAAACATACGATGGTACTGACACAGTTGATTTATCAGTCATCACAGTAAATAAACATGGTAGTACAGGTGGAGTTAACTACCACTACTTCTCTGCTCCAACAGGTGGTAGTCCAATTTCTGCTCCAATAGATGTAGGTACTTATTATATAGGTGCAGATTTGGTTGCAGATGGTAACTACAGTACTGCAGTAGCTCCTACAAGAGTACCTTATATCGTTTCACCTGCTACTTATACCTACAGCTATCCTACAACAGGCACAGCATATCAAGGTGAGCCTATGCCAACTACAAATGCTACTGTAACAGCAGAAGGTATAATAATATCTGGTACGAATGAAGCAGTTACAGGCGAGCTTAAATGGTACACAGATGCTGCAATGACTATCCCAACATCAGGTAATTTTACTACAGTAGGAGACATGACACTTTATTGGGTATTTACTCCTAGTGATACAAACTACGGTGATATTCAGAAAACAGGTTCAACAGCATTTGCTGTAAGTGCATTGCCTGAGCAACTTTTCACTATGGATACAACAGCAATTACCTCTGAGTATGGTAGTACTGCTACAGGACATACTGCTACTAAAGTTGCAGATGGTGGAGATATTACATACTCTTCAAGCAACTCTGATATTGTTGCAGTAGATGAAACCACAGGTGCACTAACAATTAAAGCAGCCGGTGATGTAACAATTACAGCTACTGCTGCTGCAGTACCTTCAAAATACGCTTTAACTACTAAAGAGTATACAGTTTCAGTTGCTCAAAAACCTATTAGTTTAACTATTGGTGATGCAACAGTTAAATATGGCGAAACACTCGATTTTACTACTGTTACTTCTACACTTGATACAGGAAGCACATTAGTTGGTAGCGATACAATCGACAAATTAGGTATCGTTTACTCCACTACAGGCACAAATACTTCAAAACCTGGTGCTTATCCGATTAATGGTACAGATAACGACAGCAACTATGCTATTACTTTTACACCGGGTGAACTTACAATAAACAAAGCTGCCGCTACAGACAAAGCTAAAACTGTAGGCATTATTTACTCAACAACTTCACCTATTACTGTAGATTTAGCTGATTGTATTCTATCTGATTTAGGAGTTTACAATGTAAGTGTAGTTGAGACTACAGACACTAATAACCTTGGTTTAGAATCTTCTCTTTTAGTTACAGGCAACACTTTCACTTATGACTTAAACGGTCTTACAGGTAGTGCTGACATAGGCAAAAACGTAACACTTACAGCAACTGTACAATCAGAGAATTACGAAGACTATGATGTTGTAATTACTATTAATATAACAGATAAACAAACTCAAATTCTAACAATTGCAAATGACACGATTTATGCTAAAGTTGGCGAAGCTCCTTTCTCAAACAAAGTTGACGGCGCAATGACTACATTAACTTATTCAAGCTCAAATGAAAAAGTAGCTACTGTAGACAACAACGGTTTAGTTACTATTGTTGGTGCAGGTAGTGCATACATTACAGCAGTAGCTGAGGCAACTGAGGTTTATTCAGAAGCAACTATCTCTTATGGCATTAATGTAAACCCTCAAGACATTACAACTGAAGAGTTCTTATCTTCATTATCTTGGGTATTTGATTTTGATTTTGATCAAGTTATAGGCATTATATTCAACGGTGTAACTTTAACTCTAACTCCTGATGGCCCTGATACATTTATCATAACAGGTTATACAGATTTTGAAGGTGAGATGGGAACTCTAGAGAGATCAAGCGTTAAAGTAACATTTAACCCAGAGTTCTTGAACTTCTTACCTAAAGGTCAATCATTTAACTTCGAGATAATGAGCTCAGACCAAGTAGTAGCAGGAATAGGTACTGTACAAACTCCTGCAGAGGTAATAGTTGAGCCTACTCCAACACCAACTCCTACACCAGGCGAGGTTGTTCCTCCGGTGACAGGAGACAACTCAAACACAATAACATATATAGTATTATCAGTTCTTTCAGTATTAGCTTTAGTAGCTGTATACTTTAGACGCAAAGCTGTTCAAAGCAAATAATAATATATAACTATTTTAAGGAACTCCAAGTTTTTGGAGTTCCTTTTATTTTCATTATATTATTTTTCATATGTCATTCTTCAACATATTTCTCTAATAAACCATTCTATAATACTATCTTTAAGTTATATGTTTTGCATTTAATCAATAACTTACTCATTTACTCTTTATTTTTTTTTATACTTGTGGTATTATATATCTTATATGTCATTTTACTTAATATAATATAATGTAATTAATCATATTAATATAAGAATGCTTATAATATATTAATAAGAATTACGAATAAAGCATTTAATTTTAGATAAGAATATGTTAAAACGTTAAAATTTAGAATATAAGAGAGGAGTTCGACTATGAAATTTGTGCCCAAACCTTATAATAAGAGTATTTATAGCAAAGTAAGAACGCTTGCTATTTTTTTAATTATTGCTATTTGGGTAAGCGTGTCTGCATTTTTGTTTTACAGAGAAGCTGGAAAATATGAAGAAAACGAAATAGCTAACACTATGTCTATAGTGGCTAATAATAACGCACGAGCTGTAGAGTCTCAAATGCTTGGCCTTATTAATACATTGAAAATATCGGCCATGTATTTTTCAGACTTAGAAGAGGGCGATGAATATTTTGAAAGAGCTCTTAACGAAATTACACATATTGAGTCATTTACAAAAATGGTTGTAGTTTTGCCAAGTGGTAAGAGTTATGAAACAGACGGAAACTCCCTAATTTTAAGCGATTATGAATATACAGATGAAATGAACTTAGGAGAAGTATTTATTTCAGATTTATTTAGAGACGAAACAAGTGATATTGATGCAATAAGTATAAATGTGCCAATGCTTGATAATAACCAAAATATTGTTGCTTACTTGGTTGGTGTTGTATCAGAAGAAGATCTTTCTAATTATTTTAATAGCTTGTTATATGACATTGGTGGATATTATTATGTAGTTGACAATAATGGTAACTATGTTGCTACTAGTAACGGACAAAACATGCTCGCTTTAAATCATAATTTTTTTGATTTAATTTCCTCATTAAACTTTGATAATGGGTACAGCTCGCAAGATATTATTGACTCGTTTAATGATAGAACTGAAAATATAAGTAAGTACAGTAACAATGAAGGCGAAAGCAGAACGGCTTATTTTACTCCTATTGAAATAAATAATTGGATAATGTATTCATCTATTGACCAAGATCAGATCGACTCACGCGTAAGGCACGATTTACAGATGGCAACTATTTTTATTGCAAGTATTACTGCGGTTTTCACTTTGTTAGGCTTATGGGTTAAAAGAATTCAAGATCAACTTATTGAAAATGCCTCTACTTATGAGAGAAATTTTAAAATAGTGTCTGATGAGATAAATAAATTTCTTATAGAATTTGACCTAAAAAAAGGCGAAATCAAAATAATAGGTAACTACAAAGATGCCTTCAATAGGTCCAGCGATATTACCCTTATTAATGAAGATGTAAAAAGGGGTTCAATTTTTCCCGAAGATGCTCATATCGTAACAAAAAGCATTGATAAACTTAAAAAAGGTGAGAAATTATCTGACATACGCATAAGAATAAGAACCAAGGGAGTAGCATATAAGTGGTTTTCTGTTTCACTAATACCTATAAAAAGCGATAGAGAGACAATAGACAAGGCTATTGGCTTTTTAGAGGACATTGACAAGATGATACAAGAAAACATCTCATTAAGAGAGAAGTCAGAACTAGATTCGCTAACAAATGTATATAATAAAGGAACAACCGAAACTAAGATAAAAGAAGTAATTCAAAATGCAGATAAAGAAAAGGACACCCATATTCTTTTTGCAATAGACATTGACAATTTCAAAGAGCTTAATGATACTTTTGGGCACCAATATGGTGATGAGGTAATAAAAGAAATAGCTACTAACCTGAAAAGTATGTTTAGACCAGACGATATTGTTGGTAGAATTGGAGGAGATGAGTTTTTTGCATTTATGAAAGGCGTTAATTCTGATGTAAAAATTAGAGAAAGAGCAGATAAAATATGTAATGTACTAGATAAAACTTATAAAAAAGCAGAGCGAGAAGTAAAGATTACGGCAAGCGTTGGTATTTCAGAATTTCCAAAAAACTCAACAACTTTTGAAGAACTCTACCAAAATGCTGATTTAGCTTTGTACTCAGCAAAAACAGGTGGCAAAAACAAATATAATTTTTATAACGGTGAGACACATGTAAATTATGTATCAAATAGAACTGATATCGAAAGTGAGAAAACTGAAAACTAATACTTTTCATTTAATATTTAATTAAAAAAAGGGAACTCCTTATGTACCGACCTCCTATTGTTAGATTT
>CAYJEZ010000022.1:0-5713 GCA_964369215.1 uncultured Eubacteriales bacterium
ACAAATCTGCCATATCATTTGTGCATTATGTCTTTAATGCGACAGCCCCTTTATTTACTAAAAAAGATTGTTAATTGGTTTAAGCACATGTTATCCTACTACTCTTTAAGAGCTTCGCCTACATCTAAAACAATCCCCGGACCATAAGGAACTAAAGCTGTCATAATATAGTCATTTACAATATTATCTTTGTGCTCGTACGCAAATTGCCATAACTTTTTGCAAAAGCTCTCTACAATTACATCGCTTCCCTCTTCGTTAATAATATTGTTAATTTCGTGAGGGTCTTTTTCTAAATCATATAGTTCATCATAGTCAAAACCGTTAAAGACATATTTATACTTATAATCGAACACAGCGCGCTGAATTCCGTATACCTCATTTCCGTTTGTTTGAGTGTAAATTGCATCTCTCCAAAATTCAGGTTTTTCTCCGTTTATTAAAGGTAAAAGTGACAAGCCTGTAAACTTGCGTTTTGCATCTATTTCTGCAATTTCAAGAATAGTCGGTGCCCAGTCGGCTAGCGATACTAAAGAGGCGTCTAAATTACCTTTCGCCTTTACTCCTCCATAGCCCACTGTCGAACAAACGTTATAAGCCTCTTTAAAAGCAGGTAAGCCTTTTGCCCATAGTTTGTGTGCGCCTACATAGTCTCCATGGTCAGATACATAAATCACTACAGTGTCTTCAAGCATTTCTCTTTTTTCTAAAACATCCAACAGCTCTCCGAACAAGGCGTCCTCAAATGTGCAAAAAGCCAAAAATCTTCTTACAGACTCTTTATGTTCAGCTCTTGTTAATTGAGAGTACCTGTCTCTTGTTCTTCTGTAAAGGGCAGGTTTATCGTTCATATCGTCTTCAAAACTAGGCGGTAACTCTATATCGTTAATGTCGTACATATCAAGATATTTTTGGGGTACTACATAAGGGTCATGTGGCCCAAGTGTTCCAACGTACATAAAAAACGGCTCGTCTTTATCAATTGCTTCAAGCTTTTCTTTCGCAGCATTAACTGTGTCAATATCACCATGTGGATTTTCATTTATTCCGTACTGAGTATAAAGAGGGTAGCCGGGGCGTAAAATTTGAGCCTCTTTTCGTGGTTTTTCCATATCTGTCATTACCATTTTTGAGTATCTATCCCACTCTCTCACGTCCGGAAGATTTTCATATTTTTTATATCTTGATACCTTTTTATCGTCAACATTTACCACATGGTTTTTGTCAAATATAATTTCAAAGCCTCTATCTGCAGGTCCTTCCTCTGCGCTTACATGCCATTTACCACTAAAATACATGTTGTATCCATTATCTTTTAAATCTTCTGAAAACAGTCTTACATCATCAAATAGCTTTCTTGAAAGTGTGTTAGATACATCGACATTATTCCAAATTCCGTGCTCACTTGGGTAAAGCCCTGAGAAAAACGTCGCCCTACTTGGGCAGCAATGCGGAGACGGGCAATAAGCGTTAGAAAACGTGGTTCCGTTTTCAAATAGTTTATCTAAATTCGGAGTATAAGCCTTGCCAAAAGTAGGCTGCATGTCTCCTCTTTGATGATCTGTCATAAATACTAAAAAGTTCTTTTTAGCCATATTTTTCTCCTTTCACAATCATAGTTATGGGCGACAGTTTAACAACTTTTATTTAGTTGAAAACTATCGCCCAATTTGTTTATCTTAACTTAATTAGCTCTTTCGTATGATGCTACCATATACTCTGTATATTGATCGATGCCTAAATTGGCTAACTCTGTTTGGAATTGGTCCCATTCAGCGTCAATTCCGCCCTCTGTCATCCATTTTACCATATTTGTGTTTACATAGTCGTCTATATCTTTACCCTCTTTTAAGAAATAGTCACTCTCTTCATTATTAGGTCTTGTAAATAAGTTTGATTGTGTGGCTACATCAAAAAATCCATTATTAAATATATCTAACCTTCCAACGTCCTCGTCCATAACTTCAACAACTGTTCCCCAATCGTCTGCTGCTATAACGCAAGGTACGTGTACAGGTGCGGCACCATATCTAAATTCGCTGTAGCTCATTCCTTCTGGTGTATCTATGTAGTCAAGCATGCCAGAGTCTGTCATTTCAAGCGTGGTGTCAACAGCACCTAAGAATAATTCTGCTGATGTTATTGGGTCAAAGTGAGCATCAAGCCATCTCATTATACCCTCTTCTTTACCTTGTGCCTCTACTGTCATAATAAATTGTGTGCCGTTAACATTTCCGTTAGATGCAGCATTATACATGTATACGGTATCCCCTTCAGGCCCTGCAAGAGGAGGTAGCACTACGTAGTCGTCATATCTTTCAGCAGGAATTATAAATGTGTGGTCAAAAGCTGTAAATGCACCTAAAACAGGTGTCTCTGCAAAGCCTTTTGCATTCATTACAGATGTATCTTGTGTTGTAAAGCCCTCTGCATCAAACAGCTCTTCTTCAAACATTGTTGCAAAATATTTAATGGCTTCTTTCCACTCTTCTGTTTGAGGAGTATAAACAACTTCTCCGTTTTCATCTGCTATAAAATGAGATGTGCTGTCTGTATAACCAAAAGAGCCAAACAAGGTAGAGAAGTTATAAGACTGGTCAGGCTTGTTTACATTCCAGTGGAAAGTGTAAGGAATTTCGTCATTTTGACTATTTCCGTTAGGGTCATTGTCTTTAAACGCTTTTAAGGCATTATAAAAGTCTTCGGTGGTCTCGGGTATATCAAGTCCCAATTGGTCTAGCCATGCTTTGTTTATATATGTAACACCTGCTCCATATTGAGCTTCACGCTCTGCGGCACGGGCTATAGAATAAATTTTACCATCATCAGGATTTACACAAACGCTTTTGTAGTTTGGCATCTCTTCAAAAACAGCGGATAGCCTTGGTGCGTGCTCTGCAATTAAATCTGTAAGCTCAATAATCATTCCTTGTGGCGCATATTCGTTAACATCATTAGAGTTAAGTGCATTCATATAAAACACATCGGGTAGCTCGCCGCTAGTAATCATTAAGTTTTTCTTGTCTCCCCAAGTTGCACTTGACTGAATGTCCCACTCTACCTCAACGTTTGCTTCTTCTTCAAGCTTTGTAAGAACCGCCATGTCGTTAGGGTCTCCGTGCCATTCGTTTTGTAAAAATGTGGCACTAAAAGTAACCTTTTCGCCCATGTCATCTTCTGTTTCTTCACCATCATCTTCTTGTTCAGTAGAGGCACTGCTGTCTGTTCCTGTAGCTGTGCTATCTTCTGTGTCTGCTGAGCCACTGTCCCCAGTACAAGCAGTAGCCGAAACCAACATAGCCATAGCTATAAGCATTGTGATTGTTTTTTTCATTTTAAAATCTCTCCTTTTTAATAAATATAATTTACTTTGATAAAATTATCCTTTAACAGCACCTATCATAACACCTTTAACAAAATGGCGTTGTACAAAAGGATAAAAAATTAACATAGGTATGCTTGATACTATAACACAACCGTATTTAAGTAAGTCTACAAGCGCTAATTTATCTGCAACTGTTGTAGCGTCTCCTGAATCTGCAAGAGCATTTTGACTGTCTATCAATATTGTTCTTAAAATTAATTGTAGAGGAAACTTGCTTTCATCGTTAAGGTAAATTAAAGCCTCAAAGTATCCGTTCCAATGTCTTGCTGCGTAAAATAAAGCCATAACTGCAAGCAGTGATTTTGATAAAGGTATAACAATGGTAAAAAAGAACTTAATATAGCCACAACCGTCAAGAAAAGCAGCCTCTTTTAACTCTTCAGGAATACTTCCCATAAAAAATGAACGTGCTATAATCATATTGTATGTAGCTATAAGTGTGGGAACTATTACAGCCCACATTGTGTTTAAAATGCCCACGCTTTGAACTACGAAGTAAAGTGGTATAATTCCGCCGTAAAAATACATTGTAAAAACTGCCACTTTCATATAAATGCCACCAAGAGGAAACTCTTTTCTTGAAAGAGCAAAGGCAAAAGGTACAGTAAAGGCTACATTGAGGATTGTTCCGACTGTTGTGTATATAATTGAGTTAAGATAGCCTGTCCAAATAGAAGCGTCGGAAAATATTTTCTGATATCCCTCGAGCGTTATGTCTGCCGGCAGAAAAATAACCCTACCTTGATGTATTGCCTGTGGTTCGCTAAATGAAGCAATAAGGCTGAAATAAAGGGGATAAACAACCACACATAGAGCTATAATAAGAAGAATTGTATTAATAATATCAAAAATAAAATCTTCTTTAGATTTTCTCTTCATCATAAAATAAACTCTCCTTTCTACCACAATGATGTGTCGCTTACTTTTTTGCTTATTTTATTAACAGCAACTAAAATAATTAAATTAATTGCAGCTTGAAACATTTCAACAGCAGAGGCATAACTAAAATCTCCGTCTATAAGACCTCTTTTATATGTATAAGTTGATATTACCTCTGAAACACCCATGTTCATTGAATTTTGCATAAGGTAAGATTTTTCAAAGCCAATTGTTAAAAGCTGACCTGCTGTAAGAATAAGCATTGTTACTATAGTAGGTACTATGCTTGGCAAATCAATATACCATATCCTCTTTATTCTTGTTGCTCCGTCTACAATTGCAGACTCATGAAGCTCAGGGCTTACAGCTGCGAGTGCGGCAATATAAATAACAGCAGACCAACCACAGTTTTGCCATATTCCTGATAGTACATATACAGGAACATAAAGTTTTGGGTCGCCCATAAAAAATATAGCATCTCCGCCAAGTGCTTTTATTACAACATTTACCACCCCACTGTAAGGAGAGAACATTGTGTACATCATACCAACCAAAACTACCATAGAAATAAAATAAGGTGCATATGTAACTGTTTGTACAATTTTTTTGAATTTTTGATTTGCTACTTGATTAAGCATAACAGCTAAAATAATAGGAAAAGGAAAGCCTATTAAAAGGTTAGTTATGTTAATCATAAGTGTGTTTTGAATTATTTTCCAAAAGTCGGGTGAATTGAAAAATCTTTCAAAATTTTCAAAACCTACCCACTCACTCTCCCAAAACCCTAAAAATGGTGAAAAATCTCTAAATGCAATTTGAGAGCCATATATTGGGTAGTATTTAAACATAATATAAAAAATCAACCCTGGTATTACAAACCAGTAAAGAGCTTTTGTCTCCATAAATTGTTTTTTAAAAGAGCCTCTTTTATTAACCTTTTCTGCCGTCATAAGCAATCTTCCTTTCTCAGCATAGTTAATCAACTTAGAAAACACAACACAAGGCAAGAGAAAAAGCTTTAGTCTATGTGGTTTTTATCTTGAGAGCTGGTAGTGGTTTCAATTTAATTTACTATAGTTATAATCTTGTCTTATTAATATTTTATCATAAATCTATTCACACAATACAACAATTTTTTATTTAAAAACAACACAAATTTAGCTTTTTACCTTTTTTTAGCTTTAATATTGCAATAAATATAGTTATATTGTATAATATAATCAAGCCATTTGAAAATCATAATGATACATAGCTGTTTTGTTATAGTTCTCAAGTGGTATAATTATAAGTTTGGTGATTTAAAATGCGTGTAAAAGAAATGAAGTCAAGCATAAGTGCAAAATTGACTTTAATTTTTATATTAGCCTCTACAATTCCTATAATAATGGTAACTATATTTTTGTATAATTCTTTTTACAAAAATATAAGAGAGAAAGATTTAACATTCTC
>CAYJEZ010000022.1:5723-24327 GCA_964369215.1 uncultured Eubacteriales bacterium
AAATTGAAACTATTCAAAAAAACTTAGACGAGGTATTTTATGAAGTTGAAAGACTTATGAGCGGTATACTTTTAAATGACATTGTTATAGACATACTGTCAGAGGATAGCTCTTTAGTTACATACACAGGGTTTAACAATACTAAAGCTGTAGAAAATATTTTAAGTACTATGTCTCCTTTTACCTCTACCTCTGATTATGTTTTTACTTTAATTTCATCAAACGGACATCATTACAGTAATGGTTCTGACATGAATAAGAACTTAAGCTTTAGCGACTTTAATGAAGAATATGTTTTTGGGCATAACACACAAATATTATATTATAGTCATTATCCATACTCTTATAATAATCAATCATATATAAGCACATATGTACCTATTAAAAATGATGATAAAACAATAGGCGTTATGATAGTAGATATAAGTGAGCAAAAAATTGAAAAAATTTTCTCATCGGTAACTCAAATGGATTATCTTTTATTAGTTCTAAATGAAAACGACGATTTGCTATACTCGAATTTTTTACACGATGAGATGGGTTATGACTATATAAATTCAAACCTAGATTTAAAAAGTGGAAATATTGTATTTGAAGAAAAAAACTATTTTTATCTTTCAAACTCCTCTCAAACTAACAGGTACAAAACAATTATTTTACTGCCTGAGGATAATATATTTGAAGATTCTACCGCCTTACTTTTACAGTTTATTTTAGTTTTATCACTTTTATTTTTAGAGGGATTAGTTTTATCAAGGTTTATTTCAAAAAGGGTTACAAGGCGTATAATAGATTTAAATTCAGACCTAATAGAGTTTACAAAAAACAAAAAACCAATACTTAAAAAAGTTGAAGATACAGATGAAATAGGGCAGCTTGAAAGTGGAGTTTGCAAGATGTCTAATGAAATAGTACAACAAATAGAACTCATAAAATCTGCAGAGAAACAAAAACGCCAACTGCATTTTCGCACTTTGCAAGCACAGATGAATCCACACTTAATTTACAACACTCTAAACACAATAACAGAGCTTGCCCAAATGCAAAATGTTATGAACATAAGTGACGTAACAAGCTCATTTTCTCAAATGCTTAAATTGGTTTTAAGCAACCCGCAAGACGAAATAAGCATTTTAGAAGAAATATCTTATGTTGAAAACTATGTAAACATAAAAAAATATAATATCATAAATGATATTGAGGTAAGGGTAAAAATTGACGACGCCTCTCTTTACAATGAAAAAATACTAAAGTTTTTGATACAACCGTTTGTAGAAAACAGCATAAAACACGGTTTTAAAACCCTACTTAACAAAAATATAATAAGCATAAAAATAAGCAGAAACCTAGAAGATATAGTTATTGAAATTGTTGACAACGGCATAGGAATGGACAAAGAAATAGCAAACAGTTATGAGTGCTTGCTACCTCAGGCAAGTATTAACAATAATATAGGGATAAGAAACACTTTAGAGAGACTCTATATCAGATATGAAGACAAATATAAATTCAGTATTTCTTCTAAACCGTTTTGCTATACAAAAATTTATATTTCATACCCAAGTAGGCAAGCTTAAAACCTGTTAGATTAAATACTAAGTATGAAAGGTAAATGACTATTTTAAGCATGATATTTATAGTAAATTAAGTTGTTGACATTGTACAGATAAACTCAAGGTATTAAGGAGAATAATGCTGATGTATAAAATTTTACTTGCTGACGACGACCAAATAATGATTAATAA
This sequence comes from uncultured Eubacteriales bacterium, assembly GCA_964369215.1. Lineage (GTDB taxonomy): Bacteria > Bacillota > Clostridia > Oscillospirales > Acutalibacteraceae > SIG603. Next base: position 7,469 of record CAYJEZ010000022.1, read on the forward strand.
ATTAACGTTTATGCTAAGCAGTTACAGTGAGGAATTTGCAGTGGTAGCTACAGCTTACGACGGAAATCAAGCAAAAGAGTACACTATGAGATATAAACCGCATATTATTATTTTAGACATCGATTTGCCCAGGTGCAATGGTGTTGAGGTTGCCCGTTATGTATCGGCGGCTTTTCCTAAAACTAAAATACTTGCGCTTAGCAGTTTTGACGATTTTTGTTTTGTTAAGCCCATTATGCAACTGGGTGCAGTTGATTATTTGTTAAAACATGAATTAAATCAAGATATACTTTATTCTAAACTGTGCTCTTTACATATAGAGATTGACAAAGAATTAGATGATGAAAAAAACTTTGAATTTTATTCATTAGCTGCAAAACAACATCTACTTAAAGAGTTTATTTCTTTAGATGCTTCAGACATACCCGAAGAATTAAAAAGTAGATATGACATTTGGTTTGGGGATTGTAGCAAGCTTATTTGCATGGAGGTGGAAAATTTTAGATTTATTGAAAAGAACGGTATTAATTTTTATCAAGAGAAGACAGTTAATTCTATAATAAATATCTGTAATGGAATTTTAGGTACCATTAAAAACGGGGTTATATTATATATAGAAGACGGAAAATTTCTTATAGCGCTTAATTTTAGAGATTACATAAGCGAAAAAGCAAAGCAAAACCTTAAAGACAGCGTGATAAATTCTTTTAAAAGTAATTTAAAAAAACTTTTAAACCTTAATGTTTTATTTACTACGTCAGAGCATACTAGCAGTCGTGTAAATATTAGAAACCATTATTTAAAATTGAACTCAAAAAAAGAGGAAGAGAAAACAATAAATAAAGAAGAGAGTTCACAGTTTGATGGACTTAGTATTGTAGATGAATTGCAATTGGTAGAATATTTAAAAGCGGGAGACATAAATCTTATAGAAAATAAAATTAACAAGTTGTTTGCACAAAGCAAAGTGAAAGGCATAAGTGCATCAAAGCTTAGTTATAATTTATTAACACTGACACAAAGATTTTTTTCAGGAACAAGTGCGATACAAAACTATGACTTTTCTTCAGAAAAAAGAAATTTTTTAAATTGCACCACAGATGAGGACTATAAAAATCAGACTCTAAAACTTTTTGAGAATATTGCACAAAGTAAAAAAATAGTATATTCAAATTCAATATCTTCTACTACTGTAAAAACAGCCGTGGACTATATTCAAAAAAATTATACTAAAAACATTACTCTTTCACAGGTCTCAGCCCATTGTTATGTGTCAGAAGTGTATTTGTCAAAAATATTTAAATCAACTACAGGAAATAATTTTGTCAATTATCTTAACGAGTTAAGGGTTAAAAGGGCGGCGCTTGAACTTAAAAACAGTGAGACATCTATTAAAGAAATATGTGAGATATCGGGTTTTAGAAACTACAATTATTTTATTAAAGTTTTTCGTACCATAATGGGTGTTACTCCGCTTGTGTATAAGCAAGGAGTAAGAAATGTAAAATAAAATTTATAAGGGTTTGTTAACTTAATATGAAAAATAAAGAAGAAAAAAGGAACTTTATTGGGATTGGTGGAAAAATGGTAAACAATAAATTACTTAATGATTTAAAAAGCTTAGGTGTAAAAATGGGAGACACCATTTTAATGCACAGCTCGTTAAAAGGATTAAATGCAAACATAACACCTAAAGAGGTGATTGATACACTTATAAACTTACTGACAGAAGAGGGAACGCTTATTTTACCAAGCTTTTCTTACAGGTATGTAAAAGACGAAACGCCTTACTTTGATGTAAATAGTACACCGTCTTGCATTGGTGCAATACCAGAGTTTTTTAGGACTAATTACAATGTGATAAGAAGCTTACACCCAACGCACTCAGTTTGTGCAATTGGAAAAAATGCAAGTAAAATTACAGCTAAACACCACTTAGACAACACCCCTGTGGGAATAAATTCGCCAATATCAAGGCTTAGTGATTTTGACGGAAAGGTACTTATGCTTGGTTGTGGCTTGTCACCGTCTACCTTTGTGCATGGCGCAGAAGAGATAGCCTGTGCTTCATACTGTTTAAAAAAAGATAGTTTTAAATATTTTATTAAAGATAGTTTTGGAGAAACTATAGAATTTAACTATATAAGGCACAATTTTAAAAATACAGAGCAAAGATATGACAGGTTAGAAGACCTTTTACCCGTTGGTGTTTTAACAAAATCTGAATTGTTAAACGGAACCGGCTACCTTATTAATCATAAACAAGCAATGCCAATAGTTGTAAATAAAATAAAAAAAGATGATTTGTTTTTTATAAATTATCTTAGCGAATAATTTAGTTATAGTCAAACTGCTATAACAATTATTGATAAATTTTACTATTGACAAATCTTTACTTTAAAAAGCCGACTGCGATAAACATTATGTTTTACACAGTCGGCTAGAGTTTTGGCATATCAATATAATTTATCTGTTTGTTGTCTTCATAAAAATCATCAAATGGGAGTACTTATCATAAAATACAATATTAAATGTGGGTGCTCGGTTGAGTGAATTTTTTCTAGCACAATAAATTATTAATGCTTTTTTGCTATGTATTTATTATACCGCTATTTCTTTAACTTCATCGCCGTATTTTACCTTTACGGTTTGTTTTAGCTCAGAGCTAAGCTTATAATCGAAAAGTTTTCCGTCCTTCCAAGATATATCTGCAGTAATATTTCCGCGAAGCTTAACACCTTTAAGGCTACCTTCGCTCCACTGCTCTGGCAATGCCGGTAACAGCTCAATATAACTGTTATGAGACTGAACTATGCACTCAATAACACCTGAAGCAAAACCAAAGTTTCCGTCTATTTGATAAGGCGGGTGCATGTCGATTAAATTTAAGTGTATACAGTTGTTAATCATCTTGTTTATAAAAACAGATGTTTTTTCTTTGTTTTTAAGCCTTGCACCCATGTTTATCATCCAAGCACAGCTCCAACCAGTGTGTCCGCCGCCGTTTGCAAGCCTTGTGTCAATAGATTTTTCAGCACCAGCAAAAAGCTCTTTGTTCTCGGGTAAAATTTGTGTACCAGGGTGCAAACCAAACAGGTGGGATATATGCCTATGGCCCATTTCTACCTCTTTGTACTCCTCGTGCCACTCCATTATTCTGCCGTCACTGCCAAGTTTTGTCTCTGGCAAATGCGCCATTATATCTTCGGCTATTTCTATGTACTGTGTCTTTATATCAATAATTTCACAGGCTTTTATATACGCGCTTAGCAACTCGCGAAGAATTTGAGAGTCCATAGTAGGAGCCATGCATATTGCGCCTATTTCTCCTATTTTGCTGTAGTAGCTGTTCTCAGGAGACAGCGACGGACCTGTTATGTACAGCCCGTTATCAGTGCGGTAAAGGTAGTCATTAAAGAAGATAATAGATTTCTCAAAAAGAGGAATTAGCCTATTTTTTAAGAACTCTTTGTCGCCCGTATGTAAGTAGTGCTCATAAAAGTCTAGCGACAGCCAAGCAAGCCCCATAGGCCACACAGGTGAGGCGTCTAGAACCCCCTCTGGTGCGGTATCTGCCCAAATATTTGTGTTGTGGTGGGCAACACTACCTCTACAACCGTAAAGTTCTCTTGCGGTCTCAGTTCCCCTTTCAGCAAGCCTTTCAACAAAGCCGAACAAAGCCTCGTGGCACTCTGGCAAATTAAAAGCCTCGGTAGGCCAGTAGTTCATCTCCGTGTTAATGTTTATTGTATATTTACTCTCCCAAGACGGCAAAAATGTACCGTTCCAAATTCCTTGCAAGGTTGTAGGAAGTTGGCAATCGCGCGAGCCCGATATTGTTAGGTATTTTGCAAAGGCAAACAAATTCTCGCTTATAAGTGCGCTGTTGTCGATACCTTGTTTATGTCTCTCAATTATTTCGTCTGTAGGCATATCGTTGTCACTTTTTGCAAGGCTTAAATTAACCCTGTCATACAGGTCTTTATACGCTTTAATATGTTTTTCTTTTAGTTTGTCAAAACCAATTTCTACTGCCTTATTTAAATTTTCTATACAGTTGTTTTTATAGTTGTAGTTTCCAGCAAAGTCTGTTTCAAAGGTAGTGTAAAAACAAACCTCTGTCACGTCTCTTGCTATCGCGTAGTCTCCCATTGTTGCGGTTTTGCCGTCTTTTGAGCTTATTTTTGTCGCTCCAAAAAACTTTACTCCGTCGGCTCCACTTTGACCCCAAATTGCAACTGTGCTGTCGTCTATTTTGCCTGTGTACTCTTCAAACGGACGGCGGTTTAAGTTGCTTTCAACACTGAATTTATCACTAGCACTAATTTTAATGCATACAGTATTGGTATCTTCGCTCACAAAGTATTCACGCTTAAAGTCAATGCTATTAATTGTGTACTGCACATAAACCATAGCTTCGTCTATATCAAGCTTTCTTGAATAATTTGAAAACTCTTTACCTTTAGTTCCAAGGTAGTCTATCATCATATCTGCCGCAGGCACAAACGGAGATAAATATTTAGGTGTAGAGTTAAAACCACTTCTCGACAAAAAAGATGCCTCGTCTGCCTTGCCTTGCAACAATAGCTCGCGAATTTTAGGTATAGTATCTTTGCCGTCTGGGTTTACACGGTTGTTTGCTCTACCGTACCACAAGGTTTCTTCGTTTAGCATAATGTGCTCGCCAGTTACTTGCCCCTCTATGCTTGCGCCCATTTTGCCATTACCTATAAAAAGTCCATCTACCCAAGCCTTTGGCGCGGCAGGCGTTTTAAGTAATACTTGATGTTTCATATTAAACGCTCCTTACAATTATTTTCTAAAAAACACTATGACTTTTATTATAATATTAATTACTTTTAAAAGCCATAGTGTTTTTATTAATTTTAGCTTATTCTATGTTATAAAAATTATCTCTCTAAAAATCTGTCATATGCAACTTGGTAAATTTCTATCATTCGCTCAACGTTCATATTCTCAATAGCAGAGATATAATTCTCATACTCGTCTAAGCTAACGTCTCCTGTAATGAATTTTTGTGTCATTTCATCTACATATGTTTTTACTTCGCTAAAAATTAGGCTGTATTCTTCGCTCTCCTCAGATGTAAGGGTCATATTAGGGTGTAGCATAAGTGAAGAGTCGCCGTCTAGCCAATTTTCAATTGAAGGCTCTTGAGTCTCAATTTCATACTGAACAGCGGCTTGTGCGTCAAAGTTCATAACCTTAGCAAAACCGTTGATAGGAGAGGCGTACATTGAAGCCATAACAGCACGTGTTTTATCCTCTTCCTCAGGGTTAATAATAAAATCCATAAATTGTGGCTCGCCATCTATCATCTCATAGCTTTCGCCCTCAATACCGTAGTTTAGTAGTAAGTTGCCCTCTTCTGAATATCCGTAGTTTAAAAGAGAAACTATTCTCTCTACATTTTCAGCACCATTTGATATTGTAGCTCCCCAGCCTATCTTCATAAGGTGGTCATTTTTTACCATGTAATTTACCCCGTCATCTCCTACAGGTGATGGTATACCCATTATTTCATAGTCAGGGTCGTTAACAATAGCGGCTCTTGTATAGTTACCTATACCGCCGTTTACATAACCAAAAGTAGCACCTGAAATTCCGCTTGTCATGTTAGCGGTTAAAATTTTGCTGTCGTTTGCAGGGAACTCAGCGTCTATTAAGCCTTCGTTGTACCATTGATTCATAGTGGTTAAAAACTCTTTGTAAGCCTCTGAATTATACGGGCCGTAATCAACCATTCCTGTCTCAGGATTTATGTACATATCTGCATATATTCCAAAAGCAGCTGTAAACGCGCTTAGGTTAGAGCCTTTTGCCTCTGACCAAGGAATTTCATCTTGTTGGCCGTTACCGTTAGGGTCATCGTTTTTAAACGCTGTCAAAACGGTGTGCCAGTCGTCCATTGTCTCGGGTACTTCTAGGTTTAATGCGTCTAGCCAGTCAGTTCTAATCATTAAGCCTGCGTATGTAGTACGGCGAGGGTCTGGGTCTAACTGATAAAACGCAGGTATAGTTCCGTCGTCTAGCGGAACAACTTTAGCAACATCAGGGTACTCGTCAAGTCTTGCTTGATAATCTGGCGCATACTCCATATAATCATTAAGAGGTATTACGTTGCCGTCGTCAATATATTTAGTAATTTTTCCAGGCATACCGTTCCAGTTCCAAAATACAACGTCAGGAAGGTCGTTAGATGCTATCATAAGGTTAAGTTGCTCATTGCCGTCTGTACCTGTTGCAGGGTGTTGCCAATCAATGTTTACATTATTGCGCTCACCGTACTCTTGGTAAGCTCTTACATTAGCAAGGCTGTCTGTTACGGCACTTGAGAAGTTACTTGTATACCAAGATATATCAATAACTTCTTCCATATCAATAGCAGGCTCGTCTTCTTCATTTGTGTCGTCTTCGGCGGTTGTAGAACTATCTGTGCTACCCGAAGTGTCGGTTGCTCCCGAATCATCAGTAGTAGACTCTGTGGCACATGCAGTAGAAAGTATCATTGCAGCGAGTAGAGCGGCTAATAGTTTTGCTTTTTTCATTTTGTTTTCCTCCGATTTCTTAAAATAAATTTTTAATTTAACTAAAATATTGCAGTGAAGCTAACCAAAGAATTAACCCTTGATTGCCCCTATCATAACGCCCTTTACAAAGTGTTTTTGCAAGAACGGATAGATTAAAAGTATTGGAAGTGTGGATACGATAACTGTCGCATATTTAATTATTTCGCTTAGGTCTTGCCCTTTGTAAGTTCCAAGCATCAACATCATGTCTTCAGTGCTACTAAACACTAAAATTTCACGAAGATATAATTGTAGTGGGAATTTAGATCTGTCTCTTAAATAAATCATAGCGTCAAACCAAGAGTTCCACCTGCCTACTCCGTAGTAAAGAAGAAGTACAGATATAGTAGGTTTTGCTAGAGGAATAAGTATTCTTGATAAAACGACTATATCGTTAGCTCCGTCCATTTTAGCAGATTCTTCAAGCTCACTCGGTATTCCCATAAAAGCGGTGCGCATAATTATTACGTTAGTAGTTCCTATAAGCCCTGCAAATATTATTGCCCCTCTTGTTCCGTTAAGTCCTATGTCGGTCATCATTAAAAATGTAGGTATCATGCCTCCGCTAAAAAACATTGTAAACACAACCATAAGCATTAGTGGTTTTTTTAGCATTGCCTGTTTTCTTGATAAAACATAGCCCATAATAATAGTAAGAGTTACGCTAATTGTTGTACCTACCACAACATAGAATATAGTGTTGGCATAACCTATTAAAACGTCAGAGTTTCTAAATACAACTTTGTATGCCTCTACTTGAAAGCCAAGTGGTACAAGCAAAGGACCGCTGTGTGCCGCAAACTCGTTGGGAACACTGAAAGAGGCTACAACAACATACCAAAATGGATAAAACATTATTATCATTAAAAATACCATTAGTATAATATTAAATACATTAAAGGTGCGTTCGCCCGGTGTTTCTTTAATTTTCATTCAATAATTCCTCCCTTACCATAATCCTTGTTCGCCGTCTGTAACTTTTCGGCTTACATAGTTTGCTGAAATTATAAGTGCAAAATTAATTACAGAGTTAAAAAGTCCTACGGCTGCACTGTAACTGTAGTTCGCCTCAACAATACCTTTTCTGTATACAAAAGTAGATATTACATCTGCTACATCGTATATACCCGGATTGTAAAGAAGCATTATTTTTTCAAAACCAACATTCATAATTCCACCGATTCGCAATATAAGCATTATAATAATGGTGGGCAAAATGCTAGGTATGGTGATGTGTATAACTTGTTTAAATCTGCTAGCACCGTCAATTTTTGCAGCCTCGTACAAAGAGGTGTCGATAGCCGAAAGAGCCGCTAGGTAAATAATAGAACCCCAGCCGACCTCTTGCCAAATGCCGCTTCCTATGTAAATGGTTCGAAAATTTTCAGACTCCATAAGTAAATTTCCGGCTTCGCCGCCAAACAATGTGATAAAATAGTTAAATAGTCCGTCTTTAGTAGAGAAGTCTATAAGCATACCGCATATAACAACTATTGAAATAAAGTGAGGTAAATAAGTAACTGTTTGAACCGTGCGTTTAAACTTGTTACTTCTAATTTCATTCATTAGCAAGGCTAAAATAATAGGTGCAGGAAAGCTCCATAGCAAAGATAATATGCTGATGGCCAAGGTGTTTCCGACTATTCGCCCAAAATAAATACTGCTAAAAAATTGTTCAAAGTACTTAAACCCTGCCCAATCACTTCCCATAATACCTCGTGTAGGGCTGAAATCTTTAAATGCTATTATAGCTCCGTACATAGGCCAATAATGATAAATCAAATAGTACAATACTACTGGGATAGCTATTATATATACATATTTATTTTTAATTAAATCCTTTTTTAGTCTTTGCCAAAAACGTTGCGTGTCTTGAGTCGCGTTTTTTTGTAACAAGTTAAATCCTCCTTTAAATTTATTAATTGTGCAGTCAAATAATAACATATGTTTAAATATTATGTATATAGTCTATATCTTTTTTGTGAACTATTTTTAAGAAATATGATGAACTATTTTTAAGGTGACGATTTTACAGTAAAAATAAACTATTATTACCTATATACATTAATAATTTTGTAAAAATAATTAAATTTAGTAATTTATGCAATTTGTTTTTATTATTAAAGCATTGTTTGTTTATTTATTTTCTTATGTTAACACATAATTCTCTATTTTTATATGGTGGTTTAAACATGTAAATAGTTGAATATTAAACAGAGTTGTAGTAAATTAGGATAAAAAAATAAGGGGCTGTGACGTAATTGTAATAATGCACAAATTTTTGTAGGGGCGGTCAGTGGCCGCCCGAGATTTTGGGAAGAAACAAGCATATTTCTACCATAGACCTCGGGCGGCTGCTGACCGCCCCTACATTATTTAGTCATTTTAGACAAAGAATTTCTATTTCGTCACAGTTCCTTATTTAAATGGTTTTTGTTGAATTGCGGTTTGCAGATAGCCTAACTTGCTCTCTATAATGCCCCGGTGTATCTTGCTTATAACGTTTAAAGTTGCGAATAAATACAGCACTTGAAGAATAACCGACCTCTTTAGACACATCGTCAATAGTATATGTTGTGGTCTCAAGTAATCTGCAAGCGTTTTTGAGGCGTACAGAGTTTAAAAAAACTAGAAAATTTATGCCGGAGTGTTCTTTAAAATATCCTGAGAGATAATTTGGATTGATACGAAAAAACTCTGCTACAGATTGTAGGCTTAGGCTTGCATCGGAATAATTCTGTTCAATGTAATCTGTTACATCTACAATAGGTAAGGTTTGCTTTGTTTTTTGCAATTGAATGTAGTCACAAAGAGAGCTCAAAGTCTCGCGCATCAATACCTCTAATTTTTGAATATCTGTTTGAGAGGTAATTTGTTTATACACATCGGTTTCATTGTCAAAAAAATCTGTCATTTTGTACCCTAAGGTGTTAATTATACGAATTGTCGTTCCCATCATACTAAAAAACAAACAACGCGATGCCTCGATAGACAAATTAGTATTTACAAAGTTTTCTATTATAATATTATCTATAATTTGATTTACCTTTTTGTGGCTTCCTGCCTTTACGCTGTCTATAAGATTATTTTCAATTTCCATAGGGTAGTAAAATACATCGCTTTCCTCTTGCAATTGGTCTGTAAATACTGTAATTCCACTGCACTGCAATATCTGTTGTTCTAGTGCATGGTCACACTGCCAAAATGCCTTTACTATAGAGTCGTCGTTAAACGCGTAGTGGCTGACAGCAGATGTAGCCTGTGAGCTTAAATGTTCATCTGCAAATTTGCAAACAACATTCATCATAAGTTCTATAGAGGGTTTGCGAAACTGCTTTACATTTACTATAAAGCTAGCTTTATCTTTTGATATTTGTGTTCCGTAAGCATATCCTAAACTGCTGGTTTTATAAAAGTTTTGTACAAAGTCTATCAAGTGTAAAATCATCTCGTGTTTTGATTGTTCGCGTATGTCGTTAGAAGACTGAAGAGATATCATAAGTATATAATATTGCTCGTAAGGAAAGCTCAATGTGTTTTTAAAGTCGCTGTCTTTTTGCAATTGGGTTATGGTTAACGAACCTTTGAGAAGTTGATCGACAAGCTTATCTTTTAAAAGTTCACTGTATTTTTCCATAGTGTTTTGCATATCGTGGTACTTATCAATAGAGTATCGACTTGCCGCCATAATCAGACTAAATTCATCGTATTGTGTACTGTCAAGTTTCATTTCTTCTTCTAAATTATTTGATATATAATCGACCATTTGTTTTATAGGTTTAGAGTTTCTCTGTGCTAGTGTAAAGCAAACACCCACACCTATTAGAAGAATAAATCCTGTTATAAAAAGTGTAGATAAGTCGATAGTTTGCTGAATAAAAGCAGACTCTGTAACTATAAATGTATAAGTCCAGGGGTTAATGTCACTGTTGCGTGTGTTAGACACATAGTTTTTATCGTTAAAAGAGAATATTCCTTGCTCTCCTATATAAGGGAGAAGCATGTTGTTACCAAAATAAAATATGTTTTCTTGGTTCAGTTTATTTACAACAGACACTAGTAAGTCCTCGGGTTCACGAATTCCTTCAAACATGTCATAAATAAAAGAGGCATCTGCAAAAAACATTAAAGTAATGTCTTCGTCAAAATATGTATTTGTTATGTAAACAAATTTGCCATCTTGTAAATAAAAGTCCTCTCCTTTATACTCAAGCAAATCTTCTGTTACAGAGGGAGCACTTTGCAAATCAGAATATTCATGTATAGAATCATAAACGCCTTCTTTAGTGACAACCCTTTCAGAGCCTGTGCAATAAAGCAAAATATTATCGATAAAGTCAAACGAAAGCTGATATTGTTCTAGTTGGTCCATAACTAATGTAAGTTCAGACAATTGGTGAGGAGTAAGAGTTGTGTTTTTTATTAGGTTTAAGCTAGATATACCTGTGTCGTAAGAAATTGTTGTGGTTATATGGTCGAAAACTTTCATTTTCTCGTCAAAGGTCTCTTGTATTTTATTTAAAATAACAGTGTTGTACTCTGCAGACTGCAGACGGCTAGACTTCATATAACCCCCAAAGCATACTATGGCAACAAGTAAGGCTATGCACAATACAATAATATTAGATATAACCAAGCCTTTAAACACGGTTTTACTTTTCACTCTATCACCTCTTTAAAGTTATAACAAAATACATTATACACAAATTAAGATATTTTGTAAACAATTAATATTAAATTGCCATCAGACTATTAATAAATAGGGCAACATTTATAATGGTGTTTCATAAGTATCCATTATCGATAATGGTTTTGGTTATTTTACTTGGCAAAACACCAAAATACGACTTAAACGCTCTACCAAAGTTTTTAGCCTGAGAAAAACCGACTAGCAAAGCAGTTTCTTCTACATTTTTTCCGGAAGTTAAGTAGTAAAAAGCTTTTTTCATTCTGTACTGCAAAATAAACTGGTGAGGGGTTGTTCCCACGCTTTTTTTAAATAACCTTATATAGTATTGTGGGTGGTAGCCTGTTATGGCACTTAATTTATGTAGTGGTAAGTCGCTGTCGATATTTTGTATAATGTATGCAATGCTACGCTCTATTTCAACACTTTGTAACAAAAAAAAGTTTAAGCTTTTTAAGTATTCTACAACTGGCATAAAAACAGATTGACTCAGTAAAGATGTTGGGTTTCTTTCTGATACTTCACAGTATTTTTCGCATGTTTTCAATATATTTTTTAAAAGGCTGTCTGTCTCCACAAACATTTCGATGCAATCAGACAGTACACAAGGAGCTATGTCCACATGTAAAAACAAAACTTCAAAGCACTTGTTATTATTTCTCTTAAGTTCGTAAACCCTGTTTGTGGGCAAGCAATATAAATATCCTTTTTTGAGTATTTTTTGTCCTGAAGTATCTTTATAAAGCGCTTCGCCATCAAGCACATAATATATGCGAGAAAATAAAGTAGCTTGTGTTTCTTGCACATTCCATCTTGAATTTACAGATGTTTTACCGTATAAAAATAGCATAACGTCACCCCTTTATATTATTTTACCATAATTCATCAAAAATAAAAAGTTGTTTTTTGAGTGTTTTTTATCTTTTTTTAAGGGTGATAACTAAAGTAAAACAGTGTATAGTAATGTTAAAAATATAACAAAGAGGTGTTAATAGATGGAAATTACTATAAAAGATAAAGAGATACTTAGAGAGTTGGCTCAAAAATATATGCAATTTGCACTTAGTGACGCACAAATTGCAACCCAAAAACTTTGGGCATCGCTCAACAACGGACATATGGAGCGCCCAATGGTTATAATAGACCAAATACCTTGGCACGAAATGGATGTTGACGGATTTTTAGAGTGCAAAATTTCACACCCTTATTGGCGCGGTGTAGAACAAAGTTTGCGCAAAATAATTTACCAATACACATATATGCCTGTAGATATGGTTTTTCCGCCTTATATAATGATACCGTATGTGTTAGTTGAACCAAGATATAGAAAATATGGCATAGATGTAACTGAGAATACAGCTATTACAGACAGCAGCAACGCTGTGGTTTCTCACCAATTCATAAATCAGTTTGAGAGCATAGAAGACGTGCAAAAGATAAAATATACAAAAGTTGAGATTAATAAAGAGGCGGATGCACTTGTGCTTGAACAAGCAAAAGATATTTTTGCAGGTGTTGCACCTATTGTTCGCCAAGGCATAAGCATACATATGGGAATTTGGGATATTGTAGCGGCTTGGATGAGTGTTGAGGAAATATATTTTGCATTGGTAGACGACCCCGAGCTTTTACATGCTATTATGGAGCGAGCAACAGATATAACCGAGAGTTGGATTGACCAAGCAAACGAGCAAAAGCTGTTTGACACGGTTAGCTCTATAACCCATTGTTCATCTACTTTGACAAAGCCGTTTAGTTCTGATATTTTGCCTGGAACTTCTGACAATGCTTGGAGCTATGCCATGGCTCAGCTTTTTTCATCTGTCTCGCCTGAAACTACAGACGAGTTTGAAGTGCCGTATATGACAAGGCTATTTAAAAAAATGGGAAATATGTATTATGGCTGTTGTGAGCGATTAGACGACAGACTGGATATTATTTGCAAAATGCCAAACATTCGTAAAATATCTTGTAGCCCTTGGAGTGACAGAAATAATTTTGCAGAAAAACTGCCTAAAGATATAATTATGTCAAACAAGCCAAATCCATCTTTAGTTGGCACAGGTACAAGTTTTAATAAAGAAGTTTTTCGTGCAGATATAGCAGAAACTGTTCGTGTAGCAAAACGACACGGAAGAGGTCTAGAGATGCTTTTAAAAGACAACAGCTCGGTTATGTTTCAACCACAACGTTTGTGGGAGGCAGGAAAAATAATGATGGAAGAAGCACAAAAATAAATATGAGGTGGTTATATAAATGACGAGCAGAGAAAAAGTGATGAGAGTGTTTAACAGAGAGTCTGACGAGGCTGTTATGTGGACAGGAAATCCTAAGTCTGAAACAATAGAAATTTATGCAAAAGAGTGGAATGTCTCTAATACCAGTGAAGATATATATAGCTATTTAAATGATGACTGTAGGTGGTTTCAGGCAGATAAAGCTTACAAGCACCCAAACGGAGACCCTATTTTTAATCCGTCATGGGGGACAATAAGAGAGACACTTAGTGCACAGGGTTGCTTTGCAAATGTTGAAACAACACAAGAGCTTGACAACTACCCTTGGCCCAATCTAAAATATTTTGACTTTACAGAAATATATGCAAAAATAGATGAGCATCAAGATAAAATGATATTTACAGGTTTGTGGAGTCCTTTTTTTCATAGGGTTGCCGATTTTTTTGGTATGGAGAATTATTTTATTAAAATGTATGAAAACCCTGAGATTGTACACGAAGTAACAAAAAGAATTGTAGACTTTTATGTAGAAGCTAACGATATGTTTTTTGCAGGATTAGGAGATAGAGCAGATGTGATGTTTTTCGGAAATGATTTTGGAACACAAATAGACCTGTTTGTTTCACCAGAAAATTTCAGAGAATTTATTATGCCATATTTTGTAAAATTAATTGAGGTGGGCAAAAAGTATAATAAAAAAATAATGCTTCACTCCTGTGGCTCAATATACAGAATTATACCTGATTTAATTGAGGCTGGGGTCGATATAATTCATCCTATTCAAGCTAAAGCTAAGGGCATGAGCGCTGAAGATTTAGCAAAGTATAAAAATGTACTTTCTTTTGTAGGAGGCATAGACACGCAAGACCTATTGGTTAATGCTACACCCGACGAAATTTGTGACGAAGTAAATAGAGTGAAAAAATTGCTAGGTCCCGGAATTGTTATTTCTCCAAGCCATGAGGCTATTCTGCCAAATGTTCCTGCTGAGAATATTATTGCCCTTGCCAATACTGCTCACAAAAAATAAGGCAAAACAACTTTTGGTGTAAATCTTGTTTTAATGAGGCTTATTCATATCAATATTATTAACGAAACACCTTGGCGACTTTTAAGCATATATAGTCAAACCACTACAAAATCACAACAAATCTCTGCTTACAAAACCTATAGATATAGTCAACCTTTGGTTTGACCTTTAACTTTTGCAAGCATTTATTTGATGATTTTTAAGTTGGTTTGACTATATTTAATAATTTTAGAAGTGGTATGACTATAATATAAAAAATTTGTAAAGGCAGCCCTACGTGTTTGCCCGAAAACTTAGGAATTTCCTTTGAATTCGGCATGTCACATAGGGTTGCCTCTACAAATTTATGTAAACATTAATAAATACTATTCTGTTTAGTCTCAGCTCTTTATTTTATTCAAGCTCTTTTAGAAACAAGCTCTAACGAAAGCTTGTCTGAAATCATAGCAATAAATTCGCTGTTTGTAGGTTTTCCTCTTGTGTTGTGTATAGTGTAGCCAAAATATGAGTTTAAAACATCAACGTCGCCTCTGTCCCAAGCTACCTCAATAGCATGTCTTATCGCTCTTTCAACTCTAGAGCTTGTTGTGCCAAACTCTTTAGCTACGCTAGGGTAAAGTTGTTTTGTAATTGCGTTTATAATGCTTTTATCTTCAATTGCCATTAAAATAGAGTCTCTTAAATAATGGTAACCTTTAATATGTGCAGGAACACCAATTTGATGTAGAATGTCGGTAACTTGAAGTTTTAATGAAGAAATTGGTAAAATTTTGCCGCTACCCTTTTCTTTACTGAAATAAAAATACACTAGCTTTTCAATTAAGCTCTCTTTCTCAAAAGGAGTAATTACAAAGTAAGCAGCGCCTGCACTAATTACCTCTCTTTCAAGAATGGGGGTGGCATATGAAGAGATAACCGCAAAAACAGGAAGAACTTTTTTATCTTCTTTAAGTTTATTCATCAAAGTTATTGCATCAATACCAGGCATAAAAAAGTCGCATATTACAATGTCAGGCTCGACATCTTTTATTTTATCGCATAGGGTAGTACCGTTTCTTTCGGTGTAGCTTATAGTCACATTCAAAGGCTTTATCTTGTCAGATTCCTCAATTTTCCAACTGCCCTGATCTGCTGTTATAAGCACGTGTATTTTGTTTTCCATGTTTGCCTCCTATATTTTGTTTTGTGAAAAAACTATACCATATTGTGAAAATAATAGCAAGCAGTACTTTTGAAAATATGCTGTAAAGAGCGTGTCGAAAAATGTAATCTTTAGACATATTGAAAAGAACTATCTTACAATATGCTGATTTTAATATTTTATTGTAAATGCTTTTGTTAGAAGTAAACAATAATATTTATTTTTTTTAGCTTATTTAACATTGTTCTTCTAATGGTGTAAAATACTGTGTCGAATACACTCAGTATATGGTTGTTTTATGAATTATGAGAAGAAAATTTACATTTTAACAATGCATTTGACTACTGAAGTAAAGAAAACGGAGCATAAAATTAATGTTTAAATTTTTATGCTCTGTTTTTTAATCGAATATATTAATCTTCTATTTTTATGTTATCTAGCTGAGACTTGAGGTTATGCCTGAAATTTTGTATGTATTCTTTTCTCAGTCTTTCTCTCTCTTTCAACTCATCATTGCTTAGGCCCTCGGCCTTAGCTTTTTTAGCTAGCTCATTAATTCTTTTTATTTTATCATCTTGCATAAAATACATCCTTTCAAAAACCTAAAATGAAGGCGCAACATAATTAAATATATATTGCACCCTCATTATATAACATATTTTTCTACATTTCAAATCTTTTTTTAATTGTCTCTAAGCCTTTATCTATTTCTGCTTTATAATCATCATTAGCAGGGGCGTCAGAGCCTAATAGTACAAGAAAAACGTAATCTCCGTCTACATGCACTTGTGCCGAATTAATTTTATCTTTTTTATCAGAATAATTTTCGTCTGCCGCTAGCTCGTCTTTGTAAGAGCTAAGTGCTCTTTCTACATCGCCCGCAGTGCCAGATTTTGCCTTTACAGCCACAAAAATGTCGGGGCTGCCCTCTTTTGTGTGTGCATATATGTCGTCATACATATCACTGCTAAGGCCTAACTTCTCTTCAATTTCTGCGTCGCTTAGCTCGGTGTCAGGCATATAGTCTTCGCCATACACTTCTTTCATTTCGTCACTGAGATCCTTAAAATTCATATTGATATCGTCAGTGCCGCTCATGTCACTTTCATCGCTACTGCTGTCCTCGCCAGAACTTTCTTCATCACTGCTTTCGTCTTCAGAGCTTTCATTGTCA
>CAYJEZ010000023.1:0-23626 GCA_964369215.1 uncultured Eubacteriales bacterium
AACTTGTTTTACATATTGTATTCTAATTTAATTAACTATTTATAGAATAAAACATTGACAATTAATAATATAAAGGGTATAATGTATCTATTAGATACATATTTATTAGAGGTAAAACAAAAATGGAATTTGTAATATTAGGACTACTTAAAATCAAGTCTATGACTGCTTATGAAATTAGCACTTTTATATCAAAAAATCTATCTCTTATATGCTCAGGTAGTGCCGGAAGTGTGCAAGCTGCATTAAAAAAATTACTAAAAAATAGTTCTGTTAGTGTAAATGAGTTTGTTGAGGGAAGTATAAATAAAAAAATGTATTCAATTACAGATATTGGTAGCAAAGAATTTGCTAATTGGATTAGTAAACCTATGCAAATAGAAAAAGTTAAAAATATGGAGCTTTCGAAACTTTTCTTTTTAGGTTCAGCGAGTAAAGAAGAGCAAATAAAAGTGATTTCAGACCATATTGAGCAACTGAAAGAGGTTCAGTTAATTTTAGAAAAATTAGCAAAACAATTTAAACAAGGTATGCCAATTATAAACACACCTGAATCGCAGTTTCATATGTACACATTAGAATTTGGAAGAGATAGCGCAGAGTTTCAACTTAATTGGTATAAAAATTTATTAGAGACAATAGTTATTAAAGGCGATTGTGTATAAGAAAAAGACTGAACACTAACGAAATAAAAAAGGAAACAACATTATGTTAATATTAGATATTGCGATTATTCTGTTTATAATACTTGAGGGAGCAAATGTAGCGATTTTATATTTTAAGCCAACTACAAAGTTAGGAAATGGTGTAGGAGTGTTCAAGGCATTTAGAAAAGCACAGGAAGATAATGACGAAAGCTTATTTACAAGATACTTAGTAAATTGGATTGCAAATGCTAAAGTTATTTTTATTTTGTTGTTAGCAGTAATTCTTTTTACTGGTAGTGAGACAACAAAACTTTGGGCATGTATTGCTATGTTTTTATCAATAATGTTATATTATATAACATTGCATCCTATAATAAAAAAGTTAGACAATAATAGCCAAATAAATCCAAAAGGTTACTCAAAAACCCTTTTTGGAATGATAAGTGCATTTGTAGCTGTGTTTGGTGTAGCAATTACTTTGTTTTTTATTTTATAAATAGAGGGGTGTTGTATAATGAGTAGATATCAAATTTATTATTACACAAGAACAGGTAGAAGTGAAAAGGTAGCAAAAAAGCTAGCTGAAAAATATTCTACTACTGCTTATAAAATATCAGATAATGAAAATTGGAGCGGAGTAGTAGGTTTTATTAAAGGTGGGGCAAAAGCTGCAAAAAAAGAGCTATCTAGCATAACATATGAAAAACCACAGCAAGATAAGAAATTGGTAGTTGTTTTTCCAATTTGGGCTGGGTCATTTCCACCAGCGTTAAATGCTTTTTTTGAAGAGCAAGATAAATCGAAAGTAATTTTAGTTGCAACATCGCTTGGAACAAAGTTTAAAGACAGAGCATCGTACGAAAAAGTTATAGATTTAGTAGGTAAAGATATTTTTGATATAGAGGTAGATTTAGGGTAAATAACTATATTACAGCATCATAAGAACATAAATAAAGCATAATTTGCTTCCGTTTTTGGTTAGCAAATTATGCTTTGTTTTTATGATTAATCTATTTGTTCATATCCTTGATATAGTCGCTACTTTTAACAGTAACCTGAACCCAAGCAGGAATAAAACCGCTAGCAATAGCATTTTTTACAGATTTAATATTAGACCAAGCGCAGCAATAAAACGGAACTTTGCCTCTTTTTAATACTTCAACTGCCAAACTACTTGTAAGGGCTTTTGCAATGCCTTTTTTTCTGTATTGTGGCAATACATCAATACCAATTTGCCACATGTCTTCACAATCTGCTGAACAACCTGCAAACCCGATAAGCTTGCCGTTATCATAAGCGCCTATTCCTAACACATCTAATTCTTTTCTCTTTTCATTAATTGCATTACTCCACTGAGGCAAATACAAATCTTTAAAATCTTTTTGTGTCAAATTTTTTGTCTCGTAATCACATTTTAGAGCTTTTAATTTTGTAGTGTCCGGTAGAAAATACTCTGCAAAAAAACATATATCCATATTGTAAGGCTTTAGTAGGTCTGAGAGTACATGCAAATTGGGCATGTCAAAACATTGATATGAAGTGTATTTATCTAAATATACTTGTACAATCTCTTTCAGCTCTTCGCTTACTGAGGCAACTACAGCGTTGCCGTAACTTGTAAAGTCACATAAAAAGGGCAAAGTCAAGTACTTTCTTGCGTTTATGTTATTTTTAGATGTAACTATTTTATTTTCGGCGTTTAAAAAATCTTTGTAGTCACAAGAGCTGTCTATAGCTGACTGTTTCATTGCTATTTCAAATATATCGTTATTATTCATAAAATTTAATCTCCTTATTTTTATGGTACTGAAGAGCAGTAATGATACAAGCCTATAATATTGTTAAAAAGAAAAATAAGGATTATTTTATATTAATTTAACAAAGCCATTTTTATACAAAATCAATATCTGCAGTAACAAAAAAGTGGTCAGAGACAAACTCGTTATCTACTTTTTCTGTTATGATATTGTAAGAGTTACATTTAAACTCTTTTGATATAAAAATATGGTCAATAAGTGCGTAGTCAGGCGCGTTTTTATGTGAAAGAACCTCTTCACTTATCTCGTCTTTATAACCGTTATAGGTATAATCATCATTTGAATGTTCAGTTAAATATCTGCAGTCGTTTAATACTTGGTTTACTACTTTATATGCTTCACTACTGCTATCAACATTAAAGTCACCTGTTAATATTGTGGGCAAATTAATATCTTGAATAGTTTTTATAACAAGTTTAGCACCCTCTACTTGAGCGATTTCGCCCATATGGTCTAGATGTGTGTTAAAATGAGCAATTTTTTTTCCTCGGTATGTAAAAATTCCATAAGTGCAAATTCTCCTACATCTTCCGTCCCATCCTAGTGATAACTGGCTTGGGGTTTCTGAAAGCCAAAAAGTACTCTCGCTTTCCAAAATAAACAAATCTTTCTTATATAAAATGTGTGAAGCCTCACCGGTATTATTTTCTTCTCTTGCAAAACCAATGCATGAATATGCCTTGAATTTACTATTTAAAAAATTAGACCAATACTCTAAACTCTCTTGCACTCCAAGTAAGTCAGGGCTGTATTTGTTTATTATATACTCTACTCTTGGTGCTCTGTTTGGAATTGATAAAAAGCCGTCCCCCCAAGAGCATAAATTTGCAGTCATTATTTTCATATTGTTTTTAGTCCTTTCATTGATAAGTGAGTAATATGCTGTTTGCAAGTGAAATATAGGCATAATATCTCAATTTAATACATTAAAAAGTGTAAGGAAATTATAACATTTAAAATTAACTTTGTAAAGTAGAAGAGATATGTAATTCCAGAATACAAATTAAGGTTAAATCAGCAAAAAAATGCAAATAAATATTAGGTAAAATGTTAAAAAAATATCAATATGAACTTGTGTTTTTAGTTGTTATAAATCAATTTATTTTTTTATATAAAATATATTGACTTTATTGATTTATAGGTATAGTATGAGGAAAAGATAAAGCATACATAATTTGTTAATAAAATTTGCTTTAGCTAACTAAATAGAAAAATAAAGGGGGAAGTGTATGTTTCAGCTAAAATGGCTTTGGAAGTACATGGGCAAAAAAAGGCACTTGTTTGTTATAGGCTTGTTTATATCTGTAATTACATCTAGCTTGCTTATAGTAAACCCTATGTTGTCACGAACACTTATCGATGAAGTTATTACACCGCAAGACTCTACCTTACTAATTCCAATTCTTATTACAATGTTATCGGTACAATTGGGCAGAAATATTTTAAGGTATGTTATGTTAATATTGTTTGAGAAAAACAGCCAGCAAATGATTGAGGAAGTCAGAGCAAAACTATTTAAAGTAATTCAAAATGAAGATTATAAGTTTTTTGGTAAAATAAGAACGGGTGACCTTATGACAAGGCTTACTAATGACTTAGAGCTTATTAGGCATGCTACCTCTTGGATAGCCCATGCTGCTTTTGAATCTATTTTGATTTTTACGCTTACAATTTTCTTCTTCTTTAGTGTAAGTGTTGAGCTTACTTTGTGGCTGTTAGCAGTTACACCTATATTGTTTATTATCACTTCGCTTTTCTCAAGAATTATTAAACCTATGTATAGGTCACTAAGACAAAAGCTTTCTGACTTAAACACTGTTGCTCAAGAAAATATAGCAGGAAACAGAGTTGTAAAAGCTTTTGCAAGAGAAGGTTATGAGAAAGAGCGCTTTGACGAGAGAAACACAGAGTATAGAGACCACAACTTAAAAGCTACGTATGTAGGAGTTAAGTTTCAACCGTTTATTGACTTTTTGTCACAATCTTTGACCGTAATTACAATATTTGTTGGCGGAATGCTTATGATAGAAGACAGCTTAACAGCAGGAGAAATGTTAGCATTTTCATCTTTGACATGGGCACTTGCTAACCCTTTACGAACTTTAGGCATGATAATAAACGATACTCAAAGATTCTTTGCTTCTTCAAATATGATTATAGAGATTTTTTATTCAGAACCTACAATAGTAGATAGAAGCAATGCCGAAGATGTTAAAGAGAGAGTAAAAGGCGATATTAAGTTTAAAGATGTTAACTTTAAAATTAATGGTAAAGAGATATTAACCGACATTAATCTACATATAAAACCAGGACAAACTATAGGTATAATGGGTCCAACCGGCTCAGGTAAAACAAGCTTAATAAATATGATTTTAAGAACCTATGAACCTAATAGTGGTAAAGTTTTTGTAGACGATAAAAACGCAAATGAATATACTTTGTCGTCTTTAAGAAGAGTTATGGGTGTTGCAATGCAAGACGTTTTCTTATTCTCAGATTCTATTGATGCAAATATTGCTTATTCTAACCCTGATATGGACTTAGACGAAGTTAAGTCTTATGCTAAAAAGGCAGATGCTCACGAGTTTATTGAGAAAACTAGTGACGGATATGACACTGTTATTGGTGAACGAGGCGTAGGCTTGTCTGGCGGTCAAAAACAAAGAATTTCACTTGCTAGGGCATTAGCTGTAAAACCTAGCATATTAATTCTTGACGATACTACATCTGCGGTTGATATGGAGACAGAGCAGTATATTCAAAGCCAGTTAAAGCAACTTGACTATGAATGTACAACAATAATAATTGCTCAGCGTGTTTCTTCTGTTCAAGACGCTAACCAAATATTTGTGCTTGAAGACGGCAAAATTGCTCAGCATGGCAAGCACGACGACCTAGTAAAAGAAAAAGGGTTTTATCGTTATGTATGGGCACTACAAAATAGCATTGAAGAGGGGGGAGAATAAGTGGCTAGAAACAAATTTAATGTTGATGAAGATTTAGAAGCCCCGTTTAATATTGATAATTTTAAAAAATGTCTTGTTTACGCAGGCAGATATAAATTTAAAATGATATTTGCACTAGCGCTTAGTGCAACAGGTAGCATAATAGGCTTAACAGGTCCACTTATTATACAAAGAGCTACAGATGTTGCAATACCTAATAAAGATACCGCTCTTTTAATGCAGTTAGGCTTTCTTTTAATAGGTACTATAATAATCAATATCCTTTTCAATGCAATAAGAACAGTAATAATCGCCCAAGTAGGACAAAATATTATATATGATATAAGAAAAGATTTGTTTGAGCATTTACAAAAACTTCCTTTTGCATACTACGACAACAGACCGCATGGAAAAATTTTAGTTCGGGTGGTGCATTATGTAAACTCGGTTTCAGACGTAATGTCTAATGGTATTTTAAATGTAATAATTGAAATTATAAATGTTATTTTCATTATTATTTTTATGTTTGCAGTAAGTGTGCCGTTGGCTACAATAACAGTTGCAGGTTTGCCTGTAGTAATTGGTTTTATTTTTACAATAAAGCCAAAACAAAGAAAAGCATGGCAAGACGTATCTAACAAAAACTCAAATGTTAACGCATTTGTTCAAGAGTCGATAGAGGGAACAAGAGTTACTCAAGTTTTTGATAGACAAAAGAAAAACGAAGTGATTCTTGAAGAGATTACAGAGGAGAGAAAGTCTGCTTGGATGAGGGCTATGTATATATCAAATACAGTTTGGTTTACTACAGAGGCTGTTTCTCAAATAGTGTTTACACTTATTTATATAGTCGGTGTGTATTACATGAATCCTATGGTAGAGTTTGGCGTACTTCTTGCAATGGGTACATACACAAGCCGTTTTTGGCAACCGATTATAAACCTTGCTAACCTTTATAATAGCTTTATAAACGCTATTGCATACCTAGAGAGAATTTTTGAGACAATGAATGAGCCTCCTGTAATTGAAGATGCTCCTAATGCTGAGGTACTGCCACCTATTAAAGGAGAGGTAGAGTTTGATAATGTAAGTTTTGGTTATGAGCCATCAAGAAAAATACTTAACGGAGTTTCGTTTAAAGCTAATGTTGGAGAAAGTATTGCTATTGTTGGTCCTACAGGTGCAGGAAAAACCACCATAGTTAACCTTATTTCAAGGTTTTATAATATTGAAGAAGGTAAAGTGTTAATAGACGGCAAAAGTGTTATGGATGTTACTCTTGAGTCATTGAGGAGCCAAATGGGAATAATGCTGCAAGATAGCTTTATTTTCTCTGGCACGATTGAAGAGAATATTAGATACGGTAAACTAGATGCCACAGAAGAAGAGATTACTAAAGCCTCTAAACTTTTAAGGGCAGATGAGTTTATTAGTAAAATGCCAATGAAGTATAAAACTCTTGTTAACGAGCGTGGCGGTGGGCTTTCTCAAGGACAAAAACAGCTTATTGCCTTTGCAAGAACATTGCTTGCAGACCCAAAAATATTAGTGCTTGACGAGGCTACATCTAGCATTGATACCTCTACAGAAAAACTTTTACAAGAGGGTATAGACTTACTTTTAAAAGGAAGAACATCGTTTATTATAGCACATAGGCTATCTACTATTAAAAACTGTACAAGAATAATGTACATAGACAAAGGGCAAATTATGGAGAGTGGCTCACATGAAGAGTTGCTAGAGAAAAAAGGTGCTTATTACGACCTGTATATGGCACAGTTTAGAGAACAAGATTAATTTTATGGCTGTAGCATAAGTGGTAAAAGTGCTGCAGCCTAAGTTTTTTGGAGGTTAAAATGACATTTGAAGAGAGAAAAGCCTTGGTTAAATTTTATTTAGGCAAAGAAATAGAAGTGAAAATTGATAGGCCCATTGGGACTATTCACCCAAAACACAACGATTTGGTTTATCCTATAAACTACGGTTATATTGAAGGTGTATTAGGCGGTGATGGTGAAGAGCTTGATGTATATATTTTGGGTGTAAACGAACCCTTATTAGATTTTAAAGGTAAAGTTATAGCTATTGTACACAGAGAAAATGATGTTGAAGATAAATTAGTAGCATGCCCAATAGATATGTGTTATAATAGAGATGAAGTTGCGAGAGGTGTTAATTTTCAAGAAAAATACTATAATTATGACGTTGAAATGGCTTAATTGACTTACAATGTAATTTATGGTAAAATTGAACTAAATAATAGAGGCTGTAGATTTTATATGCTACAGTCTTCATTTTTTAATTAATTAAAATCTTTTATCTATTTATGAAGACTTTTACTTTATTTAAAATGAATTTTGTGATATTATAAGATAATATAGGAGTGATATTATGAATTTTATTAATGTTTCAGACAACCATACACATAGCATAAATTCTTTTGACGGAAATATGCAAATACCTGAAATGATGGCTAAGTCAAATGAGTTAGGCCTTGTTTATCTAACTGTTACTGACCATTGTGAATGTGAGCGAGAGGGAAGAAATGATATAAGTTCGTCATTTAACGATATAAAAGAGAAAAAGAAAATTTTCAGCAATCTTTTAACAGGTGTAGAGATGGGACAGCCATTGCAAAACTTGCAGTTAGCTAAAAGTATTGTTAAAATGGATTTTGATTTTATTTTAGCATCGCTACATAGTTTAAATAATGATGTTGATTTTTATTTTTGGGATAATAACAGAACAGATTTTCTTTTAGTGCTAGAGAAATATTTTGACGAGCTAGAGAATATGATAAACTGGGGAGAATTTGATAGTTTAGCACATATGAGCTACCCACTAAGGTACCCAATAAAAGAAAATGGTGAGCATTATACATTTGATGATTATATGGACAGAGTTAGAAAAATTTTTAGCTTACTAATAGAAAAAGAAATTGCTTTAGAGCTAAACTGCTCTAGATTAGTAGATATTGATATAAAAAAAACGCCAGAGTACAATTTATTTAAGCTTTATAAAAGTATGGGAGGAACACTAGTTACTTTAGGGTCAGATGCACATAAGGAAAATCAAATTGGAAGAGGCTTAACAAATGGGCTAGAACTTTTATATGATTTAGGGTATGAAGAGTATACAATTTATATTAAAAGAGAAGCCAAAATGATAAGATTTATCGATTAGTAGCAAACTTATGAAAGAGGTGTGATAATGATGGAGAAAACATCTGTGTCGTAGCAATATTTGATAAGTTAAGCGAAGAGAAAATTATTAATTTACAATTGATTTCTGGTAGAGAAGATGATATATCAGCACATTTAACGATTGCAAACTACCCAAAAATTAATAGCGATGTAGTGCTTGGTTATACCGAGAAGTTTGCTGTAACGCAAAACAGGTTTTTTATAGATTTTATTAGCTTATCAATTTTTGACAATAACTGCATTCATTTAACACCGAGAATAAGTAAAAAATTATTAGCTATTCATGAGGAATTTCATAAAGAAATGGATGACTTGTGTGACGAATATACAAAACTGTCGCTCAATAAATGGACACCACATACTTCAATATCTCATAGACCGACTACACAGGTAATTGAAAAACTTTTGGAAGAATTTCAAGAGTTTAAATGTGAGGTTATAGGACTAAGAGTTAAAGATTGCGATAATAATTTTGAAGTAGTACGAGATTATTATTTTAAATAAATTACTTTGTAACAATAATATAATAAAGTTGAAAGGGAAGTAAAACCATGAATAACAATGAAAAAATATTAAAGCTATTACAAAATGATGCAAAATTAGAGAGCTCTGAAATTGCTACTATGCTTGGTTGTAGTGTAGATGAAGTAAAAGCAGCTATTGCAGATTTTAAAGAAAGAGGAATAATTAAAGGGTATAAAACTTTAATTGACTGGACAAAAACCAAAACAGGTTATGCATCCGCAATAATTGAGGTTAAGGTTACTCCGCAAAGAGACACAGGCTTTGATGAAACAGCAAAAAAAATAATGGCTTTACCAGAGGTAGAGTCTGTTTACCTTATGGCAGGAGGTTACGACCTTTGTGTAATTATTAGTGCTCCAACAATGTCAGAGGTTGCTATGTTTGTGTCTCGTAGACTTTCAACTATTGAGGGTGTTCTCTCTACAGCTACTCATTTTGTTCTTACTAAATATAAAGATATGGACACTGTTTTCTCAAATGAGCTAGAGGAGAAAGACGATAGGGAGGGCTACCTTTGTGATTGATTATAAATCGCTACTTAATAAAAAAGTCACGAGTATTAAGCCTTCAGGTATTAGACGTTTTTTTGATATTGCCTCAGAGATGGATGATGTTATATCTTTAAGCGTTGGT
This sequence comes from uncultured Eubacteriales bacterium, assembly GCA_964369215.1. GTDB lineage: Bacteria > Bacillota > Clostridia > Oscillospirales > Acutalibacteraceae > SIG603. The sequence continues at coordinate 9,771 of CAYJEZ010000023.1, forward strand.
GAGCCAGATTTCAAAACTCCGTGGCATATTAGGCAAGCAGGAATAAACTCGCTAGAGCAAGGCAGAACAAGATATACACCAAATAGAGGTTATGCAGAGTTAAGGGTTGAGATAACTAAATTTTTAGATAGAAAATATAATTTAAAGTACGACCATAATGAAGAGGTTTTAGTTACTGTAGGTGGCTCTGAGGCAATAGATTTATTTTTAAGGGCGGTTATTGAACCTGGAGACGAAGTAATTGTCCCAGAACCTAGTTTTGTATGTTATGTTCCACTTATTGAAATAGCAGGTGGAGTTCCTGTAATTATAAATACTTTAGCAGAAGATAAGTTTAAATTAAAAGCAGAGCAACTTGAGAGGCATATAACAAGCAAAACAAAAGCTGTTATCTTACCCTACCCTAGTAATCCAACTGGTGCTGTAATGCGTGAAAAAGATTTAATGCCTATTGCAGAGATAATAAATAAGCATAACTTACTAGTACTTTCTGACGAGATTTACAGCGAGCTCACATATGGTGAAAAATCTCATGTTAGTATAGCAAGTATTGAGGGTATGTGGGAGAGAACGGTTGTTGTGAACGGTTTTTCAAAATCTCACTCTATGACAGGATGGAGAATGGGTTATGCTGTAGGCCCTGGCGAGATTATTGACGTTATGACAAAACTACATCAATACGCAGTAATGAGTGCCCCTACTACTTCTCAATTTGCCGCTATTGCCGCTATGAGAGATGCAGATGAAGATATACAAAAAATGAAAGAAGAGTACGACATGAGAAGAAGATATGTCGTTAATGCTTTAAATAACATTGGGCTTACTTGCTTTGAACCTGAGGGAGCATTCTACGCATTTCCTAGTATAAAATGTACAGGGCTTAGCTCAGAGGAGTTTTGTGAAAAGCTTATTTATTCAAAAAAAGTTGCTGTTGTACCGGGTACAGCTTTTGGCGATTCAGGCGAAGGTTTTGTAAGAATAGGATACTGCTATTCATTAGAGCATTTGAAGACTGCGATAGGGAAGATGAGTGAATTGTTAGAGGAGATTAGATTAAAAGATAATGGATAAAGTTTATGTAAGCGCTTTAGATGATTACAATATAGATAAATTGGTTGATACAGTAAATAAACAATTTTCAGAATTAGGATTTACTCTAAAAAAAGGCTCGAAAGTAGTTATCAAGCCAAATTTAGTAATAGCATCACATCCTGATGAGGCGATAATAACTCACCCAAATGTAGTAGCAGCAGTGGCGTTGTGGGCAAAAAAGCAAGGTGCAAATGTGCGTATTGCAGAGAGTCCTGGTGGCTTATATACTACCTCGGCAATTAAAAAGATTTTTAGTATATGCAAATATACAGAAATGGCAAAAAAATATGACATTGAGCTCTACACAGAGTGTGAGTATGAGAAAACTTCGTTTTTAGATGGACAAATATGCAAAAGTTTTAACATAGTAAAACCGTTTTTAGAGGCAGATTACATAATTGATATCGCAAAGCTTAAGTCCCACGGAATGTTAACGTATAGCGGTGCTGTAAAAAATATGTTCGGTACAGTTCCAGGGCTTATGAAGCCAGAATTTCATATGAGATACCCTGATGTTACTGATTTTTCTACAATGATAGCTGATTTAAGTTTGTGTGTGAAACCATATATTAGTGTAATTGATGCTATTGTTGCCATGGAGGGTGATGGGCCAACTGGTGGCAGGCCAAAACATATAGGTGCACTCATAAGCTCTAATAACTGCTATGCCGCTGATGTAGTCGGGTGTGCACTTGCGAGTATAAAGTACGACAACCTACCACTGTTTAGGGGTGCGATTAGTAGAAAAATTTGCCCTGCAAGTATAGATGAAATAGATTTACTAGGTGATAATTATGAGAAATTTATTAAAAAAGATTTTCTTATGCCAAAAAGCAAGTCTATAGATTTTATCGATAGGCTACCTAAATTTATTAGACCTCTTGGCAAAAAGATAACTACTCCATTTCCTAAAATTAAATTAACGAAATGCATAGGTTGTGCAAAGTGTGCCCAAAGTTGTCCTGCAAAAACTATAAAAATAATAAATAAAAAAGCTATTATAGATAAAAGTAAATGCATTAGTTGTTTTTGTTGCCATGAGATGTGCCCCGAGCATGTTATAGATATAAAGAGGTTCTCGTTGTTTAATTTGTAGAAGTATTTGCGTAATACAAAAGTAAAAGTATTAGTATAATACTATGTTAGTAAAAGGAGCTTAAAATGAATTTACGAGCGTATGCAAAAATTAATTTATCGTTAGATATAACTGGAAAAAGACAAGATGGATATCACAATATTGATACAATCATGCAGGCTATTTCACTGCATGATACAATAGATTTGACAAAAAACAGAGAAGGAAAAATTAAAGTTACCAGCTCTAAAATTATATTACCACTTGATGAAGGTAATACTGTATATGCTGCTGCCAAAGTTATTTTAGAGTACTGCAATATAAAAGATATGGGTGTTAATATTCATCTTGTAAAGAACATCCCTATTCAAGCAGGGCTCGGTGGAGGTAGCGCAGACGCCGCAGCTGTTTTATTGGGCATTGATAAAATGTTTGAGCTTGGTTTAACTGATAATGAGTTGCTTAAACTAGCGGCTAAAGTTGGAGCAGATGTACCGTTTTGTCTTAATTTGGGTGCCGCCAGATGCTTAGGAATAGGGGATATAATAGAAGAAATAACACCATTGCCACCTTGCCATGTTTTGGTTTGTAAACCGCCAATAGGGGTTAGCAGCGCTAAAGCCTATGAAAAGTCTGATAAATATCCGCAAGACGAGTTCTTTTTTACACCTAGTGTTTTAGAAGCATTAAAAAATGGCAATTTAGAAGAAATTGCAGCAAGTTTAGGAAATAGATTTGATGATGTATTGTGTATTTCAGATGTTCAAGTAATTAAGTCTATAATGTTAAACGAGGGTGCTCTAGGTGCGTCTATGTCTGGTAGTGGTTCTGCGGTGTTTGGCGTTTTTAATGATGAAAATCTTATGAAAAAAGCAGCTACAGTGCTTAATGAGTTAGGAGAAATTTATTGTTGCAAGCCAATTAATTCTGAAGAAGATGAATAAAGCTTGAGAATAAAATTAACTAGCTTAATCTACATAAATGAATAATATTTTAATATTAAAAAAAATACTTGCATGTAAATAGCTGTTTTGGTATAATTAATCTAATGGCTTAAACGCCTTGCAAAATATTTTACCTTAATAGAAAGGACGCAGATATATATATGAATTCACTTATTACACTAGCAACTACCACTGCAGCAGGAACTGAGAGTACTTCTTTTGTAGTAGTTATAGTTGTTTATGCTTTGTTTTTCGGTGCTTTATGGTTGTTTTTCTTTAGACCAAATAGTAAGAAAAAGAAAAAAGAAGCTGAAATGAAAAAAAATGCTCAAGTAGGAGATCAAATTATCACTATAGGTGGTATTGCTGGTCGAATTATTGCAGTTAGAGAAGATAGTGATGCTATTGTTCTTGAAACAGGTTCTGACAGAAGTAAAATTATGATTAAGCGTTGGGCTATTGGCTCTGTAGAGACAGTTCACGAAGAAGACGTATAATTAACGCTTTTGTTCTATATTAATGTAATATATAAACCCCTTAAGACATACAATTTAGTAGTAATTCAAAATGGATTAGCTAATTTGATATTTTCTTAGGGGGTTTTATTATGATTAACTTTAAAGCTATAATAATTGGCATTGCTATGCAAGTAGTTATTATGAGTGTTGTAATTTCAGCAATAGCAATGGCAGGGGTTCAATTTGGCAGTATAGATAGCGGATTATACATACTATTTATGGAGTTTGCTTGCTTTATTGCAGTGGCTGTAAGTTCTTTTTTTTGTGCAAGACTAGCATGGAGCAAAGCGTTTCTATATGGAGTAATAATGTCTAGTATTTGTGTTTTAATAAGGTTAATAGTTTGTATTATTTTGGATGTGCCTATTGATATTAGTGCTCTAGCAGTTAAAGCTGGAATATATTATTCGTTAGGCTTTTGTTGTGCAGTTTTAGGTGTAAGTATAGTAGCAAATGAAAAAATTTAGCATGTTTTAGCCGTTAATATTTTAGTTATGCATAAATAACTAAGCTTGTACATATAAATAATCATTAATATTGAATATAATTGCCCAAGACATTGCTACTAATCAAAAAGGATGGTCATAAATATGAATAAAAAATCTAGGATTTCTATATTGGGTGCTGAATTTAAGTTTTCGTTTACTGATATTTTGATATTATTGTCAGTTCACCTTTTAGGTTTATTAACCATAACAATAATAGATGTGAATATTAGTGAGAGTGTTTTTTCTCCTTTTACGCCTTTGTTCTTTGCAGATATATTATTTGCTAAAGTATTCCATTCATTTCTATATTTCCTGTTTTTTCCTATAGTAGGCTTGTTTTTAGGAACTTCTTTTTTTGGTTTTTTATTTGTACCTATATTAGTTTATCTAAAAGGCGCATTTGGAGGTTTTACAATATTACATATATTAGAAAATGAAGATATTACTACTGTTTTTTTTAACTATGGAATATTATTAAGCGTAGAAACTGCAGTGCTACTGATTTTTCTAATACAAATAATGTATAGCTCACTAAATATTGCAAAAAACTCTTCAGAAGATAGTTTTAGGAATTGCTTTAGACAATCTGCCCTTGTTTTTTTTATAATGTCATTATTAGCCACAATTTTATGTGTTTTGAAACTCTAGTAAATGAAATTTATATGAAATTTATTTAATTTACTTGATTAATAAGATAAAAATGTGTATAATATAATCATCTTTTTTATGTATATCGTTTTGCGGTATAGCTGAAAATAAAAAAGATGATTTTTTTGTGGGAGATGATTTTTTGGCACTGTTTGGTTTTTTAAATAACTATTCAAAACCTGGACCCGGAGTAAGTAAAGAAGACGAGGAGAAGTCGGTTTGGGCTAAGTTTTTTATAGTGTATCAAAGGCGTTTGTCTAAATTTGTTCAGCTTAACTTAATATTTATGATACCACTAGCATTGGCAATAGCTGCCGCTGTAGGAATTTTTATTGCTCCTAGTGTTCATATTATGTTGCAAGCAGATTTATTTGGAGCAAGCTACAATATAAATGTTTGGTTAACATTTGTAGTTACGTTGCCATTTTTTTTATTAGCTCCATTTTGGGGTGGTATTATGGTAGTAGCAAGGCGGCTTTCAAAAGAAGAATATGCATTTATTTGGAGTGAATATTGGAAAGGCGTTAAAGACAACTGGAAGCAGTTTTTAGCTAACGGAGTAATAAATTATATAGCGTATATACTTTTTAGCGTTTCTTTGCTTTATTACAATACAGAGCTTTCAAACAGTTGGTTTTATGTAATTCCTTTTTCCTTGGTTTTGTTATTAACCATTGTATTTTATTTTGCACAGTATTATGTAGGATTACTGATTGTATCAGTAAACTTAAGTTTAAGACACATATATAAAAATGCACTTATTTTCGCAATGATGGGTTTGCTCAGAAATTTATTAATGACATTCATTTTTCTTTTAGTAGCAGGCGGTGTGGTTTTACTGTTGATGTTCGATTTGATTTTATATTTGGTTGCATTTGTTATAGTGGTATTCTTTGCGTTTTCTTTCTTTGCTTATGCAAACTCTTATATTTGTTATCCATTAATCTTAAAGTTTATTATTGAGCCATATGAGAATAAACTGAATCCTAAAACTGAAGTGGTTAAAGAAAAAAGCGAGGAAGAGTTTTTAAAAGACATAAGAGATAAGGTCGAAAAAGAAGAAGATAATCAACCTAAATATGTTTATGTAAATGGTAGATTGATAAGAAAAGAATACGACGAAACAAATGAGAGTGAAGAAGTATTTGTTGATAGAGCATAATTGTTTGCGTGTATTATTAATTGTTTAAATAATGGCTACGGAATATGCTTTCCGTAGCCATTAAACTAGTTTTTTATATTAATAAGTACATTAGAGCGAATAAAATGGTATTATCGTTGCTTTCTTGGCTAAGTATTACAATTAAAGCTATAATAAGCATTTTATCTTTGTCTTTAAATAGCTCTTTTAAAAAATCTTGATTTAGCTGCATTTTTTCACTGTTTTGACTTTCGGTTACTTCTTCATCATTGATTTTTTCATTGACAATTTCTGCAGATTCACTCTCAACGTTAGTATCAGTAAACTGCTGAGGTACGTATCTAGCGTACATTTCTCGAGCCCTTCGTATTGCGTCTTCACGCATATTTCTTATATCTTGTGCCATTTTCACTTCTTCCTTTCAATATGAATTCAAATAACTCTAAAATAAATTTCCTAATACAGACGATAATATACCAGATTCTTTTAGCGTTGGTAGCATTTTCATTATTTGCATTACTTTAATGGCATCATCTATTTTTTTGTTTTTTTCAGAAGATAACATAGGTTTTAGAGCTAGCAGTAAACGTGAAGACTCATCGTCTGCCTTTGCACTGTTTAATAAGGGCGCTAGTTTAGCTATTGTGCCAATCATGTTTGGGTCTATGCCAAGTCCTTGTTGGGCAGAAGGCTCTTGGTGGTTTTGGTTGACTTCTTGAGGTTGTGTAGCCACTGCATTTAGTATACTACCTAAGTTAGCAGAGTTATCATTGCTTGTACTACTGGCAGCAGTAAGGGGTTGGCTATTAGAGCTTACTCCTAGTCCATTCATTATACTTTGAATTTGAGACATACTTTGTGGGTCTGATAATATTTTATTTAATTGAGCACCGATATCGTCCATATTTTTCCTCCGTTAATTTATTTAGGCACTGTTAAGCTAAAATGGTGAAAATATTTATTCTTTTAATACTAACTAAAAATAATCTTAATTTAGCAAATTATATTTATAAAAATTTATATGTCATTTCTAGATAAATTGAAATAAATGAATGTTTGCACGTATTATTAGCTTTGCTATCCCTCATAAATTATATATAGAGGGATAGACAAAAAAAGTTATTTTTTTCCAAGCATTTTTAATAGTTGCATAGCTTGAGGGCTTGATAGCAACTTATTTGCGGCGTTAGGGTCGGATAGTACTTTGCTTATCATTTCGCTTTCTTTTCCGTTTCCGATTATTTTAGACATTTCTCCACTTTCTGCGGCTTGTTTTAAGTGTTCTGGTGTGGTTCCAAGTCTTGTAGCGGCTAGTTTTAATAGAGATTCTAATTGATTGTTATCCATTTATATCAAATCCTTTGTAGCAAAAATGCTTTTATTATTACAAGAAAAAAACTTCTTGTATTTGAAATATTGTGTTATGTCTTACTGTGTCTCAGTTCGAAATTGTGTCAAAATAATGTTTTAAGCGCAATTAATAAATCTCATAATCCGTTATAGGGGAGGGGTCATATCCCTATTTTAGGGTTATTTATATTATAATATGCAAAACCGCTAATAAGTATGAATGAAAAATTGAGGAACATCTTTTGTTTATATTCAAATTGTTTTTTTATATAATAACTATTATAAGGAGTAGTGATAAGTGTGAGAATACTGGTTTTTTCTGATAGTCATGGAAGGTACTTAAATATGCAAAAGGTAATAGAGCAACAAGAGAGTGCAGAGAACATAATATTTTGTGGAGACGGGCAAGACGATATAGAATTAATAATGAAAAAATATCCTAAAAAGAAGTTTTATTGTGTTAGCGGCAACTGTGACTTTTATTCTAAATTTGAGAAAAATCTATATTTTGAATTAGCGGGAAGAAAATTTTTTATTACTCATGGTGATATGTATTATGTGAAATCTGGGTATGATAAAATTGTTAAAGCTGCAAAAGGGAAAGAGTTAGATATAGTCGTTTTTGGGCATACTCATAAAGAGGATAAATTTTACATAAATGGGACACATTTTTTAAATCCAGGTTCTTGCTGGGGTCATAACTCTACGTTTGCAACTATAGATATTGATGAAAATAATGGAAGCGTGCTTACTAACATTATGCTGTGCAATAAGAATATGTTGTAACAAGCATTGTGTTTAATAAGTAAATTAAGCATATATTTAACTCTTAGTTATATCAAGTAGGTTAACAAATCCATATAAATCAAGTTGGTTACAATGCGAATATAAATTGCATTGTAACCAACTTGATTTTTTCTATTTAATTATACATAAGTAAATGTCTTATTCAAACATATCTACGGCTCTTTTAAGCTCTTCAACTATTGCTATTGATTGAGGACATACACTTTCACATAAACCACATTCTATGCAAGCACTTGCTTTAGCTACGCTTGATTCAGTTGTTTTAATTCCTGTAAAAAAGTTATATGAGGCTTTTCCTGCTGCAAAGTCTTCGTAAATTAACTTTTTATTCATAGCGAAGAATATCTCAGGAATTGCAACATTTTGAGGGCAATCTTTTACGCAGTATCTACAATTTGTACAAGGTATTGATTCAATTGAGCTGAATATTTCTTGAACTTTAGTAATTACTTTTTGTTCTTCTTTATTTAGTGGTTTAAAATTTTTCATATAACTTATATTATCTTGCATTTGCTCAATGTTTGACATACCGCTTAAAACAGTTAATACATTGTCAAATGAAGCAGCGTATCTAACTGCCCACTGTGCATATGACATGTCTTTGCTGTAAGCATCAAAGACATCAGATACAGATTTAGGAGGATTAGCTAGTCCGCCTCCTCTTATTGGCTCCATAACTATTACTGGTTTATTGTATTTTTCTGCAACTTCATAGCATTTTCTTGATTGAACTATAGTGTCTTCCCAGTCTGCATAGTTAATTTGAAGTTGTACAAAGTCAACGTCTTGATGATGCTTACAAAGTACATCTTCAAGTGCTTCAGCACTGTCGTGTATTGAAAAACCAAGTTGTTTAATTTTACCAAGTTCTTTTTGTTTAATAGTAAAGTTCCAAATGTCAAATTTGTCGAAAGAAGCTGTTCTTATTCCTCCTAAGTTATGGAGTAAATAGAAATCAAAGTAGTCTACGCCTGCTCTTTCTAATGAGGTGAAGAACATTTGTTCAGCCTCTTCTTTTGTCTCATTACCCGACCAAGCAGGAAGTTTAGTAGCTAGCTGAAAGCTCTCGCGTGGATATCTGTCTACCAACGCTATTTTTGTAGCACCTTCAGATTTTTGGTCTATGTAACCATAGGCAGTATCAAAATATGTGAATCCATTCTCAATAAACATGTCTACCATAGCTTTTGTTTGCTCAATGTCAATTCCTCCTTCTAACATTGGAAGTCTCATAAGCCCAAAACCTAGCTTTGGCATTTCTTTTCCGTTGTAAATCATAGTAACAATCCTTTCTAAATGAATAATTAATAAACTATACACCTTAGAGCGAGTCAGTAGCCCTAAGGTGTATAATAAATTCTAAAAAATAAATATGAGTAATATTAACAAGTGTATTTAAATTGTAAGATATAAAAATTATATATATAAATCACGATTGTATACTATTACCAAGAAAGTGATTTTAAATATTTTCTGCTACTTTCAATAGCCTCTAAGCTTGTCATGTTATAAGCTTTGTCTTGCTCAACTACAACCCACTTAGCACCAGCCTCTAATGAAGCCTCTAAAATAGGTGGAAAGTCTTGGCAACCAGAACCAACAGGTCTAAATTCAAATTTTCCAGTATTTCTTAAGTTGTTAGGGTTATTATCTTCACCTATTAGCTCATACATATTATCAGGGGTTCCTTCAATGATGAAGTCTTTTAGATGAACTACAGGAGCTCTTCCTGTGTATTTTTTTACATAAGCAGCAGGGTCTAAACCAGCTACTTTAACCCAGCAAGTATCAATCTCTGTTTGTAATAAATCAGAGCTAATATTATTATACATATAATCAAGGCCATATTCGCCGTTAGCTACTTTTACAAATTCAAAATCATGGTTATGATATAGCATAATCATTCCATTAGCTTTGATACACTCACCAATTTTTATAAGGTTTTGAAGTGTTTCGTCGAACTTCTCTTTGCCAGGTCTATTCTCTTCAGGAATAGAAGGTATTGCCATATAAGAAACACCAATTTCTTTATATTTTGCAACTGTGCCCTCTAAGTCAGACATTAACTCACCATAAGGAACATGAGCAGATACAGCTACTAAGCCTGCCTCTTCTATCGTTTGTTTGATGTAAGAAGGTTCTAAGCCATATAGACCTGCTAGCTCTACTCCGTCATAGCCTAAAGCTTTAATTTTTTCTATAGTTCCTTTAAAATCTGTTTCTGCTACATCTCTAACAGAATAAATTTGTACTGCTACCGGTAATGTTTTCATAATAGTACATCCTTTCATGTGCTTTGGTACTGTTAAGTAAAAAAGATTATAATCGTATTACTTAACAAAACCTTTGCTTTTCAATAATAATTTGTAATAGATAAATTAACCTACCACCTTTTCTATTTTACACTTTAATTTAGCCATAGTCAATAAGGAGAAACTATTTTTTTGTTTAATAAATAAAAAAAACAATAAAGGGGGAATATGCATGGGAATGCCTGAGTTACCTGAGGGTAAAAATAGACCAAGTATAGGAGAAGCTTTAATAGACTTACTAGAGTCGATAGCATTAGAAGAAATGGCTATAGCTCATTTGTTGAATGCAGAAGGGGAGAAGCTACAAGATGTAGTTAAAAAGTATTGTGAAAGTGAAATATGCCATACTCAATTTGAAAGTAGTTTTAACAATAGCCAAGACATGGTTAGAACACTAATAATGAAGGAGTGGTTGTTGCTTACAAAAATGAATTCTGTTTTGGAAATAAACAAACAAATAAATACTGAATGCAATTCAAACAAAAGGCTGTGTGAATGTGAAAGGCAATCAAGAAATTGGAAACAGTAAATAAGAATTATTGTGAGTTATATTAGTTACAAAATAGTATGAAATTAAATTAGTTCTTCAAACTATGAAGAGGAGCTGGTATTTGTCCACCTCTGTTAATGAATTTTGAAGCGCTGTTTTTGTTTACTTTCATAACAGGGCCACAGCCGAATAAACCGCCCCAGTCAAGCTCGTCGCCTACGTCCATTCCTATTGCTGGAATAACCCTAACAGCAGTTGTTTTATTATTAACCATTCCAATAGCTGCCTCGTCTGCAATAATTGCCGCTATTGTATCTGGGGTAATGTCGCCAGGCACAACTATCATATCAAGCCCTACAGAGCAAACAGCTGTCATGGCCTCAAGTTTATCAATAGTTATAGAGCCGCTTTTTGCCGCAGCTATCATTCCGGCATCTTCTGAAACAGGAATAAACGCACCTGAAAGTCCCCCAATTCTAGAGCAAGCCATAACTCCACCTTTTTTAACTGCGTCGTTTAAAAGTGCCAGTGTGCAAGTTGTGCCGTGTGTTCCACATTGCTCTAAACCTATTTCTTCTAAAATATGTGCAACGCTGTCACCTACAGCAGGTGTTGGTGCTAAAGATAAATCTACTATGCCAAAAGGTACACCTAGCCTTTTAGATGCCTCTACTCCTATTAATTGGCCTACTCTTGTAATTTTGTAAGAGGTCTTTTTAATAATGTCTGCAAGCCCACTTATGTCTGCGTCTGGATATTTTGCTATTGCAGAGCGAACAACGCCAGGGCCTGATACACCTACGTTTATCATACAGTCTGGCTCGCCAACTCCGTGAAAGGCTCCAGCCATAAAGGGGTTGTCCTCTACTGCGTTGCAAAAAACTACAAGCTTAGCCGCACCAAAACAAGCGTTGTCTACTGTAAGCTCGGCACAGTTTTTTACTATTTTGCCCATAAGTTTACATGCGTCTAAATTAATACCAGTTTTGCTAGAGCCAACATTTACAGAAGAGCATACCCTCTCTGTGCTAGCTAAAGCCTCTGGAATAGATTTAATAAGCTCTAAGTCTCCTGCAGAAAAGCCTTTTTGCACTAATGCAGAGTAACCGCCAATTAAATTAACCCCAACGTCACGAGCGGCCTCGTCCATTGTTTTAGCAAACGGAACTGGGCTAACGCCACAAGCTGCAGATATTATGGCAATTGGAGTTACCGAAATTCTTTTGTTAATAATAGGTATACCATACTCTTTCTCAAGATCTTCTCCTACTTTAACAAGGTCTTTTGCCTTTGTTGTAATTTTATCATAAACCTTCTTGCAAGCTACTTCAATATCACTATCAATGCAGTCAAGAAGTGAAATTCCCATGGTTATAGTTCTAATATCAAGGCATTCGTCTTGTATCATTTTTATTGTTTGTAATATGTCATATACGTTTATCATAAGTAAGTCTATCCTTTCAGTATGCTACGAGATTTTTAATAAATTTATTTGCAATGCAACAAATTTTATAACATTATATTTTATGCATTGCGTTAAAAATGTCCTCGTGCATTACATAAATAGACAATCCAAGCTCTTTTCCTAAATCTTCCATTCTGTCTGAAAGCTCTGGAAAACTTTTGTTAAGTTTTGATATGTCTACCATCATAATCATTGCAAAAACATCTTGTAAAACAGATTGTGTAACGTCTGTAATATTTGCGTTGTAGTCTGAGCATACCGCACTTACTTTCGCTAAAATTCCTACTGTGTCTTTTCCTATTACTGATAATACTGCTCTCATAATTTATCTCCATTCTTAATTAGTGTATTACATTAAAAATTAATATACACTACGGCAAGCAAAACTTACCGTAGTGTATATTTAACTACAGTTTATAATCAAAAAGTTTATTAAGCCAATTTTTACTTAAATCAACCCATTGTCTGTTATGGGCTTCGTCTGCACCTACTTCGCTTGTACAAACAGAAATACCATGCCTTCCTGTTGGGAAAATATGAGCTTCGAATGAAACTTTATGTTTTTGCATTGCTGTTATAAATAGTAATGCATTCTCTACTGGTACACCTGCATCTTCTACGGTGTGCCACACAAAAGCTGGGCAAGAGTCTTTACTCACACTTTTTTCAAGTGAGAAAAGTATTTGAATTTCATCTTGCTCGTCTTCACTGACTGTATTAATAGAGCCGTTGTGTTTTACTCCCTCTAAAGCAGAAATAACGGGATATCCTAAAATAACACCATTAGGCTTGTTAAGACCACCTTTGTTGTCAAAACGTTTTAAAAAGTACTCATTATTCCAAAGTGTGCAAATAGAAGCTGCTAAGTGACCTCCGGCAGAGAAGCCACAAACTGCTATTTTATCACTATCGCAGTCCCACTCTTCACAGTTTTCACGAATAGCCATAATTGTAGAACTAAGTTCTTTAAGCGGTGTAAAATGCCTTGCTTGCTCTTTTATTGAATAATAAAGGATAAACACATTGTAACCAGCACTTAAATACTCAAATGCTACTGGGTCTGCCTCTCTTGTAGAGCAAAATTGGTAGCCACCACCTGGGCAAATTACAACACTTGGGTATTTCTCTCGATGTATAGGCATCTCTGTCAATGGGTCATGTAAATACGCTACAACTTTGCCGTCTGTTCCCTCATGCGGGGTAAATTCTAGGGTTCTCATTTTTATACACTCCTCTTTTTTTATATTAAGCCTTTTTAGGCTGTTTGGTAAGGGGGGAGGTTATGCTCATTCTCTTTGCTTAAAAATCGCAACTGAATGCATACAAGTTTCACAATAGTAAGCATCAGCATATAAATTTAATGAAATATACTCTTTATAAGGTTTATACCATTTTTTCTGTTTTTGCTCAATAGGATACCAAAACACCTGATTTGAAACATTAAATGAAGCATCTTGCACCTTGATAAACCCTGTTCTCATTTCTTCACCGCACTCTGGGCACTTCATATAACTCCTCCAATCATT
>CAYJEZ010000024.1:0-23442 GCA_964369215.1 uncultured Eubacteriales bacterium
TACCCATCTAGACCAGTTCTATTTGTTGGTATAATACTGTAACCAACTGAAACTACACAAGTTTCATCTTGATTATAAATTAGTTCAAATGTCACTTCTACCCTATACTCTATATCACCAGCAATTTCATCTAATGCAGGAGAGTCGACAACCGGTGTAAAACTCTCAAAATAGGTGACATTGTCTTCAATCTCAGTCACCTCTGCAATTTCATCATAGTAAGCTAAATTAGTGCCCGTTATTTCAGGGTAAGTAGTTTTCTCTCCAAATGTACTCTCTAAATTTGCCCTTAGAGTTTTAGAGTAATTATAGCCACTTTCTACATCTGGAAAAATATAGATAGCCCCGATAAATACATCTTCGTATATTTCATAATGTGCAGTAACTTTTGTTCCTTCAATTTTTGTCTCTACAGAGTAAAGCCCTTCTAGAAATTCTTTGTTCTCTTCAACATCAGTTATTTGCAGTACTTCTTCAACCTCTGCCTTTTCTTTTCCTAAAAGGTCTAAAATAGCGGGTGCCTCTTCTTCAGGAGCACTGCAAGCAGATAAAAACATTAAAATTGAACAAAATAAAATGGCTGACAATTTTTTCATATCAATACCCTCCTTATTATTAAATTAACCCTCATCTTAATTTAATAATACTACTATTGATAAAAAAGTCAACCATTTTTTACTATGTTTGTATATTGTGTTTTTTATTACGTATATTAATCGTTATAGCTATAAGTAATAACAACTACTAACCTTTAACTCTAAGAAAAATCCGTAAATTAAAGTGAAACTACAGTAAAGCTTTTATAGCCTCTTCAAGCTCATCCATGCTGTCTCTTGGCTCAAATCTTTTAACTATATTGCCTTCTCTATCTACCAAAAACTTTGTAAAGTTCCATTTAATGTCTGTGTTGTCGTCAGACTCAGGACACACTTTTTTAAAGCCCTCTTTTAAGTATTTAAAAAGTTCTGTTTGGTTTTCTCCGTTAACTTCAATTTTTGCATAAAGCTCATAAGGAGTGTTATAATTTAGCATGCAAAAGCTTGCAATTTCTTCATCATTTCCCTTTGTTTGCTCTCCAAATTGATTGCAAGGGAAATCTAAAACTTCAAGACCTTTATCGGCATATGCGTTATGATAGTCTGCAAAATTTTTATAGTGAGGTGTAAATCCACAATGTGTTGCAGAGTTTACTATAAGCATAACCTTACCTTTAAATTCACTTAACTTTACTTGGGTTCCGTCTTTTTTTAAAGCGCTAATCTCATAAATGCTCATATTAATTAATCGTCCTTTCATTTCCAATAGGTTTTATTTGAAACTATTATATCACACTATAGAACGATTTTCAACATTGTGCACAAAATATTCATAAATTTGTATGTAACAATGCTAATTCAGTTAACTATTGTACCAATCAAGTGCTTTTTCAATATAAATTCTCCAGAATTCAGCATTGTGCTCTCCCGGTCCTTCTTCATATGTGTGAGGAAAGCCTATTTCGTTTAAATAATTGACGTAATCGCGGTTCGCCATAAGCAAATAATCCTCTGTTCCGCAGGCTATATAATAGCGTGGCAACTCAGCTTTTGTGTCAAGTAAATTTTTAGCCAAAAACTTAGGGTCTACGTCACTGCCAAGCATTTTATTTTGCGGACCATAAATATGCAACCAAAATTCATTCGGCAACACTCCCCTTTGCTGGTTTGGGTCTGCTGTTGCTAGTTGATCTACAATAAAAGCAGATGAAAAAGCGAATATTGCACCAAAGTTCTCTGCATATTTTAAGCCATTTCTTGCCGCACCGTATCCACCCATAGAAAGTCCGCCCAATATTGTGTCTTCTCTTTTATGAGAGAGATTAAAAACACTTCTTGTAAAGGCAACAATCTCTTCTCCTACATATTTTCCATAAAAAGCACAACGCACTTCATCATCAACATAAAAACTGTTTTCACCGGCTGGCATAACAATGGCTATGTTATATTTGTCTGCCAGTTGAGGAATATTTGTTATATGCATCCAAGCGTTTTGCTCGCCATAAAGCCCGTTTAATAGGTATAGTGTTTTAAAAGGTTTATTCTCACGTGGTGGCTTATCAGGAAATTCATCAATAGGTAAGCAAACCGTTAAAGGGACTAAACGCGCTAGGGATTTAGAATAAAAATCAATATTAAATACAGCCATGGTTATCTCTCCTTAAAATAAAATAGTATAGTAAACTCATAACTAACACCTATTAATTGATACTAGTATTAAGTTTATTATACTACTTTTTTTAATTAAAATCAATAAGTTTTCTTAACTTAAGGTAATCATCTTATAGCTCTTGCAAAGGTTTTGGCTGAGAGAAATAATACCCTTGCGAGTAATTAACCTCATTTTCATAAAGATATAGTTGTATTTGCTCGTTCTCTACAAATTCTGCTACTATTTCAACTTGCATTCGTTTTGCAAGGTAACAAATTGCGTCTAATATAATTTGATTGTCTTCGTTATGAACTAAGTCTTTTATTATAGAGCCATCTATTTTTATAAAGTTAGGTTTTAGCGCAACAATTGTAGTAAAGGTAGAGTAACCAGCACCAAAATCGTCTATAGCTATTTTTGCTCCTAGTTTTCTTATTTGTTCTATAAAACTTAATAATACATCTGCTTGGGTTATGTCTTCTGTCTCTAAAAACTCTACCACTACTCGTTCAGCTTGAGGAAAATGCCTTAACTTCTCAAGTAGCCAATGCCTAAAAGTAGACGACACAATATCATATTTTGAAATATTAATAGAAACTGATTCTTTTCTATTTTCAAAATCTTTAAGCACTTTTTCAATCATCAATTTACTTACATTGTTGTAAAATTTGTATTTTTTTGCCAAGTCTAAAAATACGTAAGGTGAGTAAACTTTACCGTCTAAGTCTACAATTCTCATTAAAGCTTCGTATTTATCTATACATCCTAAAGCATTATTGTATATTCCTTGATAAAACGGAGTTATCAAATCTTTATCAAGCGCACGTTTTAAAAGCTCAATTATCCTCAACTCATCTACAGGGTTGGAGTTTTGATCTTGATAATAATCACTGTCACATATAATAAAGGTGTCTTGGCTGTCTTTTGTTTTAAGCAGTAAATTCATACCCAATTCAATAGGCTTTTCTTGATTAAGCAGTATTAACACCCTGCTAACACTGGTAACCTCTGTTTTTTGAGAAGTCGCATAACCAAAATCACCGTATAAATTATTGCAACATTCAATAAATTGTTCGTCGGTAATGTCTTTGTTTGCAGTAGTAAGCACAACAGTTTTATAATTTAGTAAATAAACATGCAATTTATATTCAGCCATTTGCGTACTGGCTATATGGTTAAACTGTTGCAGTAATTCTCTGGTAGACTCAAAAAATGTCTCTTGCCCGGCAAAAGCAATAGTTGCATCTGCTGTTTGACTTTCAACAAAAGCAAGTTTTTCAAAATTATACTCTTTGTGGTCTTCCTCAAACTTATAAATGTTAGGCAAGCCTAAATCTTTATCGATATATTTTTCACTCGAGTTAAAAACTTCTTTTTTCTTTATTGCGCTAAGAAGCGCAGAGCCCGTAAAGTTCTCTGTTATGCTATCTCTTTGCATACTCTGAGCTTTTATTAAAAAAGTGTCGTCGCCCCCTACAAATTCTGCATTTTCAAGAGCAATATAGTCAGGCAAAATATATTTCTCTTTTTCAGCTACAGATGTAAAAATATACGAGCCATTATGTAAGGCATTTTCACCATTACTATAAGCTATTTCACCCATTAAAAACAAGCCGCATATATCGTAGTTTGAAAAAGGAGTAGTCTCCCATAGGGCACAATTTTTTAAAAACAGCTTTCTAAAATAGCAAGTGTATGCAAATAAGCTCTCAGCTGGAGTATCTAAAATATCAGCGCAAATTGCATATGTGTCTTGCACTACTCTCTCTGGGTTAACATAGCCTACTCTAAACTCTGTTCCCTCAAAAAGCTCAGGAGTGTAAAGCCCTAGTTTGCCTGTCTTCTTATCTACCTTTGTAAATCTTCCGCTTCCATCGTCTTCAAGTATCAAAGGAAAGTGAACTAAATAGTCGTTATTAGCAGTTGCTTTCCAATCAGTAAAATCATCAGTTTTTGTAAGCTTTAAAAAGTCATACATCCACCTTAATGCTGGTTTGTTATCTATTTCATCTATGCAATTATCTTTGGTTTTTGTTATTTTATATATGGGCGATATGGGCTCTTGAGATGTTGAAACACTCATATAGTCGTAAGTGTGACCAACAACAGCATATGTAAATACACAATCGTCTAAAATTCCGTCTTCATTAAAAATAAAACCATGCCCGCCTGTCAGTTCATGATGATTACCGGCAACTCCTCCTGCTAATTTGATAATAGGAGAAAACTTATTGAAATCAAGTATAAACCTGTAAACATCAAATTCTCCCGCAAAAATTACGTGTAAAGGATTAGTCGCTCCTGCAATGTCTTGACTATATGCCTCGTATATAGTTTGTGCAAGCTCTTCAGGTGGTACTAGTGAATGCGAAAAAACTTCTAACTTAAAATCCAAGGTCTCAAAGTACTCAAAAATAAGTACCACGCTATTTTCAAGTTGCTCTCCGCAGTAAAGCACTGCCTCGCTAGAGCTTGCCCCAAAAATAGATGAATTAGGAAAGAATGTTTTTACCGAAGAGGCTATTTTATGCGCCTCTGTTTTGTCTCCAGTCGATGTAATAATTTTTACCAAGAGGTTGTAATTTTTATACATATAGTAATTTTGCATAAATTGATTTAACTTAACCTCATTTTGATAAAGATGCGAAAACTTTACCATTTTTAATTACTCCTTTGCAATAAGCTGACATACCATACAACTATTGCAACCGGCTAACCTTCTATGAGCTTGATTGTCTTTTCAATAAAATATAATAAAACATAGTTAGGTCCCTCGGCTTTGCGTCACTGCCTTTCGACAGCTTTGCCCTTTTACATCATACAAATAAAATGTACCAGCAATTAATATTTTTTATGAAATTGTAAATAAATCTAAACTATTATTAATTCTAACAGCTTTGTCAATTGCTTTCAAGCAAAATTCTACAAATTTCACATCTTTATATGAAATTCATAGTTTTTTGCAATTTTTTTATCAAAGAATATAGGTATTATTTATTAAACATTTTAATTTTATTCGGAACTCTTATAAAAAGTGTAGGAATAAAACTAATTAAAAGAACCCCACATAAAAAAACATACACTGCTTGCGTGCTAAATTGACTTGCAATGTTCCCACTCACATTTTGGATAATAACGCTTCCAAACGACATAAGAGAAGAAGAAAGCGCCAATGCTGTAGATACAATTTTTGCATTTACAAGATTTGCTATTATTCGCAAATTGAGCATCGAAAAAAGCATTGATGGCATAGCCTTAAACACCAATGTAACTGCAACTACAATAAACAAATTGTTTACAAATGCAAAAATTATAAATGAAAAAAACAGTGTTGCATGAGCAATAATAATAAGCGATGTACAAGAGTACTTGTCCATAAACTTGTTTGAAAAAAATATCATAGGAATTTCAGTTACTGTGCCTATAAACAAAATTGTTCCTACCACAGTTAAAGAAACTCCCATTTCTCCAATTAAAATAGGTAGATATGTCATATGTACTCCATTGCTACCTATAAAAAGCAAGGCTATTATTATATGTAAAATGTAGTGTTTATTTTTAAACAAGTCAAAGGCTTTTGCTTTTTCATCGCTCTCCTCTTCTGATTTTTCAAATTTTATATTATCGGTTGAGGTAAACCCAACAATGGAAAGACATATGGTGATAAACATTAATACAAATAAATACACACTTGGTAAATATTGTAAAATTATACCTGCAAATTGCGAGGCTCCAGCAAAGCCCAAAGTGCCCCACACTCGTACAGAGCCGTACCTGTATTTGCAAAAACCTACTGTTTTATCTACTACAGGGCTCATCGAGCTAATCCCGGTCATAATAAGTCCATTTAATAAAAATAAAATCACTGTTTCTCTAATAAATGAAAAAGCAAGCCCCAAAACTCCGACAGAAATAAGCACAAAAAAAACCAACCGCTTAGGTTTTTTCACTCTATCATTCAAATATCCGATAAACGGAGTAAAAACAATTGAAAACATTCCTGATGCTGATATTATAAAAGACATCTCTTTGGGTGTTTTTCCTATACCAGTAAGATAAACACCCAAAATAGAACTGAAAATAGACATCGAGAAGAAAAAGAAAAACACAGCAGTACAGTAGCTGGCATAGCTACCTTTATAATTTGCTAAGAACTTTTTCACAATAAAACCCCCAGCTATAAATTTTTATTTAATTAAAAAACAAAATTAATACCATTTTACATCTCATAGCTAGCTTTTATATTTGTATTAATGCTAGCTAATATTAGTTTCTATCTATTGATAGAACGCCTCTTATTTTGCTTAGTTTATCAATAATTAGCTTCAAGTGGTCTAAACCATTAATTGTTATTGTTGTAGATATAAGCACTGTCTCTTTGTCTTTTAATTCTCTTAAGTTGAGGTGGTGAATGAATAGTCTCATGTTAGCTAGCTGAACAGTAATATCTGCAAGCATACCAGACCTATTCTCTGCTATCATATGAAGTGTAGACTTAAACTCCTCTTTAACTTGGCCGGCCCAATGTGCACCTACCCAGCGGTCAGGCTCAGGAGTAGATTTTATGTCATGTGGAACATTTGAGCAAGAGGTTTTATGAATTGATACACCATATCCCCTTGTCACATAGCCAATAATTATATCTCCTGGTAACGGGTTACAGCAACGAGAGAATTTTATTAAACAGCCGTCCATTCCATCTACAAGCACGCCACCCACTGCTTTTTTCTCAACAATAGGAACATTAGTATCAGGAGGCGCAACAGTTTTAAGCTTTTGAGCCTCTTCTTTTAGCCTTGGTAAAATTTTTCTCAGCTGAATTCCGCCGTAGCCTATTGCTGCATAAAGGTCACCTAAGGTCTCGCAACTTTGTTTTTTTCCTACAGAGTCAATTAAATATTGCAGTATTTCGTCACTAAGAGGAATATTGTTTCTTCTACATTCTCTCTCAAGCTCTTCTCTTCCTTCTACAATGTTCTCTTCTCGTTTCTCTTTCTTAAACCAGTTTCTAATCTTGTTTCTAGCCTCACTGGTTTTTACTAGCGTCAGCCAGTCTCTGCTAGGTCCTTTACCTTGCTCTTTAGTAGTTAAAATCTCTATAATTTCACCTGTTTTTACCGTGTAATCAAGCGGAACTATTCTTTTGTCTACTTTTGCTCCAACCATTCTGTTGCCAACTGCACTGTGTATGGCATAAGCAAAGTCTATTACATTCGAGCCCATAGGCAACGATACAACATCGCCTTTAGGCGTAAACACAAATACCTCGTCTGGAACTAGGTCAGTTTTAATAGAGCTAATAATCTCTGTAGGGTCAGACTCTGCCTCGTTTTCAAGCATAGTCTTAATCCACATAAGTTGTTTATCAATATAGTCGTCTTTGCCGCCCTTAAGCCCTAGCTTATATTTCCAATGCGCAGCAATTCCTAGTTCTGCTGTTTGGTGCATATCTGCTGTTCTAATTTGAACCTCAAAAGGAATAGCACTTCTGCCTATAACAGTAGTGTGTAAACTTTGATACATATTGGGCTTAGGTGTAGAAATATAGTCTTTAAACCTAGAGGCTAAAGGGTTGAACATGTCGTGTATAACACCTAAAACTGCGTAGCAATCTGTTATTGTATCTACAATAATTCTAAGCGCAAAAAGGTCGTAAATCTCATCAAAGTTTTTTTGCTGTACAAACATTTTTTTATAAATGCTATTAATACTTTTTACTCTGCCCTCAATTTGAGGATTATTTACTAATGGCTCTATTCTTTTCATTATTTCAGCTCTGGTGTCTGAAATAAATTTGTCCCGCTTTTCACCTTTTTTCTCAAGGTTGCTAATTACTTCACCATATGCCACAGGGTCTAAGTATTTTAAAGAGTTGTCTTCCATGTACTCTTTTACCCCACGCATACCAAGCCTATGTGCAATAGGTGCATACACCTCTAGGCACTCTAAAGCTTTGTCTCTTTGCTTTTGCTCAGACATATACTCAAGTGTGCTTAAATTGTGCATTCTATCTGCAAATTTAATAATTATTACCCTTATGTCTTTAGCCATAGCAATAAGCATTTTTCTTATATTTTCTGCCTGAATTTCTTCTCTAGTAGAGTATTCTATCTTACCTATTTTTGTAAGTCCGTCTACCATTATTGCTATTTCGTTTCCAAACTCTTCTTTAATCTCCCTTAAACTTATATGTGTATCTTCAACTACATCATGTAGTAAGCCTGAAACTATAGACGGCGTATCCATACCCATTTCAATTAATATACACGCAACTGATATAGGGTGCAAAACATAAGGCTCACCCGAGCGCCTTTTTTGGTCTTTGTGGCTGTCATTGGCTATTTTATATGCTTTTAAAATAAGCTCTTTATCATATTTTTTGTCAGAGCTACCCATAAGCTCTACTAAATCTTCATAGGTTCTTGTACTAATATTCAATGCTATACCCCCTTTTTGCTATAATCAATTCGTAATATCTATTAATTTAATTTAGTTTTTTATTCTTCCCTCAAGCACTTTTAGTATTTCAGAGCCCAAAAGGTCTATTTTCCCTTTTGTAGGCAATAGTTTTATTTTAAGCTCGTCAGTGTTATTATAATCAACAAGACCTCTCTCTTTAAAAACCTCTAAGCCAATAAGAAGTTTTGCTATATTAATTTTAGATGGTGGTAAATCTAAAAGCAGTTGAATTAGGCTTTTTACTTCACCACTTCTGAGAGTTCTGTAAATATCCGCAAATTCTTCTCTTGTAGGTTTGATGTACTCCATCTCGTCCACTCTAAGGCTTTCTTCTCTTTTATATTTTTCAAATAATGAATAAGCATAAATCTCATCTTCTAAATTAAGTGAAGAAGGCTTCATGTCTTTTACTATAATGCTCAAATTTCTTGCACCTTTAAACTCATTAATGTCAAGGCTTACCGCTAAATCAAGCATCATACCCTCTTTATATTCAAACTCTTGCACTGTACAAAAAAACCTCATACAACTAACGTTTACATTATCTCTTAAGAATTTTAGCCTTAAATGCTTGCCACCGCCTACAGGGCTTATCTCCATAAGCTTCATATTAAAAAGCCCAAAAAGTGGAGATATATTTCCTTGCCCAAAAGGCTCTAATGCTGTTATTTGGTCTGGTATCTCTATACTTAATGCAGTTGGAACCAGTTTTAGGTCTATTTCTAAAGTTTTAGTAGGCATTATATCAAAATGCTTTTTTGAGTAGTCTTCTATATTTTTTCTAAAACTTTCTAAATTATTAATATGTATGCTAAGCCCTGCCGCTAAATGATGTCCGCCAAATCTTTCAAGTTTATCGCTACAAGCACTTAAGCACTCAAATAACGAAAAGCCCTCTATGCTTCTGGCGCTTCCTACTCCGTTGCCGTCTTTATCAAATGAAATTACAATTACAGGCTTTAAATACTTTTGGGTAAGCCTAGCGGCAACAATGCCTATAACACCACAGTGCCAGTCTTCACCTGCCACTACAATAACCCTTGCATGTTTTAGCTTCTCACTTGTATCTACCATTTGTATTGCAGACTTTAGTATTTCTGCCTCGACATTTTTTCTTCTATCATTCTCTTCACAAATATCCTCTGCAGACATCTGCGCGTCTTCTTCATCTTCTGTTATTAAAAGCCTAACTGCTCTCTCAGGTAATCCCATTCTACCCACTGCATTAATTCTTGGAACAATTCCAAAGCTTAAAGAGCTTGCACTTACCTCTGTTATATTCGCCTTTTCTTTTAATGCTCTTACTCCCTCACGCTCTGTATGCTCTAGTAGGTTTAAGCCGTGCTTTACAATAACTCTGTTTTCTCCTTTAAGAGGAACCATGTCGGCAACTGTACCAATAGCGGCTATGTCTGCATAGTTCATAAATACGCTATCTGGGTCGCCGTCTTCCCATTCCATAGCCATAACAAGCATTAAAGCAATGCCTGCTCCACAAAAATCTTTATATGTTGATGTACAATCAGCCCTAAATGGGTCTACAACCGCGACAGCATCAGGTATTACATCACCCGGGCGGTGGTGGTCTGTTATTACCACGTCAATACCAAGACTTTTTGCATACTCTGTCTCTTTAACTGAGGCTATTCCATTATCTACTGTAATAATAAGTTTAACCTCGTAGTCGTTTAAATAGCTTACAGCACTTTCATTCATACCATAGCCTTCGCCCTCTCTACTAGGTATGTAGTACATTACATCTGCCCCTATAGACTCTAAGTATGTATATAAAATAACGGTAGCCGTTATTCCGTCTGCATCATAATCACCATATACTGCTATCCTATCAAAATTATCTACTGCTTTTTTTATTTTAGCAACTGCTTTGTCCATGTCTATAATATCAAATGGGTTTGTGCTAAGCTCACCCATTTGGATATAGCTCTCTATCTCTTCAAAAGTGTTTATACCCCTAATTTGTAAAAGCATTGCAAGCATGTTAGGTACACCATATTTAGAGGCAATTTCTGCAGCCTCATTTTTATCAAGTGTTTTAACATTCCACTTCTTAAAATTCATCGTAGCCCCCAAAGTCATTTGTGTAAAATACTATTTCATTATAACTAAACTTCATTATACCACATTTCAAAGTATTTATCAAACAAAATATACAATAAATGTATACAGTTTTTTAATAAATTTTACATAAAATATTTATTGTTTTCCGTCTATTTACATTTAGTAATATTAACAAGTTAAAGAGTTTGACAAAACAAAAATTTGTTGATATTATTGTACTAATCAGTGGTAAATTTTAACCAAAAACACTTGGAGTGAAAAGTTAAGGAGCGTTGTAATGAAAAAGTATGTTTTATCTTTAGACCAAGGAACTACAAGCTCAAGGGCGGTAGTTTTTGATGAAAGCGGAAAAATAGCAGGAATGGCACAAAAAGAGTTTACTCAGCATTACCCTAACCCAGGTTGGGTAGAGCATGATGCTAT
Organism: uncultured Eubacteriales bacterium; assembly: GCA_964369215.1. Lineage (GTDB taxonomy): Bacteria > Bacillota > Clostridia > Oscillospirales > Acutalibacteraceae > SIG603. Next base: position 11,149 of record CAYJEZ010000024.1, read on the forward strand.
AGAGATTTTAGACACCCAACTTTATGCTATGAAGCAAGCCTTGCTAGTAGCAGGCGTAAGTGATATAGAGGCAATTGGCATAACTAACCAACGAGAAACTGTAGTGGCTTGGAATAGCGACACAGGAAAGCCAATTTGTGGCGCAGTGGTATGGCAATGCAGAAGAACCGCTGAAATATGTGAAGAGCTTAAAACCAAAGGGCTTACAGACTACATAAAAGAGACTACAGGGCTTGTTCCTGACCCTTATTTTTCAGGAACAAAAATGAAGTGGATAATGGACAATGTTCCAGAAGCTAAAGAACTTGCAAAAGAAAATAAGCTTAGATTTGGCACAGTTGACACTTGGCTTATTTATAATTTAAGCGGTAAAAAAGACTATATCACCGACTACTCTAACGCGTCTCGAACTATGCTTTTTAACATTCATAACTTAAATTGGGACGACAAAATGCTCACTGTTTTAGGCATACCTAAATCTGCACTGCCTACAGTTGTAAGTTCTTCAGGCGTTTTCTCGTATTGTGACGAAAATGTATTAGGTAAAAAAGTACCTATTTCAGGAATAGCGGGCGACCAACATGCAGCTCTTTTTGGGCAATGTTGCTTTGAAAAAGGTATGACAAAAAACACTTATGGAACAGGCTGTTTTACTCTTATGAATACGGCCGATAAGCCTGTTATGTCTGAAAAAGGCTTACTTACAACAATAGCTTGGAACCTTGACGGAAAAACAACATACGCATTAGAGGGTAGTGCATTTAATGCTGGCTCTGCTATTCAATGGCTAAGAGACGAGCTTAAAATTATTGAAAGCGCACCTGAGGCAGACATGCTCGCAGAGAGTATTGACAGCAACGATGGAGTTTATTTTGTTCCTGCTTTTACAGGCCTTGGAGCACCTTATTGGGACATGTACGCAAGGGGTACTCTTTTAGGTTTAACAAGAGGAACAGGCAGGGCGCAAATAGCAAGGGCAGTTCTTGAGAGTATAGCGTATGAAAGTTGCGACTTAATTACAGCTATGGAGGAAGAGGCTAAGGCTAAAATACCTGTGCTAAGGGTAGACGGTGGAGCGTCTAGAAGTAGGTTTTTAATGCAGTATCAGTCAGATATGTTAGGTGCAGAAGTTCAAAGACCTGAATGTTTAGAAACTACTGCTTTAGGAGCGGCATTTTTAGCAGGGCTTGCTGTTGGAGTTTGGAAAGATTTGAAAGAACTTGAAAAAATTTGGACATTAAACGCAAGTTTTAAACCAGAGGGAAATGAAGAGCAAGTAAAAACCTCTATGAATTATTGGAAAAAAGCAGTTAACGCGGCACGTGGCTGGTTAGAATAAAACTGGTGGTATAAAGGAGATTGTATTGATGGATAAGGCAAAAATCACCTTGGGTGAAGAATTAATTGATGCAGAAATTGGCTCTGTATTGTCAGACTATCTGTCTGGCGATAGCGTACATATGTTTTGTGGAGGAAAAGGTACATGCGGAAAATGTAAAGTAAAAGCTTTTGGTGCACTGTCAGACATGACTGAGCAAGAGAAAAGCTTTTTAAGTGACGAAGAAATAAACGACGGAATAAGACTTGCATGCCTTGTGAATATAAAGGGAGACTGTAAGGTTGTTTTATGCGACGAAGAGCGCGACTTTAACGTGCAAACATTAGGTTATATGCCTGAAATAAAAATAGACCCATTGTTTGAAAATTACGGAATAGCTATAGACATAGGCACTACCACAGTTGTGTCAAGGTTATATAATACTAGCGGATTAGTAAGCTCTGTAAGTTCATACAACCCACAAAAAAACTTCGGAGCAGATGTAATAAGCCGTATTGAGGCAAGCTTAAAAGGCGAGGGAGACGACCTAGCCGCCTGTATTAGAGAAGAAATAAAAGACATGATTTATACTTTGACTGACTGCAAATTTTCCCCTGATGTAGTGGTAATAACAGGCAATACTGCTATGCTTTACTTACTAACGGGTAAAAATCCAGACTCATTGTCGCACGCTCCTTTTGAGGCAGACGACCTATTCGGACGTTTTATTGAACCCGAAGAAATAGGACTCGACTTTAAAGGCAAGGTTTATTTAAGCAAATGTATATCTGCCTTTGTAGGGGCAGATATTAGCACTGCTATTATGTCTAGCGAGCTATGCAAAGAAGGTCAAAGCAATTTACTTGTTGACATTGGCACAAACGGAGAAATAGTATTGTGGCACAATAACAAACTATATTGTTGTTCTACAGCCGCAGGCCCTACTTTTGAGGGTGCAGGCATAAGCATGGGCATGAGTGGCTCTACAGGAGCTATTGAACATGTTGATGTTATAGACGGAAAACCTGTTATCAAAGTGATTGACAATGCCGAAGCAACTGGTATTTGTGGCAGTGGAATGATTGATGCAACAGCTGCGCTTTTAGAGTTAGAAGTAATAGATGAAAATGGATATATGGAAGACGAAGAGTACAATTTAACAGATAAAGTTATTGTTAACCAAAAAGACATACGCATGGTTCAGCTTGCAAAAAGCGCTATTTGTTCAGGGATTTTAACACTTATGGACACTTGCGCAATAAGTGAAAACGACATAGATAACTTTTATATAGCTGGTGGTTTTGGCAGTTATTTAGACCTAAACAAGGGTGCTAAAATAGGGCTTTACCCAAAAACGCTTGTGTCAAAAGCAAAGGTTATTGGCAACGCCGCAGTGGCGGGTGCATCTATGCTATTATTAAGCAAGTGCTATATAGAAGAATGCATTGCAACCGTAAAAAATGCTGAAACAGTAGACCTTAGCACTAACCCTGTGTTTATGGATAATTATGTAGACTGCATGATGTTTGAATAACGGAGAGTACTAATGTTTGTTAATAAACTAGATAGTATTGAATTTAGGCTCAATAAAAAAGTCGATTTTAACTGGCTTAAAAAATACGGAACAGCTTTTACCGCAATAGACCAAACAGGCTCTGGCTGTGTTATAATAGGCATGGAGAAAAATAATAGAAAGTATTTTTGCAAAATAGCAGGAGCAGATACACTAGAGGGTGAGATAAGCCCAGAGCAAAGCGTTAAAGAACTTGAAGCAGCCATGCAAATTTATGAAGACTTAAGAGTTTATCCTCTTATAAATTTGGTAGAGTATTTTACGCAAGATGAATACTCTGTTGCGGTGTTTGATTGGGCAGAGGGAGACTGCCTTTTTGATCATTGGAATTTTGATAAATATGAAAAAGATTCTTCTCTCATTTCTCCTAAAAAAAGATTTTTCAACTTGCCAATAAATAAAAAAATAAAGGCAAGTGACATGTTATTCTCTTTTTTAGAGCATACACATAAAAACTCTTATATAGCAGTAGACTTTTACGATGGAAGCATAATATATGATTTTGACAATGACAGTCTTACCATTTGTGATATAGACTTTTTTAAAAAAGCTCCTGTAATTAACGATGTAGGAGTAAACTGGTGGGGTACAAAAAGACTTAAAGCCCCTGAGGAATATATTTTAAATGCAGTAATTGACGAACGAACCAATATTTTCACTCTAGGCGCACTTCTTTTTGACTTTTTCGGTAAATTCACACAGGATGATATTAACAAGAGAAGTGCAGATAACTGCTTTACTCCTTGTAGTATATCAAACTGGACTTTAGGTGAAGCAAGTTATAATGTGCTTGTAAAGGCAACTTGCCCTGAAAGAGAAAAAAGGTACAGCGACATTAAAGAGTTTTATTCCGATTGGAAATCGAGTATTTTAATATAATTGAAAGTGTGAGTGCATTAATGAAGAAAAATTGGAAAAGAGATATAGTTACAATATGGGTTGGGCAGTCGGTGTCTCTGCTTACAAGCTCTGTTATGCAAATGTCGCTTATTTGGTACTTAACTGCTACAACCGGCTCTGCATTGGTGCTTACCTTTGCAACCATTGCAGGCTATATGCCCTACGCTTTTATGGGCACTTTTGCAGGTGTTTTTATTGATAGATTTGATAAAAAGAAAATACTTATTTTTGCAGATTTATTTATCGCACTTATCAGTATTGTTCTTGCGGTTTCGGCTTTAATGGGCGAGTTGCATGTTTGGATTATTCTTGTTGCACTTGTTTTTCGCTCTATTGGTATGGCTTTTCACGAGCCTACGGCGCAGGCACTTATGCCTCTTTTTGTGCCTCAAAAAAATTTAGCACAAGCCTCAGGTTTTGTTCAGGCGTTCGACTCAATATCTATGCTATTAAGCCCCTCAATAGCTATTCTACTTTACGAGATATGGGATTTACACTTTGTATTAGCAATTGACGCCGTTGGAGCGAGTATTGCAATAGTACTTTTATTATTCATTAAGTTCCCAAAACAAAAAATAGTGTCAGCAAAAGAAAAACCTATAAAGCTTTTAGAAGAGACCAAAGAGGGCATAAAAGTTATAAGAAGCTACGAGGGTATTTTTGCACTTGTTATTATAGGCGTTATTTACACAATTATTTACTCTCCTATAGGCAGTTTATACCCTCACATTACTATGGTTTATTTTGGAGGAAGCACAGCGCAGTCGGGCTTTGTAGAAATTATTTTCTCTAGCGGCTCGCTTTTAGGTGCCTTAGTATTAGGAGTGCTAGGCGCAAAACTGCCAAAAAGTTTTGGGCTTATAGGCTCGATATTTCTCTACGGCTTAGGAGTGTTTTTAACAGGCTCTCTAAGCCCTGACGGCTATTGGATTTTCGTAGTTTTATCGTTTATTGTGGGTTTCTCTATTCCTTTTTACCACGGAATTGTACGCACAATATTTCAAACAAATATTAAAGAAGAATTTCTTGGCAGAGCTTTTGCTCTATCTCAAAGTGCAAGGCGTTTAGCTATGCCAATCGGCTTGCTTCTTGGCGGAGTATTCTCAGATGTTTTTGGTGTAAACATAATTTACATGATAGCTGGACTGTCTGCAATGGTGTTGGCTTTGTTTATTTCAAGGCTGAAAAGCTTTAAACATTTTAGACGTTTATAATATAGTGATTTAAGCTGAAACCGCTAACACACTAAAGCAAGGCTTTTTACTTTGGTTCTATTGGTTCTTTAAGTCAACTGTCTATATTTATCTATGGAGGGATTATTATTGTGACAACTTACGATATTATTGTTATTGGCGCGGGTGCATCGGGTCTAATGGCTGCTATTAATGCGGCTGATAATAACCGAGTGCTTATTGTAGAGGCAAACAACAAAATAGGCAAAAAACTGCTTGCAACTGGCAACGGTAGGTGCAACCTAAGCAACTTAAATATAAGCACCAAACACTACAATGGTAATGCATACAAAAACAGCTTATATTCTGAAGAATCTCTCCTTATTGAGGGTTTACTAAACGAGTATGACAGCAATAAAATTATAGATATTTTTGCATCTTTTGGCATTAACACAATTGCCGACGCACAAGGCAGAGTTTACCCACAAAACGAGCAAGCGGCGGCTGTTGTAAAAATATTTTCCGACGTTTGTACCGAAAAAGGAGTTGACTGCATTACAGACTTCAACGTTTTTAGCGTTGTTAAATCTGGCGAGTATTTCTATTTAAAGTCTGATAATAAAGACGAGCTAAGGAGCAAAAAACTAATTATTTGCACAGGCTCTAAGGCGGCTTCAAAGCTTTTATCAAGCGACGAGAACTATAACATAGCAAAGCAATTAGGCCACACTGTTACACCCTTATACCCAACTTTAACCGGCTTTACAAGCGATGAAAAGTTTTTGAAAAGCCTATCAGGCACTAGAGCAAAATGCAGGGTTAGCCTTAACGGAATAAGCAGTGAGGGCGAAGTCATTTTCTCTGACAAATCTATCTCTGGCATATGTATTTTTGACCTAAGCGTTTATGCAGTAGGCAAAGACCTTAAAAATTCGATTTTAAGCTTAGACCTTTTAAAAAACATGAGTGAAAGTCAAGTGAATTCGTATATAGTTAAATTAATTCACAACAGGCAAAATATGCTGTGCGGCGAGCTTTTAAACGGCATTTTAAATCTTAAAATGGCATCGCTTATTTTAAAGCAGTGCAAAATAGATTCTCTATTACCTTGCAATAAACTTAAAATGACTGATATAGAAAAAATAGCAAAAAAAGTAAAGAATTTTGAGATTAAAATAAATGGAACAAAAGACTTTGCAGATGCCCAAGTTGTGGCTGGTGGTATTCCTCTTAGTGAAATACATGTACTCTCAATGGAGTCTAAAATTTGCCCTAAGCTTTATTTTGCAGGCGAGATTTTAAACATACATGGCGACTGCGGTGGCTATAACCTTCACTGGGCATGGATTAGCGGAATAGTTGCGGGTAAATCTGCAAGCAATAATACTATTTATCAATAAAAATTATTATGAAAGAATGGTTTTAATTTGAAAAAAATTAGAGTTACAGGCATAAAATTACCTATAAAATTTAAAGACTTTGACGTTATAAAGGCATGCGAGAGAAAATTAGGGATTAAAAATGGAGATATAAAATCATGGAGATTTGCGAAAAAATCTATTGACGCAAGGCGTGGTGACATTAAATACATAGTAAGCGTTGATATTGAACTTAAAAACGGAGCTACTCCTAAATTTAAGGATTTTACAGAGGTAAAGCCTTTAGAATTTACTGTAAATAAATGCCAAAAGCCAGAAACTCCGCCTATTATTGTTGGTTTTGGCCCAGGTGGAATTTTTGCTGCACTAATATTGGCTCAAGCAGGGCTATGCCCAATAGTTATTGAGAGGGGCAGTGACGTTGACAAACGAAGAAGCGAGGTAAATAGTTTTCATAAAAAAGCGATACTTAACGTAGAGTCAAATGTGCAATTTGGTGAGGGTGGCGCGGGTACTTTCTCAGACGGCAAGCTTAACACAGGCATAAAAAGCGATAAAATAAGTAAAGTGCTTGAGGAGTTGGTAAAGGCAGGAGCACCGGAAGAAATTATGTGGGATGCAAAACCACATGTAGGAACAGATAAATTAGCTCCTACCGTAAAAAACATTAGAGAAGAAATTATTAAGCTTGGCGGTAAAATTTATTTTGAAACCAAATTGACTGACATCGAGATAAAAGAAGATAAAATCCGCTCCATTAAAGCAGTAAAAAATGGAGAAACCTTAAACTTTGACTGCGACAAACTTATTTTAGCAATAGGACACAGCGCAAGAGACACCTTTGAAATGCTTAAAACAAAAAATATTGCAATGCAGTCAAAGGCTTTTTCGGTTGGTGTTAGAATAGAACATAAAGCAGAGTATATCAACCGTGCAATGTACGGTAAATTTCATAAAGATTTACCTGCTGCTGACTACAAGCTATCTGTAAAACTTTTAAATGGTAGAGGTGTTTACACATTTTGCATGTGCCCAGGTGGCTATGTAATTGCAAGCTCTAGTGAGAATGAAACAGTAGTTACTAACGGAATGAGCGAGTATAAAAGAGACGCAACAAACAGTAATTCAGCCGTTTTGGTCGGAATTGGCCCTGAAGACTTTGGAGAAGGAGTACTAGACGGAATGTATTACCAAAGAGAGCTTGAGAAAAAAGCTTTTGCTCTAGGCGGTAAAACTTACAAAGCACCTTGCCAAAGATTTGAAGATTTTTTAAGAAATAAGGCAAGTTCTAAATTTGGAGAAGTTATACCTAGTTATGCACCCGGTGTAACTGCATCTAATTTAAACGAGCTTTTTCCTGATTATATTAACACTAGCCTTCAAAAAGGAATACAAGAGATGAACAAACGTGTAAATGGCTTCGCCTCTCCTGATGCACTATTAACAGGGGTAGAGTCTAGAAGTTCTTCTCCTATACGAATTTTAAGGGGAGAAGACATGTTAAGTTTAAACATAAAAAACCTGTACCCTTGTGCAGAGGGTGCAGGTTATGCAGGTGGAATTATGTCTGCCGCTGTTGACGGAATAAGTTGTGCTTTGGCCCTTATTAATAGCTATAGTAGAATATGAGTTTATATAAGAGGCTGTGACGAAATAGAATTAAATTCATTAATTTGACATTATGATAATTACGTCACAGCATTATTTTATCAAGTATTTTGCGCTAGTTTATGCAATCTTATGTCTACCAAAAAGCGATTTAATGTTTTGATGCTTGCCAAAAACAACAATTATGTCGTTTACTTGCAGCATATCTTCACCATTTATTATGCTTTTAGTCTCACCCTCTCTTTTTATTAAAATAAGCTGAAGTTTATGTTTTTCTTTTAATTTTGAGTCTTTTAGCTTTACACCTTGAAGTTGTGAGGGTAAATTAGCAAGGTTTATTTCAGCCATAACGCTATCGCCAAAAATATCTAGTAAAACAATAGCGTTTACATTTTTTCCAAACATTAGCTTTTTACCAATTTTTTCTATCTTACTGTCAATAAATTTTCTCACAGTGTCAGAGCGATTAAACATAAGTAATAGCGCAAGCAAGCACGCCACAATAATGCCTGAGGTCCACATGTCTTGTAACTGAGAGTTACTCAACGATAAGAAGATATTGACAACACAAGACATTATTATAACAGTAAATAAATAGCCAAAAATAATAGTTAGCTTTGCTATTTTTCTCCTAACTTTTGATGCGGTTATTGCCTCGCTGTCTCCTGTAGTAAATCCACTGTTTGTAAGCATTGAAATAACTTGAAAATGAGCCTTGTCGTATGTAAGCCCTGTCAACCTAAATAGAACTGTGAAAATCTCAATAATTAAAGAGTAGATTAAAGCAAAAATAGAAAACAACATTAAAGCACCTGTAATATTCATATAAGTTCCTGCCCTTCGTATTTTGATTTGTATAAAAATAATAGTTCCTTAAAATAATTATAACTAATTTCTAAAGTATTTTCAAGACTATGTTAGGTTGTTAAAAAATAGAATTTATTTATTTTCTTCGCCTATGTTTTTACATCAACAGCAAAATAAACAATAATTACTTGTATATTTATATGTAAATAATAAGTGAAAAATTTAAAATATGTATTCACAAATCAACTATATTATGTTAGTATATAACCAAACAGACAAAATCTTGTCTTATATTACAACACTTTAATTAGTGAAAGGAATTAAATATTATGGGTAAAGTAAAAATAGGTATTATTGGAACAGGTGGAATTAGCCACATGCACATGGCGGGTTACAAACAATTAGCTGACATAGTAGATGTTGTTGCACTTTGTGATATTGACAAAGAAAAAGTGGAGAAATACGCTGAAAAATATGGTGTACCTCTAACATCAACCTATACAGATTATAATGAAATGCTTAAAAACGAAGAGTTAGATGCAGTTAGCGTTTGTACTTGGAATAAAGTTCATATGGCAGCTAGCGTTGCAGCACTTAATGCAAAAGTTAATGTTCTTTGTGAGAAGCCAATGGCTATGAACGAAGAAGAAGCTAAACTTATGCAAAAAGCAGCAGATGACAACGGCAAGCTTCTTATGATTGGTTTTGTTCGTCGTTTTGGAAATGACGCTAAAGTATTAGAAGACTTTATTAAAGCAGGCACTTTAGGTGACTTGTACTATGCAAAATGCACATACTTAAGAAGAAACGGCTGCCCAGGCGGTTGGTTTGGTGATAAAGAGTTTTCAGGAGGTGGACCACTTATCGATTTAGGCGTTCATGTTATGGACCTAACAAGATATTTAGCAGGTTGCCCAAAACCTGTTTCTGCTTATGCTATTACAAATAATTCTTTAGGAATGGACAGAGCAAAATCAGCAAGCAGCGTTAATGTAGGATACGAAGCTACAGCTAAAAAAGCTACAGGCTTTAAATATACTGTTGAAGATTTTGCATCTGCAATGATTAAATTTGATAACGGCTTAACAATGCTTATGGAGGCTTCTTTCAACCTAAACATCAAACAAGACACAGGCACAGTTGAGTTGTTTGGTACAAAAGGTGGCGCTAAACTTGACCCAGGCGTTGAGATTTACACTGATGTAGGCGGATATTTAGTAGACGTTACTCCAACAGGAGATACAGCATTGTCTTTCAACGGCTTATTTGAGGGCGAGATTGCTCACTTTGTTGACTGTGTAAAAAATGGTACAACTTGTAGAGCACCTATGGCAGACGGTGTTATGCTAATGAAAATGATAGACGCTATTTATGAGTCAGCAAGAACAAATAAAGAGGTAATGATAGAGGCGTAATCTTTCATTTTAAGATAGTTTGTATACTTAGTTAAATATATTAAAGGAACTCACAGCATAACGCTTGCGAGTTCCTTTTTTTGTTATTCTATCTTTTATTTTCGTTTTCTCTTAAAATTAAACGCGCTAAGGGCATTTTAATTGCACATAGCAAAATCACACATAGTATCGATAGCAAAGCAGTTTGTATTGGTTGGTTTGAAATGACCAAACCTACAGCCAAAGCCGCAGACGGAGGGTGTTCAAAGTCAAAAACTGTCATACACATAGTTGTTAAAAAAACCGCCAATGTACACAAAATAACCGTTAAAAAATATGTATGGTTCATAGCTTGCAATATTAGCGATGCCACTACACCCCATACACAAGCCGATATGTATCCCCCTAGTATAACACGGCTTTTTACTGCCTCTGCTTTCGGAAAGGCAAATGCTATAAAAGTCGTAGCTGCTAACGAGGATATCCATATCGTGTTATCTACCAAGTGTATAAGAGTAATTGTCAACAGTAAAAAAACAGCTACACACAGGCTTCTAAAAAAGCAAAGTTTAATTTCTTCTCTAGCAAAATTAGGTTTTTGCATTTTCTCTCTCCTTTAAGAAACCATTAATTAACTGGACTTTTATATCTCTTCCCATTAGTGCATAATATCTTTTCCATTCGGTAATTGAGTGCAGAGGAATAACTTCATCATTTAACTTTATTTTTTTAGTTATGTGCTCATGTTTTAAAGGGAAGTAGTGCTCTTCCCCCTCATAATCAATAGTTAGACCTGCCATAATATCTACTTCTACATCTTCTATTATATACTCTAAAAAAACTTTACTCTTACAATTATTGCTTGAATTTGGCTCTTTTAGCTCTGCAAAATTTTTTAAGGCAGCTTTTGCTTTTACTACATCTTCTTCATCTAGCATTATGTCTATATCGTTAAACGCTGTAACTGCACCCATAAAATAAAGCATTGCTGATGCACCTATTGACCAATTGACTTTTGCTAAATTTAAGGCATTTGCTACTTTTGAAAGAACTAATAATTTATTTTGTAAATCCATATTATCACCTTTTCTCGATTTTACATATTTAGTTGCATAAATAAAGCTTATGTTCATTTGCATTGTAGTTAATTAACTATATTGTTATTAAAATATAAAAACACTACACAAATTAAGCGAAAAAGCTAAAAGCCCAATATTGATTTGACTATATCTGCGATTTTTTGCTTAATTTGTGTTAGTTATGTGAGTTGAATGTTTATATTATACATCTTTGGCACTAATTCTTCAACATAAATTGACATTTTTTGTGTTATTTATTTTATATGCAATATAGTCGTTCAACCCACACAACTAGTAGCACTAAAACAAAAAGCGTGTTGATAAAAGCTTTCTCTTATCAACACGCTAATTTGTAATTTAAATACTTTGCATATCTGCAAGCATTACCTTATTTACAACTGGAGCCTTAAATAACAACACCGCTCCAATCATTGTAATAACAATTTCAGGCAACATATAAGCACCATTATATAGTACCGAATATATTATTGGAGAAGTAAACTCTTCAGGTGTCCAACTTGCAAAAAGCACTACCCCTGAGAATAAGTGGAACACAAACCTCACACTTAAAGCCAAAGCTATACCTGAGCAAATTCCTACTAAGCCTTTTTTCCTAAATATGCCAGATAAACCAATTGCAGTAAAAGCAAAAATGTAATCGACAAAGAAACAAGATAAAAGCACTATAGGTGTAAGCCCCCACGATAGTACATCAGTTAGTCCTAAAGCAAGTTGAGCAAGCGCATATAAAAATGAGCATACAAATCCGCTTTTTAATCCATAACCTATGCTTATCATAGCTATTGGTAACATAGAAAACAAAGTCACCGAGCCACCAAAAGGCATTTTGAGAATAGGAATTTCACTTAGTACTGTTGCTAGACCAATAAAGATTGCCATAACCACCATTTTTTGAGTTTTTTGATTCATTTTATATAAATCCTTTCTTTTTTTATGCGATAAAAAAGCCACAGGGCAAAATTGCCTTGTAGCTTTTTATAGTTAATATAACATTCCTACGTCGGCATTATCCGCATCAGGTGTGAGAGTAAAACTCTCGGGGT
>CAYJEZ010000025.1:0-23397 GCA_964369215.1 uncultured Eubacteriales bacterium
TATTATCTAGTAAAATAAATATAAATTATATGGATTATATGGCATAAATAAAGTAGAATTACATAGTTTTACTCATATGTAAAAAGTTTTAATTTATGTGGTTTTTGCATAAGCAAAAAGCTTTAACTTATGTGGTTTTTGCTTTGGTGCGATTAGTTTTTGAAGTTGAATGACTATACAATCGATACTTTATTAGACAGTAGGTGATGAAAATAGAATATATTCCAGCAAAAACAATAATAAGCAAAGGAAAACCCAATGAATATTATTTGCTGTTTGACTATGTAATGAATATTTACAGAGGCTGTGACCATGGTTGCATTTACTGCTATGCAAGAAGTGAATTTTATGAAAAAAGCAATAATTTTGATAATATAAGGGCAAAAAAGAATGCTTTGCAAATAGTTAGAGATGAGTTAAGACGTAAAGTTAAAAAAGGTGTAGTGCTAACAGGTGGGGTGTCTGACCCTTATAACAAGTTTGAGAAAGATTTAAACTTAACGCATAATGCACTTGAGCTTATAAACGCATATGAGTTTGGTGCAAACATTATAACAAAAAGTGATTTAGTTTTGCGTGATATAGATATTTTATGTGACATAAAAGAGCACTCACCTGCAATAGTTAATTTTACAATAACTTGTTTAGGCGACGATATGTGCAGTAAAATCGAACCTTATGTTGCATTGTCGTCACAGCGTTTTAAAGCTATTCAAACCCTAACGAAAACTGGTATTGTAACTGGAGTTTTAATGGACCCTATTATACCTTATTTGACAGATACTGAAGAAAATGTTATTGAAATAGTAAAAAAGGCGAAGAATTATGGGGCAAAATATATTCATATGTCTCCGCTAGTAACATTGGCAGATGTGCAAAGAGATTATTTTTATGAAAAGGCAGAGCAAATTTGTAATGGGATTTCTGAAAAATATAAGAAGAGATTTAAAAATAATTATCGTTGTTTTTCTCCGAAACATGTAAAATTATGGAATATATTTGAAGAATGCTGCAATAAAGAGGGCATCAGCTGTAATTTAAGAGAGTCAAACAGCCTTATTATGCAAGCTTATGGAGACAGGCAACTGAAATTTGATATATAGTTAAGGAGCAATTTATGTTAATTTGTCCACACTGCAAAAAAGAGCTTATTATAAGCAACAGAGCTTATATATGTGAAAATAATCATTGCTTTGATATTTCAAAGTTTGCTCACACCAATTTACTAGTTACAAACAAACAAGGAGATAATATTGGCGACAGTAAAGAGATGGTAAGGGCTAGGGCTAGTTTTTTAGAGAAAGATTATTATTTGCCGCTAGCCGAAAAAATATGTTCCCTTATTCCTGAAAAAGACAAAATTAGCTATTTGGACTGTGGTTGTGGCGAAGGATATTATTCGAGCATTATAACAAAAAGCTTGACGAATTCTAAATGTTTTGCTACTGATATATCTAAAAATGCGGTAATGTTTGCCTCAAAAAAAGATAAGCAAACAAGCTATTTTGTGTCTAGCGTATTCGACTTACCTATTAAAGAGAACTCTATAGATTTATTAACATGCATTTTTGCGCCATTAGCAGAAAATGAGTTTAGGCGTGTTGTTAAAAACAAAGGATATATTATTGTAGTAACTGCAGGAACAGAGCATTTATTTGAGCTGAAAAAAGCGGTTTATGATAGCCCATACAAAAATGATGAAGATAAGCATGTATTTTCAAATTTTACATTGATTAAAAAAGAGAAACTATTGTATAAGGTGAAAATAAATAGTAATGAAGACATCAAAAATTTATTTGCTATGACTCCTTATAATATTAAAACCTCACGAGAAGACAAAGCGAAACTTGACAAAATTGATAATATTGAACTCACACTGGATTTTGTTATTACAGTTTTAGCGAATAAATAAAAAATAGAGGAAGTGTGCATAATGCAAAAATTTAAACTGGTTTTTAATTCGCCAACAATAATATGTTTTACCGTAATATGTTTAGTGGTAACAATTTTAGGTGAGATTACTGCAGGTTATACCGACAGTTTATTATTTAGCGTATACAAAGCTCCGCTAAGTGATATTTTTACGTATTTTAGGTTTATAGGGCATGTTTTTGGGCACGCTGATTTCCAACATTTTATTGGCAACATAATGCTTTTACTTTTACTGGGTCCTTTGCTTGAAGAGAAGTACGGCTCTAAGGTTATGATAATGATAATTTTAATAACAGCGGTGGTTACAGGGCTTGTGCAATTTATTTTATTTAATAGCGCATTGCTCGGCGCAAGCGGTGTAGTTTTCGCGCTTATTTTGCTATCTTCTATAACTGGCACAAATGGCAAAGAAATACCGGTTACCTTTGTTTTAGTCACCGTGCTTTATATTGGTAGCGAGTTGTATTCTGCAATTTTTGTTAACGACAATGTATCTCAGCTTACCCATATTGTAGGTGGAATTGTTGGGGCGTGTGTAGGTTTTTATGTTAATATGAAAGCAAAACCTAAATACCAATATTAGCAGTTGGTTTATCTAGTTTTATGTATAGGAGAATTTATGAAGTTTGAATTTTAATGTGAAACAATGAAATTAGAAGGAAAGATTAAATGGAATGTATTTTCAGTATTCAGTACTTGATAATTTTAGTACAAAAGGTAAAGTGCCTGTAATTATAAGTGTAGATGTACACGTGTTTGAACACACCTTGCTTTCGTCTAAAAAATACCATTTTTTGGTGTATAACGAGTTTATAAAAAGGGACTGTCGCATTAAGACGTTCAGTGGTGAATATGAACAATGTTATGGTGTAGGGCAAGGGCTCTGCTCTTGCCGAAATGCAGATTTATATTATAACCACGGCAAGAGCAGAGCCCTTGCCCTACAAATCTGCCATATCATTTGTGCATTATGTCTTTAATGCGACAGCCCCTTTTGTGTGCATTTGTTTTCAGTTTAGTAAATATATTCCTATATTTAGGTAAGTTGCAAATGCTAGCCACAATGCATAAGGTATTAGTAAAACTCCGGCAATAGGGTTAATTTGATAATAGCTTTTTGTTAAAACAAGCACCACAATTAACAATACTATAATAATAACTAGTGCTAAAAGGTAAGCTTTACTATTGAAAAAAACTATAGGCCATATAAAGTTTAGTATTAATGAAAATCCATATAAAAAAACAGACTTTTTAATCATTTCTTTATCTGCAGATGAGGTCACTACAAGGTAGGTAGCAATACCCATCATAACATAAAGTATTGGCCAAACTATGCCGAAAATTTGTGATGGCGGAGAGAGTGGTGGCCTAATTATCTCGCTGTAAAGTCCCACACTGCTAGAAGATATAAGCCCTGCAACTGTTCCAACTAAAAGGGGAATTATTATATTAACAATCAAAGCAAACCATTTTATTTTCACAAAAAAACTTCCTTTCTTATCAGTAATAAATTACTCTATATCTCAGCATATGCAAAAATAGGTAATATTATTTCTAAAATCTTTTGTTAAAGATGAAAAGAAAGGAAGTTTTATTTATTTATTTATTTGTTATTCATAAACACATCTTGGTTTTTAGCCGGGCTTGTTCTGCCCTCAAGGTTTGGGTAATATCTGCCTAAAGCTGCATAAGCAATTTCAATATCTTCTCTTACCTCTAGCTCGCTATAGGCTCCTACAGTTACCATATCACACTCTCTAATTGTATTGTAAGAGAAATTAAGCCCTACATAAGGTGTGCACCTACCTGCGGCAAAAGGCTTAATGGTCATAACAGGTTTTTTAGCACTGTTTATTACTTTAGCTATATATTCAATTTCAACCTGCATTAAAAAGCCTAAGCAGTTGTAAATTTGAATATATGTCTCTACGTCATATTCATTGGCATCAGAGTAAATTAAAACCTCTGGCATATGTGCTGAAAGCCCAGGTATCATACCTGCGTCTCTAATCATTTTTGTGTAGTCGTCAAGTCTATGTATAACTTTTTTGTTTTTGTCGATTAATTGCTCTACGCTTGAATGATGTAAAAAACAAAATTTTGCCCCATTTTTCTTTGAGAGCTCAATAGTTTTTTTAGCTTCTTCTCTTGCTGATTTACTGTCGTCCACATTAACAATCGGAGTATCAATAATAATAATTTCTTTCCCAAATTTCTGCTCTGCGGATTTCACGGCACTTAACATTGTAGGGTTGGTTTCAAAAAGACCCATAATTGCGTTAATATTATGTTTTAAATATTCCTTAATCACAGGTATAAATGCATCTTCATTGCTAAATTTATTTTTAATCATAGCGTCAGCAGCACTTCCTGTGTGGCTGTAACCACAAAACCAGTTGCTACCTATAAGCATTCTGGGTAAAGACACCCCGCCCACCATAGTTCTAGGAAACTCTTTGTTGCTCATTATTAATCCACCTCTCGTATTGTTTGGCACTGTTAAGTTAAAATAATGAAATTATTAGTTTTATTAAGAATAAAGCAATTTTTTCTCTTTTCTTTTTTCTTCCCCTTTTGGTGGGGAGGAAAAAGAAATATAAAGATTATTTTCATATTAAGTTAACAAAGCCTATTGTTTTTATTAATTATATCAAACTTTAAGTATATGTTCAATAAAAATAATTAAATTTAATTTGTAAAAGTGTTGAAATTAATTTGATTTTATATTAATATTATACTATAGATATTTTTAGAAAGAAGAGATATTAAAATGCAATACAATCAATCTAGCTCTAACAATTCAACATTTACACCACCTGAGCATTTGAAACACTATTTTGATGAAAAAGAAGATTTAATAAATAAACGAAGAGTGCTTGTAGCAGATAAAAGAAAGTACACCAAAAAAAGAGATTCTGCGATTTTTGGTATTATTATTTGTGTTTTATTTGCAGCGGTAATTATTCCTCTTGTCATTATGGTATTTCTCATAATTAAAGTGTCTAAATGTGCTAAAACCTTAAAAGTAATTAATTATGAGTTGTATCAATTAAATCAAAGATTAACAGAACTAGGGATAGAATACAAAGAAGAGTATGCAAAAACCCGAGATGATTATGACCCTAATTTTGCGCCCGGAGCAGATGCGCCATTTTATGAAAATAGGCAAAACTGGGGCGACAGTGACGACGACGGTTGGAACGACGACGGTGGTTGGGGTGACGATGGAGACTCTGGCGACGGCGGTGGCTGGGGTGGAGACAGCGACGGTGGTGGCTGGGGAGGCGACGACGGCGGCGGAGATGACTAATACATATAAATAATTATTTCTAATTTTATAAGCAGTTGTTATGTTTACATTATATTATTTCTTAAAATCAGCATGCATTACAAGCTATTGGGGACGGCACCCATAACAAAAAACAGAAAATCTAATACAAAGGGGCGACACCCATGATAAAAAACATTATTGTAGTAGATGAGTTTGGCAATGAATATGAAGCGACCTACCCTAAAAGGGCTAAAGGTCTTGTGAAAAAAGGCAGGGCACGCTTTGTAGGTGACAATAAAATATGCCTTGTGTGTCCGCTAAAAAACAATATGGAGGACAAAATAATGTTAAACGACTACAATGCTCAAAGAAAAGAAGAACTAAATAAACAAATTGATGAAGCACTATTAAACGATGAAAATGCAGATATTAATCAAATCATTAGAAATTGGATTGCTGAGTGCGATGAAAAGCCTGAGGGCAGTACAAAACTCACTATTGATTATGCCTTAGAGCAAATTGAGAAAATATCAAACCAAACCGATTATTTAAACAACACCATAGGTGCTTTGTCTGCCATCAGTAATTCAAATGGGCCAGAGGATTTTGCAGGTAAAGCAAAAGGGCAAGCTTTAGGCGACCTTGTAAAGTGTAGAGAGACCACTAACCAACAATTACTTAAGTTTTACGAGAAAATGTACGACGATTTAAAGCCACAAAAAAGTGTTAAAGCTTAAAAGAGTAAAAATTAGTATTATTCAGAACAGAGACAGGCTTGTAGTCTGTCTCTGTTTGCGTGTGTGCTATATTTAGTGCTCGTTAATACAGTCTATTTAACCTCGAAAATTAACAGAAATAAAGCAAAACCGCATAGGTATAGTCAAATAAATATTTGACATATGATTAATATCTGTTGTATTATATAAAATGTGCATAATTCTACAAAATTTTACATAAAGAGAGAGCGAAATGAGATACATTTTTATAATAAACCCAAAGACACATGCGCTTGAGAAATTTGACGAAATAAAAACGAATTTAGAGCGGATTTTCTCTGATAAAAAAGACGAATATAAAATAGTGATGTCAAAATATGTTGGGCACATTACAAAACTTGCAAAAGATGAGGCAGAAACCGGAGACGAAATTAGAATTTTTGGAATTGGTGGAGACGGAACACTTAACGAAATAGTACAAGGGGTAGTGGGGTTTGCCAATGTAGAGATAGGTGTATTTCCGCTAGGTAGCGGAAATGACTACGTAAAAACTTTTGGAGAGATTGAACTTTTTTTAGATTATGATAAAAATATATTTGGAGACAGCATAGAGGTAGATGTTATTAAAACGTTAGACTCAAGTGCAATAAATATATGCTCTGTAGGGTTTGATGCTGGGGTAGGTTACAGAATGACAAGTTACAAAGACCTGCCTTTTGTTAGCGGACCAATGTCTTACGATATTGCAGTTGCACGTTCGTTAATGGGTAGATTAGGGGCAAAGCTTAAGGTGAAGCTTTACACAAAAGATGAAGTAGTAACCTTTACAGACAGCTATTTATTTGTTCTAGCTGCCTCGGGTCAATACTATGGAGGCGGTTACCACGGAGCACCTAGGGCTATTCCTAATGACGGATTGCTTGATTTTATTTTAGTAAAAACTCCATCGTTAGCAGTTATATTAAAATTGGTAGGGCTTTATAAAAAGGGCGAGCATTTAGAAAACAAATTATTTGATAAATACTTAACTTTTTTAAGAGGCTATAAAATTGAGATAGAGGGACAACAAGACTTCTTCTCAAACTGCGATGGAGAATGCAGAAAAACAAAAGCAGAAGAATTTTCGATAAGTGAGCATAAAATTAAGTTTATTTTACCTATTGGGGTTAGTTTATAGATAGCCGCACCATGTAATTTGCCGAAAAAATTTGTTAATGTGACATCCCCAACAGCTTTTACAAGCGAAGCTAGGATGATTTATGAATTAGTATGACTATAAATAATATTTGACAATAGTAAGCTAATGTGCTAAACTAATTTTGTAATTATGAAAAGGTGGTGAAAAGCATGAAACAGTTAGTAAGAGATGAAAATATTACTGGCAATGAATTGTTTTGTGGCTTTTTAAAACATAATCAAACAGCAAAAACAGTCTTTACAAGGGGTAAGTGTGCCATTTTTACAAAAAAGATTGTTTTTTCACGTTTCACCAGTTAGCATAACTACGTAATTTTACATGTAGAATTGCTCGTACCCTGTGTGGATTAACAATCTTCACAGGGCATTTTTATGTCCAAAATTTTAAGATTTAACTTAACAATACAATAAAAAAAGAAAGGAATGGTTTTATGACAACAAATTATTCTAATTTTAATAAATACAAAATAACGGCGGTTATGGAACTTCGTAAAAGAACAAACGACGGAATAATTGCTTACTTGCCTAGGCTTGGGCTAAATATTTTACATATGGTTCCGCTTATGTTTTTATGGACTGTCTTAGCAGAAAGCGGAGTGGAAATTGGTATGAGCCTTACTGCTTTACTCAGTTACACCTATGTTAATATGATGTTGGGGGACATATTAACTGTTCAAACTATGCTCTCAAAATGGAACTACTCAGGAGAGTTAACAAGCTTATTCACAAGGCCCTATCCTGTTTTCGGACAAGTGGTATCAATAACAATAGGCAGTTGGCTTCTTAATTTAATACTGCTTGTGCCTGTTATGGTATTATTAGCTCCGTTTATTGGTGTTAATATTATACCGGCAAGCCCTATGTTTTTTTTAAGTTTAATATTGTGCATTAGCTTAGGTTTTGCAATAGATTTGATTTTTGCCTGTATAGGGATTTACTTACAAGGTGTTACATGGCTTGTTCACTCAATAAGAATGGCACTTGTTTCATTGTTTTCAGGTGAAATAATTCCTTTTGCTATTTTGCCATTTGGGCTTGAAAATATATTTAAATTTCAACCGTTCGGAAGCTTAAACGCTGCACCGCTTTCAATTTTTGTAGGCACTGCAGACATAGCACAGGTTATTATTACACAAATAGCTTGGAATATTATTTTATGGATTGTAGCTGTTGTGTATTTTAGAAAATCAAGAGAAAAGTTGGTGAGTTATGGTGGCTAAAATTAAAAAAATTCTTAAACTTATTCTCATTTACTCAAAAATGGATTTATCGTGGCTGTTAAGAGACTTAAAGTTTGCCTCTCTTGCAATATCTTGTGATTTTATATGCACTGTAGCCTCGGTAGCCAGTATATTTTTACTAGCGTTTAAGTTTGAGGGAATAGGTAATATGAACGAATATGAAGTGCTTTTTATGCTAGCTTATTTTACTATTGTTAATGGGCTTTTTCAAATGCTTGTATCGTTCAATATGGGCAACTTTTCAAGGGTAATAGGCAGAGGGCAACTTGAGCATATGTTAATTCAACCAGTCTCGTTACCAGTGCAAATAATGACAACAGGAATAATTCCTTTTACAGGTGGCAGTAGTTTTGTATCAGGACTTATAATGCTTGTTTTTTCTATTGTTAATCTAGAAATTATTTTGACATGGTGGTGGGTTTTATTATTAGTTGCTAGCATTATTGTAAGCTTTGCCATTTACTTAGGTGTAATGTTTCTGTTCTCTACATTTACTTTTTACTCACCAGTTGGGGCAGAGGAGATTACAAGCACGGTGCAAGGAATGGTAAGCATAGGAATGTACCCATTATCAGGAATGCCACTTGCACTTCAAATACCGCTAATAACAATAGTACCTACGGGGCTTTTAGGGTGGTTTCCTTCACTTTTTTTGTTAGGAAAATCGTCCGTAGATATAGCGGCTTGGTACCCGTTTATATTCGCAGTTGTTCTTTGGGTTATTACTACTTATTTATTTAGAAAGGGGTTAAAACATTATGTCACAAAAGGAATTAACCGTTACTCAAACATGGGACACCGCAGTTGAGATAAACTCGGTTACTAAAATATTTAAACGCCGTTTAAGAGAGAATGCCGGCAGCGGCTTGCTTAAAAACTTGTTCAAGCCACAAACAAAAGAGCTTAAAGCCTTAGACAGTGTAAGCCTTAAAATTGATAGGGGAGAGATAGTTGCATATGCAGGGCCTAACGGCGCAGGTAAAAGCACAACTATGAAAATACTATCAGGAATGCTACAACCTACAAGCGGAGAGGTAAAAGTGATGGGTATGTCTCCAATTAAAAATAGAATAGAGCTTATGAAAAGCTTAGGTGTTTTGTTTGGCAATAGAACAGAACTATGGTGGGACCACCCAGTAAGCCAAAGTTTTGAATGGAAAAAAGTAGTTTGGGATATATCGGATACGACTTACAAGCGAAATCTAGAGATGGTTACAGAGTTACTTGATATAGGCGACTTGCTTAAAACTTTTGCTAGAGAGCTGTCTTTAGGGCAAAGAATGAGGGCTGATTTAGCACTTATGTTATTACACTCACCAAAGCTTATTTTACTTGACGAGCCTACTTTAGGTCTAGATGTAGTGGCGAAAAGAAATATGATAGACTTTTTGAAAAAAATAAATAAAGAAGAGAAAACTACTATTATAGTTACAAGCCACGACATGGACGACCTTGAAGAGATGGCAGACAGAGTAGTTATGATAGCAAACGGTAAATTGGTTTACGATGGAGAGTTTAGCGGACTACGTGATATTTCAGGCAGTGCAACAGGATTTGTTGTAACCACCGACGGAAGTATTCCTACAATTGACGGAGCAAAACTTATCTCGTCTCAAAGCGGAGTTTTCGAGTTTGAGGCAGACTTAAATAAAACTCCTGTAGCGAAATTGTTATCGATGCTTTCAGGGGTAGAAGGCATAAAAGATGTAGAAATTAAAAAAACACCTATTGAAAAGGTGATAGTAAAGCTTTATGAAAATTGGAAAGAGAGTTAATCTTTTTTAGTAAAAGGGTGGCAGGTGTTTAATTGAAATGCTTAGCATTATATCCTAATAATTATTGCCTGCTTACATAAAAAGTTTTCTTCCTCACTAAGTGTGTGGAAGAAAACTTTTATTTTTTATTAGAAGAAATAACGTCCGTTTATCTCGTTTGCTTTTGCTTCAAGTAGTGCGGTGTCGGCATCTGTAATAGGCTCTAATATTTTGTCTAAATTCTCAATAGCAAATTCAAAGCATTCAAAAGTACCAGGCATTACAAGTGACATAGCACCAGATTTAAGTGAATATTTTAGTGCGGCTATTCTAAAATCTTTTTCATCAGGGTAAATAGGCTTGCACCAAGATTTTGGATACATACTCCTATCTTCATTTTCTTCCCAAGCTCTTTCAACAAGACCTTTCATTCCTAAAATGCCCATGCCTTTTTCTTGAGCAAGTGCAATAGCATTTTTGCCAAATCCTTTATGCATAAGTAAGCCCCAGTTAATAGGAAAAAGCATAGTCTCAAAGTCGTAAGTGTTAATTGCATGCATAGCTGCCTCTTCGCTATGGCAAGTTATTCCTAAATGTTTAATAATGCCCTCTTCTTTAGCTTTTAATATAACCTCAAATGCTCCACCTTTAGAAAAAACTTTGTCTACGTCTTCTTTTGTGGTAATAGAATGAAGTTGATAATTGTCAAAATAGTCAGTGTGCAGATGTTTTAAACTTTGCTCCATCTCTCTTTTTGCATTTTCTGCGTCTCTGCAAGTAGTTTTGCAAGCAATGTAAATGTCTTTTCTATATGGTATTAAAGAGTTACCTAAAATAACCTCTGCATCTCCGTAAGAGGGAGCAACATCAAAATAATTAACTCCGCTTTTAATAGCGTAATCTACATATTTATCAGAAAATTCTTGCCCATCTTTCATAGAGATAATTCCGCCATAAAATATTTTTGATATATTAAGTCCGGTTTTTCCTAATGTTATCTTTTCCATGTTAATCGTCCTTTCTAAAAAAACAGCTTCAATTCTTTCTATTCTCCAATAACAATTAATAGTAAGGCAAACACATATAAAGCAAAGGTTGTCACTAGAAAAAATATATTGGATATTACTATAAATATATCATTGTTTTAAGTAGAAGTCAACAAAAATAGTTTTAAAAATGATAAACATAAAAACCTCAAATCAACATATTATGCCGATTTGAGGTTTTTATATGTAGTAAATTATAATCCGTTAATAAAACTGTCTTCTTTTGCTATTAGTATTTCAAGGTTTCCGTTTCTACATCTTAGCTCGTCAATAAATGCTTTTTCAATAGAGGCATCTTTAAGTTCTACTTCATAACTTAATTTAAAAAGACTACCCATACTTGTTGTTTTAGCGCTTATTAGGTTACTTTTTGTAGTGTATTTAGACATAATGTCATCAAAAACCTCAGTGTAGTTTAAATTCTCAGGTATTGTAATTCCAAGTACTCGAGTGTTGTTTTGTGGCTCTCCAAAACTTGTAATACTTAATACCATTGAAAAAATAGATGCTATAATAGCGAATAAAACAGCAAAGCCTATGTAACCCATACCAACTGTAAGACCTGTACACATAGCAGTGAAAATTGCGCTTATCTCTTTTGCTGTACCCGGTACAGAGCGAAAACGTACAAGGCTAAATGCGCCTGCAACAGCTACACCTGCTCCGATATTACCGTTAACCATCATAATAACAATGGCAATTGCAAGTGGTAAAACTGCAAGGCTTAGAACAAAGCCTTTAGTGCATTTTGTTTTATAAGCATACATCTGTGAAGTTAATAAACCTAATATAATTGAAGTGATTACGCAAATGAAAAAGTGTGGCAGTGAGACACTTATAGCCCCCTCGACGCTAAATAGTCCTGTAAATAATGTATCAAGCATGTTTTAATCTCCTTTGTTCTTCTAAATATTTTGGTAGTAAAAATACGTTATAAGCGGTACCGTATTTTGAAAAAGATGTTTTATATACCTCGTTTCTGTTAAAAAAGTCTATTAGCCAAAACGGAAGACCTTGAACAGTTTTGACCTCAAGCAAAACATAGTCATCTTCTAAAACTTTAACATCATGAGAATCATCAAAAAGGCTAACTTCAGTGTCACGCATTTTAATGTTAAAGTCAAAAGTCATTCTAAAATTATCGTCTTCTTCGCTGTAAAAAGCTTCACGCTCATATGATAAATAAACTTTTGGTTGAAGTAAATCGTGATAACTATCAATAAAATAGTCTATTTCTTTATGTATTTGAGAAGGCTCATTTGTATGCTTACCATCAAACAAGTAAGATATAGCATCTTTTTGGCTAGAAGAAATTCTTCTTTTATAAACCACACCTTTAAACTTCTTTTTGAGTTCTATAAATGCTGGTTTTTCATCATTGGGTTCACCATAAATGCGAAGTCTTAGTTTTTCTTTATACTGTGGCTTTTCAAGTGACAAACGAATTATTCGATAATCGTCTGTATCAAAATAAATATTAGATATCTTATGCCTACCATATGAGTCAAGCTTCATGTGCTCGCGCATACATTCATATAAATCTAAATATTGTTGAATTGTTAGCTTATATTTAAGCTCATACCTTTTAAAAATAGTTTGTACTGACATTTTTAACACTCCTCTTGCGTTTTTTTGTTTTCTTACATTGTTAATACATAAAAGCTATATTTTATTGCATTAATTTTACATTTTTTTTACATAAATTTATCATTTGTTTAATTTAACATTATTTGTGTATAAAATTTCCAAAAAATTATTAAAGTTATACAACTATATTAATAGAATTTGGAATTATTATTATTAAAATAGTTTTTATTGTTTAAATTTTGTATGCTAATATATTAATTGAATATAATTTGTCGAATAAATTTTGATTATTTTTTACTGGTATACTAAAATTAGAATATACTTTTGGAATTTGTTTGAGAATCTGATAGCTTTAAAAAATACGAGATTATTGGTGTTGTAAATTTTAAGATATATTGTATAGTATAGTGTAATTGAAAAAGACAATTTGCATACAATTAATAGTATATATATTTATAAGTAAATAGGCTTGACAAAATTTAGTTCATATGAGATACTTTCTGTATTAAAAAATATAAAAATAATTTACATTTTGTTTTTATTTTAGTAGTTTTTATTAAAAGTAATTAAATTTTGAGAGTGTTTAGTTAAATTTTATACTAAAACGAGAAAATATGTAAACAAGGTGTATAAGGGGGGACTTCGTTGAAATTCAGTGAAAAAATTATTGAAGCTGCAACAACCATATCTGAGGAATGTCAAGGGCATAATAAAGCACCATGTAGTGCTAAATGTCCGATGCACACAGACGTAATAAGCTATGTTAATTTTATTAAAGAGGGTGAAATTGAAAAAGCATTGCTTAAAATTAGAGAAAAAGTTTTCTTGCCAGCTACGTTGGGCAGAATATGTGCGCATCCTTGCGAATTAGAGTGTAGAAGATGTAAAGAGTATGACCAATCTATGAGTATTGCTGCTTTAAAAAGGTATGCTGCTGATACGGCTGATAAAGAAACATTGTGGGATTTGAGTAAGGGGTCTCCGACTGGCAAAAAAATAGCGGTAATAGGTGCAGGTCCTGCTGGCACACAAACTGCTGTAAGTCTTACACAAAAAGGGCATAAAGTAGTTGTGTTTGAAAGGTTGAATGTATATGGAGGAATGATGAGAGTTGGAATACCTGCATATAGATTACCTAGAGAAGTTATAGATTTTGAGTATAAGTATGCCGAGAATTTGGGTGTAGAGTTCAAAATGGGAGTAGAAGTAGGAAAGGATATTACGTTTAAAGAGCTAGGTGAAACATATGACGCAGTTGTTATTGCAAATGGTGCCCACAAAGGCTCGCTTATTCCTACAAAAGGTGACGACAACAAAAATATTACAAACGCAGTAGACTTTTTAAAATTAGCTTCACTCGAGAAGAAAACAGAATTGCCTTGTAAAAACGTACTAGTTGTTGGTGGTGGCGACGTTGCAATGGACTGTGCAAGAACATCGCTAAGGCTAGGCGCGCAAAATGTTGATTTAGTATGTTTAGAATCTTCAGAGACAATGCCTGCAAGCAAGCACGAGCGAAAAGGAGCATTAGAAGAGGGTATTATTTTTAATGTTTCTCAAGCTGTAGAAGAAATATTAGGTGAAAATGGCGAGGTTGTTGGGGCAACTCTAAAAGAAGTAATATCAATATTTGACGAGCAAGGAAGATTTAACCCTACATACGGAAACATTACAAAAAAAATAGACTGTGACACAATAATATTTGCAACAGGTCAGGTAGTAGTAGACGTAACAGGTGGAGCCATTGAACAAGGTAGAGGTGGACGATATGTAATAGATAAAAACACAATGAGCACTTCATTAAAAAATGTTTTTGTAGCAGGTGACTGTGGAGGAAGTAATATTGTTGTTGAGGCTATGGCATTAGGAAAAAAAGCTGCTATTTCAGTTGACCGTTATCTAAAAGGTGAAAATTTATCAGAGGGTAGAGACTTTGAGAAAGAGGTTGGATATATTACAAAACTAGATATTCCACTTCCTACAGATGCGACTGACTTACTTAGAAATCACACAAAAGAAATGAGTGTAGAGCAAAGGGTAAAAACATTTGATGAATGTGATTTTGGGTTTGACCGTGAAACTGCGATGAAAGAAGCATC
This sequence comes from uncultured Eubacteriales bacterium, assembly GCA_964369215.1. GTDB lineage: Bacteria > Bacillota > Clostridia > Oscillospirales > Acutalibacteraceae > SIG603. The sequence goes on from CAYJEZ010000025.1 coordinate 14,844, forward strand.
TAGATGCTTTAAATGTGAGTGTAAAAAATGCATGGTAGAATGTATTATGCTTAATGAATTTACTAATTATCCTGGTGAGCTGTTTAAACAATTCATAGAAACAAAAGAGATGGAGCCGGTTCTTTGCTATTCTTGTAACATGTGTGATCAATGCACAATAGTATGTCCTGAGGAGTATAAGTTTGCAGAACTATTTGGAGCTATTCGCAAAGATATGGTAAAAGCAAACGGCGGAAATTCTCCTATGAGCGGACATAAGGCGATAAATATGCATCAATTGCTTGGATTTAGTAAATTGTTTACTACAAAGCAGAAAGGAAGAAGATAATGGGTAGAAAAGCATTTATAGGCGGTTGTGCTCTGTCATCATATAATTCTCAGTTAGTGCTTAAAACAATAGAGCATTTATTAAAAGTATATCCCGACTTATCGGTTATTCAAAAATGTTGCGGTAAACCTACAAAAGCAATAGGACAAGAAGATAAATTTCATGAAAGATTTGATGGACTTGCAAAAGATTTAGAAGATTGCGAAGTAGATGAGGTTATTGTTGCATGCCAAAGTTGTTATAAAACAATGGCTCTTAACCCTAATGTTAAGGTCACCTCGCTATGGTCGTTGTTTCCTAGTATTGGATTGCCAAAAGAGGCAATTGGAAAAGCCAAAAACAGCGATGTAGTTTTTTCAATGCACGACTCTTGCTCTATTAGGCCATATAGTGATATTCACGATGGTGTAAGATGGATAATGAGTGAGATGGGTTATAAGTTTGTTGAGCCAGAAAAAACAAGAGAGACTACTCGTTGTTGTGGTTTTGGTGGAATGGTAGTCCCTGCAAACCCTGAAGTAGCAAAAAAAGTTATGAACAGGCGTGTTGCAGACTTTAGTACAAAAGAAGTGGTGACATATTGTGCAGCTTGTAGACAGTCTATGTTAGCTGGTGGCGCGTCTGCATGGCATATTCTTGACCTTGTATATGGAGATGTAGTGAAAAAGGGCGATGCTCCACCGGCTGATTCATTAGCACAAACTATGACAGCTTGGGGAAATCGTTACAAAACTAAAAAAGGTATTAAAAAAATGATGGCTAGATAAGTTATGAATATACGCTCTGCGTGTCATTCGCGTGGTAATTATAGCGATTTAGGAGGATAGAATGGAAGAGAGAAAGAAGAAATTTACAATTAAACCCGTACATATTATAGTAGTTTTAGCGGTTGCTGCACTTATTGCTGTGGCTTACTTTACTGGATTTATTGATTTTTTAACAGATATTGACGCTCTTCAAGCGTGGTTTGAAGAATTAGGATTTATTGGTTATGCAATATACATTTTCTTGTATATAATTGTAGCGATATTTATGTTTCCTGCCTCTGCATTTACAATAGTAGCAGGTATTACATTTGGTTCAGTACTAGGCGGAATTCTATCTTTAATAGGTGCAACTATAGGTGCTACTGTAGCGTTTATTATTGCTAAATATGTTGCTAGAGGGTTTATCACAAGTAAATTTGAGGGCAACCCAATATTCAAAAAAATAGAAGACGGCGTGAAAGAAAATGGAACGAGCTTTTTAATTTTAACTAGATTAGTTCCTGTATTCCCTTACAATGTTCAAAATTATGCTTACGGTGTTACCGCTATGAAGCCGATGACATTTGCATTAGTGTCGCTTATTACTATGGCACCTGGTTCTTTTATCTATGCTTTTATGGCAGGAGAAATTGCAACTAACGGTGTGTCTATACAACTGTTGATTCAATTTGCAGCAGCAGGAGTTATTTTATTCTTAGTATCACTTATTCCAAAATATATTGCAAAGAAAAAAGGAATAAAATTAGACGCTTAATGTAGCCTCACATAGTTTACTAAAAATAACAATGTGTAATTTTCTTTACCGATACATATCGGTAGAACGGAGTGTAATATGAAAAAAATATTATCTATGCTTCTTATTTTAGTTGTGGTGCTTTCACTAACAGCTTGCGAGAGTGCGCCGTCGGCTGATGACAGTTCTGAAAACATAAGCGATATAGGCGGTACACAGTTTATATCTGCCAAAGATGCAAAAGCCTTAATAGACAGTAATGAAGATGTAGTAGTTTTCGGTGTGTTAAGCAGTACAAAAGCAATTGTACCGCTTACCGAAGAGAATTCTCCTATTGACGGAACATTAAGAGTTTGGAGACCTGACTATTCAGGAACTGGCTCAACCGAGGCTATCAGTACAAATGTTAGCGGTTTTCGCTTAGATGCTTCTGTTATGGACGATTTAATGTCTAAGGCGGGGGTAACTGAAGACACACAAATTATTGTTTACTCGACTAGTTCTATGCATGATTCTACCAGATTTGGTTGGCAGTTAGAGTTAATAGGCTTAGAGCCTATGTACCTTGACGGTGGCCTTAACGCTTGGAAAGACGCTGGATATGACACAGGAGACCAAGTGACCTTAGTTGATGAAGAAGTAAAAAGCGAATTTGTTTCTACTGAGTGGAATGTTGAAGAGTTAGGTGCTGACATTAACGATGTTATAACTGCGCTTGAAAACCCTGAAGAGTGGGTTGTTATTGATACAAGAAGTACAGGAGAGTATAATGGTGAAGAAACGGGTTCTTCTTCAGGTGCATTTGGTACAGGTACAATGAAAGGTGCGGTGCATATTGAGTGGACCACAGCTTTGAATGAAGATAAGACTGTTAAATCAATTGAAGAATTACAAGCGATTTATGGAGATGTAATTGATGGTAAAAAAGTTATAACTTATTGCCAATCAGGAGTAAGGTCTTCTCATACGCAAATAGTGTTAAGAGAGATGTTAGGAGTAGAAGAAGTGTACAACTACGACGGCTCTTGGATCGAATGGTCATATGCTGCGTCTGAGGTTGGTGACGATGTTGACGATGAGTTGAAACAAAAAGTTGCTTCGTTAACAGATAAATGGGAAGATAATAAAAAAGCTATATAGTTCTTATTTGTTGAGACTGTAACAAATAGTATTAAAATTAGTTGTAATAAGTATATAAAAAATTCCCCTACCTAGTACTATGCTCTAATTATGTAGGATGATAGTATAAAGTAGGGGATATATTATGAGAAAATATTTGACTATATGGAGTATGGTTCAATTGTTTTTTATGTAAACTAAAGTATTATTAGGAGATTAAAAGTTTGAAAATAAATTTTCAAACGGCAAGTTTTGTGCTTTCAAATCTTGCGATTTGAATTTTGCTTACGCAAAACCGCTCAAAACATTGCAACTAATAAAAAAAGGATGGTCATATTTATGAAAACAAGGGATTTATTTGTGTAGTTGTGTTGATTACAACTGCTTTATTGTTAACATCTTGTTTAGCTACAGATGTAGGAAGTAATTCGTTAGACATGGTATATTGTTTTCAGTAGATTTACAAAACAGAGTTTATACTGAAAAAATTTAGCTAATTGAAATAAAAATGGTGCAAATACAATTTACATATGTTGTATTTGCACTCTTTTTAACTGTTAATGAATAGTATTAAATTAAAGGTTATTTGCTAATTGTTTTGCGAATACCTTAGCCTTACCGATATTATCCGAACCCGTTTCTACAGCGGCGTGTGGGCTTTCTAACTGTGTCAAAGCCTCTTGCAAGGATTGAGCCTTACTGCAAGTCTTTTCCTTGTTATAAAACCCACACACCGCTGTAGAAATCTACTCCTTTGAGGCGGGTTCGGATTATATCGGTCAGGCTAATGCCTTGTTTATATAATATCAAAATAAACAGGAGTGTTTAATATATTTTTAATTTCATTTAAATCATTTGCTTGCCCTAATGCCCACATTACTTTAGTAACTATTGCCTCTGTAGTCATATTATAAGCTTCGATAATATCATATTTATGCTTGATTTGATAGCCGACAAGATATTTTTCCATGTCGCTTCCTTCATAAGGAACTTGAGTGCTCATAACAACTTTTTTTCCGTTTTCAATCCATTGTTCTATAGCATTAGCAAGTTCGCCCTCGCCACCGTTTGGTAAGCCGCCTACACCGAAACTCTGCAATATTAAAGCCTCGTAATTATCCATTACTTTTAATAGAATATCCGCCTTCATACCCGGAATAAGGGTTAATAACAGTACTCTTTCTTCCATTTTATGATAGAAGGTAGGCCTTTCATTATATTCAACATTTGTCAAATATCGAATTATTTTATTATCTCTTACAATAGCAATTTCTGGGTAATCAACACTTGAAAAAGCATTAAAACTCTTAGTTCTTTCTTTTCTACTTCTTGTTCCTAAAATAACTTTACCGTCAAAAATTAAGCTAACTCCGTGAGAGTCATCTGAAGAAGCATACTGTAAAGCGTTTTTTAAATTTCGCTTAGCGTCGGTATTATCGCTTGCAATAGATTTTTGTGAGCCTGTTATAACCACAGGCTTTTTTGAAAACTGAATTAAGTACGATAGGGCTGCTGCTGTATATGCCATGGTATCTGTACCATGGGTTATTACAAATCCGTCGTAAATATCATAATTTTCTTCAATGACTTTTGCAATTTTTAACCAATGAGTTGGGGTGATATTAGTGCTATCTAAATTCATTAATTGATAAGTCTCTATATCACAAATGTCTTGTGCATTAGGTATGCTGTCTAATATATTTTTTGAAGTGAGTTTTGGCACTAGCCCAAACTCACTGCTTACAGATGCAATTGTTCCGCCTGTTGCTATAAGTAGAATTTTTTTCATCTTTATAACCGTCCTTTTACTTTGAGGTTCAATGCTTTGTTATGTTTATCTAAAAAATATATAATATGTTATTATCTATTTTCATCAGTATTAGTTGTTTAATAATATTGCTATTATTTACATGTGATTAGCCTTAATTATAGCATTTTTTCATTATTAAAACAAGCTATAGTTAAATGGTGAACTCTTATATATAGAGGAAAGCGTTTTACTTTTTTCTTGTAAATTGTAGAATAATATAATATAATAATAAAGTACTAAACTAATTAAGTAGGATAAATAAATGTTTAAAATAAAGAACAATATTAATATCACGTTTTATTCTGTAATAGCAACCATATTGGTTTTTATTACTATATGCGCAGCATGGTTTTGGCTATATGCCCGTGGTGAAAGAATATTGGTATTACCAGACCCAGTTGATGGAATAAGCGATGCCTCTGATATTAACTTTGATGAAGAAATAGGTAGAATATCAAGAGAGATGGATTTTTATCCATACAAACTTTATACCACAGAAGACTTCAAACAAGGCAATGTAGAAGAGGCACAAAATCGTAGTGATATACACGAGGCATATAAGATTGATTATGCTACATTCAGAGTTACCACCAAGCTTTTGCCCAACACCTATTATTCTCTTGCAGGATATTCAATGGATTATGCCACAAGAGTTTATGCAAATGGGTATGAGATAGTAAATGTTGGAAATGTATCAAGCAACCCAGAAGAGGCAGTGCCAAACGTTAATTATATGCATTTTACAGTCTTAACTGGCGATGACGGAATTCTAGAGCTTATACTACAGTATTCTAACTTTGTGCACAGAGAGGGTGGCTATGAGCCTTTTATCTATATATCTAACCAAGACAATATTAACCGATTTATATTAGATAAAGGCTTGCCTACATACGTTCTTAGTGGAGGATTGTTAGTTATTGCGGCTTATTTTTTCTTAGACGGAGTATTGAGGAAAAAACGCTTAACTTTACAACTAGCATTTTGTTGTTTGTTATTTTCATTTAGAGACCAATGGTTTTACATAGTTTCTCTGATACCTTACGATTATAACTGGTACATACATTATAGAATAATTTTAGCGGTACTGGTTTTAACCCCACTAGCTGTTTTAACCTTAATAGAATCTGCTTTTCCAAATATCATACACAAGACAATAACGCTTTCTTATTCTGCAGTGGTAATGATTTGTGCTATAATGCTGTTTTTTATTCCTACCACAGAGGTAGCAGTGCTTACTATTATTATAAATTGGGCGGCTATACCATACACTCTACTGTTAATATATTCGATAATACGTGTATATATAAAAAAGAAAGATTTTACACTAAAAGATGCTGCTTTATTAACAGGTATAGCAATATTAATAATAAGCGCGACTTTAGACTTGTTTTTCAGCGACAGCTTACCGTCGGTTACACGGGGTGGAATTGCACCAATAGGCACTTTGCTATTTGTTATAATGTTTATGTCGGTTGTTGCTATGCAAGCAGGAGAGGATAAGTTGAAGTTAGAAAAAAGCATGAGAGATAAGGTTGTGCTTGAGCAAATAAACTCAGTTAAATCAGACTTTTTAATGAAAATGGCTCACGAAATAAAAACTCCGCTTACAGTAATGAGTGGTTATGCTCAACTTACTAATATTCAAATAAAATATGACGAAGTAAACCAAGAAACAGTAGAGAATTTAAAAGTAATTTCTTCTGAGGCCTTGAGGTTATCTGAGTTAGTAGCAACCTTGTTAGAGATGCCTACAGGAGATACTACTGATGTGAAACTTGAAAGAATATCTGTAAACGATTACTTAAAATATTGTTCGGTAATATGCAAAGGAGTATTAGAAAAAAATAATAATAAGCTGGTTATTAAAGGTGTTACTGGTGCGCACATATTAGGTAATATAGAAATGCTTATACAAATGATGCTTAACCTAGTAATTAATAGTAATAAACATATGACAAATGGAGAGTTTGTAATTGAGGCGGTTAATAAAAACAATGGAGATACCCTTTCTTTTATAGTCTCAGATACTGGTGTAGGTATTGACCCTGAAAAGCAAATGTATATTTTTGATAAGCATTTTACAAACGATGGCTCAAAAGGCTTAGGCTTGAGTATTTGCAAAGACATAGCACACCACCATGGTGCAGATATTCAACTCATCAAAAGCGTTATTAATCAAGGAACTACTTTTGAAATAAAAAACTTTAGAATAATCAAAAATTAGGTGTTAATGTTATAGTTATTTTCTTTCTTATCTCCTGTTTTAGTGGGCAGGAGATAAGAGAAAGAACGGTTTTAATTTTAAAAAGCTAGTGTATTCATCAATATAATCTAGCAGTGACAACTTATGTAAATGGAGGGAAACATGCAAACCATATTATTAGTTGAAGACGATATTCATATAACAAAAATAAATAAACAAATGATTTCAAGAGAAGGCTATGCGGTGCTTACTGCAAGTACTGCAAAAAAATGTATAGAGATTGTAAAAAACAATCATATTGATTTGATTGTTTTAGATATAAACCTACCTGATGCAAATGGAATAGTGCTGTGCCAAAAAATTAAAGATTATAAGTCTATTCCTATTATTTTTTTGTCAGCTATGAACGATAACAATGATATAATTAAAGGATTAGACGCTGGAGGCGACGATTACGTTACAAAGCCATACGATTTATCTGTACTTCTTGCTAGAATAAAGGTTAGACTTCGGAACGAAACTATTTCTGTACAGAGAATAGAAATAGAGGACTTAATATTAGAATTTATGAGTGCTAGTGTAAAGTATAAGAATATAGATATGTTATTTACAAAACGAGAATTTTTAATTTTGTGGCAGTTGGTATTGAAAAAGGACGAATTAATAAGCCGTGAAACTCTTTATACAAAAGTTTGGGGTACACCCCACATTGATAATTACAATGCCCTTAGGGTTTTGATTTCAAGGGTTAATAAAAAATTGCTTGATGTGGGTTCTTCGGTTAAAATACTGAGTAGACGTCAGCAGGGATATGTTTTGACAATAGATGAGAATGAGGAATAAAACTTAATGTGAAAGTAGGGGAGAGTATGTATATTGAAATTGAAAAAAGAACACTTACTGTTGAGATGGCAGAAAAAGCAGGGTTTAGCCACGCAGGTTATGCAGATATTGAGAAAATGAAGTTTTTACCTGAGGTTAGAAAAATGTGTTCAGTAAACAAATGTGGTAAATACGGAACAAACTGGGCATGTCCGCCTGCGTGTGGAACCCTTGAGGAAATAAAATCTCGGGTAAATGAGTATGATTACGCTATGATATTACAAGCTACAGAAGAGATGGAAGACGACTATGATTGGGAGGCAATTCAAAAAGCAGGAAAAAGATGCGGAGATAGCTTAAAAGTTCTTACAAAACAGCTTAGAGGTTTAGGTAAAGAAGTTTTACCAATGGGCGCAGGAGGTTGCAGTAAATGCGACAAGTGTACATATCCAGATAATCCATGTCGATACCCTGATGAGCTTAACCATAGCATGGAGGCATGTGGGCTTGTGGTTAGCAGAGAGTGCGAGAAAGCAGGGATGAAGTATACCTACGGTCCACAAACTATGACTATAAACGCAACTATTTTTATTAAAGAATAATACGTAGTAAAACAAATTAAAAATCAAACAAAAAACCTCGTACAGTAGATATAGTTCTACTGTATGAGGTTTATCCATATAGCAAATAAACTTAGAAAACACTACATAAATTAAGCAAAAAAGCTTTGGCATGTACGGTTTTTTGCTTAGTTTGTGTTAGTTTTTCTTGT
>CAYJEZ010000026.1:0-23281 GCA_964369215.1 uncultured Eubacteriales bacterium
AAATATCCTCAAAAAAGCAACCTTACTTTTTTGAGGATATTTTATTTCATTTTGTTAAATCTTTAATAATCTCTGAGGCAATAACTAAGCCCGCTACACTCGGAACAAAAGAACAACTACCCGGCGCAGGCCTATTTTGTGTGCCTTTTGTCTCTGCACTACCTTTTGAAACAATTGGCTCTTCTTTTGAGGATAAAACTTTTACACCTTTTATACCTAATGTTTTAAGCTCTTTTCTCATTACTCTAGCAAGAGGACAAACCGAAGTTTTACTGATGTCTGTAATTTCAAACATTAATGGGTTCAGCTTATTACCAGTACCCATACTGCTAATTATTGGCACATTAGCTTGTTTAGCTTTTTTTATTAACTCAATTTTTGCACTTACAGTGTCAATTGCATCTACAATATAGTCATATTCATTGAAATCAATTTCACCACTGTTTTCTTTTGTGAAAAACATGTTAATTGCTCTCACTTTTACTTTAGGATTTATATCTAGCGCCCTTTTTTGCATAAGCTCTGTTTTATACATACCTATTGTAGAATGCATAGCAATAATTTGTCTGTTAATATTTGTAACAGATACCGTGTCGTTGTCAATAAAGTCTAGTGCACCTACACCACTTCTCACCAGAGCCTCACAAACAAAGCCTCCAACGCCTCCTATACCAAAAACAGCTACTTTACTTTTTTTCAGCTTATTTATAGCGTCACAGCCCAAAATTAATTCTGTTCTTGAAAACTCATTTAACATTATACATTAAACCTAAACAACACTACATCACCGTCAACAATAACATACTCTTTTCCCTCTGAGCGAACAAGACCTTTCTCTTTTGCAGCAGCCATCGTTCCGCTTGACAACAAATCGTTAAAAGCAACAATTTCCGCTCTAATAAAGCCTTTTTCAAAGTCAGTATGTATTTTTCCGGCAGCTTGAGGAGCTTTTGTTCCTTTAGTTATTGTCCAAGCTCTTACCTCTTGTTTACCTGCTGTAAGGTATGATATCAAGCCTAATAAATCGTAACTAGCAATAATAAGTCTATCAAGGCCAGACTCTGTTAATCCCATGTCAGATAAAAACATCTCTTTCTCTTCCAAATCCATTTCAGCTATTTCCGCTTCAATTTCAGCACATATAGGTAATACTTTTGCATTTTGCTCTTTAGCAAGCTTACATACTTTTACATATCTCTCATTCGTCTCAAGCTTATTCTTAAAGTCATCATCGCTCATATTAGCAGCATAAATAATAGGTTTGTTTGTAAGCAAATTTACAGTAGCTAAAATCTCTGCTTCTGTTTCAGTACAGTCATAACTTCTAGCAGTTTTTCCACTTTCAAGGTAAGTAAGTACACTCTCTAAAAGGTCTAACTCAACTTGGTAGCTTTTATCTCCTTTAAGCATTTTTTTAGCTTTATCTATTCTTCTCTCAATAATCTCAATATCAGATAATATTAATTCTAAGTCTATAGTCTCTATATCTCTTTCAGGGTCTATATTACCCTCTATGTGAATAATATCATCGTTCTCAAAACAACGAACTACATGTAAAATAGCGTCTACCTCTCGTATATTTGATAAAAATTTATTACCTAATCCCTCACCTTTTGATGCTCCTTTTACAAGACCTGCAATATCAACAAATTCAATAGTTGCTGGTGTAAATTTATCTGGGTCATACATTTTTGCAAGCTCGTCTAGTCTATAATCTGGCACCGATACTATACCTACATTGGGCTCTATTGTGCAAAATGGGTAGTTAGCTGACTGTGCTCCTGCATTTGTTATCGCATTAAAAAGTGTGCTTTTTCCAACATTTGGTAGACCTACTATTCCTAATTTCATATATATTTTTTCCCTTTCAAAATAACGTTTATATTAAATATTTTTTTTCAAAATCGTCAACTGGCATGGGTTTTGCATAGTAATAACCTTGAGCAGCATCACATTTAATTCTTTTTAAAAAATCTTCTTGATGTTTCTCTTCTATTCCCTCAGCTACTGTATACATACCCAAATCGCTAGCTAGGCTTATTATATTCTCTACTACTAAGTTACCTCTTCTTTTCTCTTCTTCGTCTTCAAGCTCTACAAAAAAACTTCTATCTAATTTTAGCGTATCTACATCAAAATTTTTAAGCATTCCAAGTGAAGAATAACCAGAACCAAAATCATCAATTGAGGCTAAAAACCCTGCATCATGAATTTGTTTTAGCAAACTTTTTATAGCTTTTTCGTTCTCCATTACTGTACTTTCTGTAAGTTCAATTTCAATATCTTTTGTATTTACTCCAAAAGATTCAACAATATCTTTAATTTCTTTTACAAATTTTTTGTTTCTCATATGCAAACGAGAAAAATTAACTGATATTGGAATAATCTCTTTTCCCATTTTTTCCCATGACTTTAATGCGACACAAACTTTTTTCAGCATATATTTATCCAACTCAACAATAAACCCATTTTGCTCAAATAGAGGTATAAAATCGTTAGGAAAAACCATCTTACCATCTGGTTCAACCCATCTTACCAATGCTTCTGCACCTGATACTACTCCTTTTGAAAAATTATATTTCGGTTGTAAAAAGAGTTTGAACTCTTCATTGGTAAGCGCTTTTGACATTTTATTTGCTATTTCTGTTGAACGCAATACTTTTCTTGAAAAATCATCGTCGTAGTTCCAAATATTCAAAGTATTGTCTTTTTTTGCATAAGAATGCGCTATGTTCGTTTTATGAATAATAGCGTTAATATCTGTTTCTCCGGGTTTAATAAAATATCGTCCATATCTAAATGTAAATTGGTGTTCTTCTAGTTCTGGCACTAAAATTTTAAATCTTTTTTCATACTCAATCGAAGATTGTTCTAAATTATTAAACAGCCCGCACTCTGCAAAAAACATAAATTCATCGCTGGCAACCCTAGCTTGTATAAAACTTGTGTTTTGTACAGTAGTTCCTGTATTTGCTATAGCTTTAATCACTTTATTACCTAGGTCATATCCAAACATCTCATTAACTGCTTTAAAATTAATCATGTCCATTTTAACCATAATATAATTTTTATTTGGCTGTTTACTTATTGCCTCAGACACCAACATTTTAAACCTAACCATATTAGGTATTTCAGTTAACTCATCATAATAAGCTACTTTTTCAAGCTCTTTTGCAGCGTTATTTTTATCTACAATCACATAAGTTATTACTACAAATGCAAAAAATATTATAATTGCAGAAGTTAATATCATTTGATTTGAAATGTTTTGCACACTACTAGTTACGGACTCTTCTGAAATTTCAAAAAACAATATCCATTCATTAATCTCAATCTGTCTATATTCTCCAAACTTCTTTATACCATTCATCTCATAAGAAATACTCCCAGAATTTCCCTCTTTAAAATCATTTACTACACTTTCAAATGTTGTTTCTCCTTCAAATTCTGAACTTTTAAACGCATCAAAACTAAGCACAAACTCATTTGTACTTATCATTATCTCACTGTCTGCATTAACTATTAAATTTAAACCTCTATTGTCTGTAAAAGCAGTTAAAAGTGTACCTAAATATTCAGTGCAATATTCTACCGCTAATACGCCATCTATTACATCGTTTACGTAAATAGGCACAGCAACCATTACTACTTCTTTTCCTACATTCTCAGACATATACGGCTCTGAAGCAGAAGAAATACCTTTAAATGCTTCTTTAATGTATATGTTTTCAGACATATCAGTAAAATCCCCCTTTACTGATGAATAAGCTATTCCACTCATATCAACAATTAATGCTTGCTGAATTTCTAGCTGTTCTTTCTTTTCATATACATAATTAAGTATTTCTTCTTCATTAACACCTATAACTGGTAAAGTCTCTGCCATATTTTGTATGCTAAAGACCATACTCTCTAACTGACGATTTATAGAAAGCTGTTGCTGGTCAGCCATTTCAGCTAGTGTGCTTTTTACAGATTTCTCTAACTCATAATTTACTGTATTATTAAAGTAAATCATACTATAAGCTATAATCATAAAGAAAAACAAGCCCATAAGTATGGTTAAAATAAAATTATTTTTTTTCATAACATCTTTCCAATTCAATAAATTATATTCAAAATAATTAATGTTGTTACCTTTTTAAATATGATTGTCCACTGTTACTTATTTTAACAATAAAATATACTATTGTCAATAATTAATAAGTAACATAAAGATACAACTATAATAATTATATATATCGTTAAGTTAAAATGATGAAATAATATAATATTCTCATAAATATATTTTATTATATAAAGTTTTAAAAGCTAATTTTAGTTTACTATCATTTATAAGAATTATGTAATTGGCTTATAATATTATTTTATATACTTAATTAGAAAATTTACTTTAGCTTATTACAAATAGTAAATTTTATTTAAACAGTTTATTAATACATGTGTATTTGTTTGACAATTTGAGAAAAATATGCTAATATATTATGGTTACAGAATATATACAAATATTACAAAACAGTTACACATTATTTTTTGCATTAATACTTTTCAGATTTTTGATTTTTTACATATTCTGTATAATATGCATAAGTAAAAGGATGGTCTAAATAGATGATAGAGTTCAAAAACGTTTCTAAAATATACAATAACGGTACAGAAGCGTTACATAACATTAACTTAAGAATCGACAAGGGTGAATTTGTTTTCATCGTTGGTTCTTCTGGAGCAGGAAAAAGCACATTTTTAAAATTAATTATGTGTGAAGAAAGCCCTAACGAAGGGCAAATCATAGTGGCTGATACCGATGTTACAAGAATAAGAAAAGGCAAAATTCCATATTTAAGACGTAAAATGGGCATTGTTTTTCAAGATTTCAGACTTATTCAACATATGACTGTTTATGACAATGTTGCTTTTGCAATGCGTGTTGTAGGAGCTACTAGAAGGTCTATAAAAAAGAGAGTTCCATACATTTTAAGTCTTGTTGGTCTTCAACACAAAGCTAAACACAAACCCTCTGAACTGTCTGGTGGTGAGAGGCAAAGAGTTGGACTAGCTAGGGCTCTAGTAAATAATCCTTCACTAATAGTAGCAGATGAGCCTACAGGAAATATTGACCCTGCCCTGTCTTTCGAAATAGTAGATTTACTTAATGAGATTAACAGACGTGGAACAACGATACTTATGGTTACACATGAACACTCATTGGTAAAGCATTTTCATAAGCGTATAATTCAAATTCATAGCGGTGAGATTGTAGCAGATACTGTTGCTATGCAAAATACAAATATTTCTCATGCGGAGGCTCAAGCTGCTTATAAAAAAGAAATTGAGCAAACTGATGAAAATCTTTCAGAAAAAGAATTGAGTGATGAAATTAATCAAAATTATCCTGATACTGCAACTAATGGTGAAAAAGATACCTTAGTTGATGAAGATTTTAAAAATGTAGAAATGATTGAAAACTATTTACCCAGTGATGAGCCTGAAACTTCTGAGAGTATAGAAGATGAATTTGATGACAGTTATCTGTTTGATGAATTTGATTATGAAGAATTTTTAGTAGAGGAAGGAGAGGAAGACAGAGGATGAGAAGTATTGGATATTTATTAGTAGAAGGCATTAAAAGCCTTTGGAAAAATAGAACTATGAGTTTTGCCTCAATTGCTGTTTTAATCTCTTGCCTGCTTTTAACAGGTGTTGCTGTTCTTTTATCTATAAATATGGACAGTATTATGCAAGAAATAGAGGAAGCCAACAGTATTTCGGTTTATATCCAACCGGAGGTACCCGTAATCACTTCAATTCAAATTGGTGAAGAGATTAGGTCTATGGATAATATTGCTACTTGTGAATATATTACAAAAGAAGAAGCTATGGAAAGTCTAAAAAGAATCATTGACGATACTGAAGGAATTCTTGACAGCATGGAAAGTTCATTTCTTCCTTATTCATACAGCATCTCACTTAAGGATGTAAGCCTGTATGAAGAAACTATCGCAATGATATATGAGATAGACGGAATTAGAAGTATAGATAATTATGAAGAAGAATCAGAAATTTTAAGTAGTTTAGACCAGCTGATAACATACGCTAGTATAGCAATTGTTTCTATTCTTGCTGCAGTATCATTGTTTATTATCTCTAACACTGTTAAAGTAACAATGTTTTCAAGACGTGTTGAAATTAGCATTATGAAATCAGTAGGCGCAACTAATACATTTATTAGAATACCATTTATTGTCGAAGGAATAGTTATTGGTGTATTATCTGGTTTAATTTCAGCCTTTATCTTATTTTTCGGATATGACCAAATTGTAGAGTTTATATACAGTATAACTCCTATCATTAATGCTATTGACATTGACCCATACATGTTATATATTTATTTAGGCTACGCACTTTTAGGCTCATTCTTTGGTATTATGGGTGGTGTTATCTCCATAAGTAGATACCTAAAACGAGAGGGAGAAAATGCCGTTATATAAATTGTTTACTAATACAATTAAATTATAAATAACAGCTTTAAGTAATAGAACAATCTTTAATTCATATGATTTTCACTTTAGATATATATTAGTGTTATTGATTTAATTAACCATATTTTACCCTTATTAAAAAACAAAAAATTGCTGATAACGAACACATTTTCGTTATCAGCAATTTAATCTATATATAAACTTTTAATTATCTGCCCAAAATTATTTTTATAGTAGATTCTCTACTAGTTTGAGTTTGGCTTAAAGTACCTTTAAATTTTTCAACTAAATATACTAACGAGTTCATTTGTGCATTTTGATTAGACTTTGAGTCGCTGAATACAAGTTTCATTATATCATCAAATGTGCTTATTTTAAGCAAACTTTTTCTCTTTTCAGACTTATTAGCCATATAAACAGCCTCTATGCTAAGTGAATTTCCAGTAGACTGAACACTAATACTCATGTCTTTTTGCTCTGCTATTACTTTGCTTGTTTCTTCTAGTCCAATTGAAATAACATGGTCTATTATTGCGCATAAATTAACCAAGTCAATTGGATTATCATTAAAACTTACATTACTATTCAAAACAATATCTTGATTTATCGCCTCAGCAGTTTTTGTAGCTAAAAGTGCACTAACATGAGGATTACTTGCATAATTATCTAATAATGCATTTGTAGCATGCGAATGTTTGTAATCATATGCTGTATCTAAAATTTCATTAATTCTATTTTGCTTTGCTAAGCTTGTTATTTTATCCATATGATAATCCATTTTTTTCCTCATAGCCTTATGCATACCAATGTTAACAAGCATAGTATTAAAATTATCTGCCCAAATATTAGCTATATGGTCATCGGTAGCTATAGTAATATCTTCAAGTTTTTGTTTTGAAGCATTATAGATTGCTCGGTACGAAAATACAACAACAATATAAAGGAATAAGCTAGCAAAAAAGGTAATTGCGTATGAGTGTATATTTAGCATCTCTTCAAGCACTCCTGTGCTCACATAACACGCTAACAACTGAAAAGCACAAAGTGTAACCGTGCTTAGCCTTGAGGAGTTTCTGTGAAAATAATGTAAAGGACCACCAAATATTGCAGCAGTAATAACACATGAAAGCAGATATATAAGGTTAACAAATATTAATGGAAAAAAACCTTCTACTGCAAAAGGTGTAAAGTTTAACATCTCAGGAGTTAACAGTGCAACAAAATTAAAATTAAAATACATAATAAGTGCTAATAATAGTTTTTGAAGTATACTGTTTGAAGCATAGAAAATTGATGCAAGTAGCAACAAGAAGATATTAAAACCATTAGCAATTGTCTCAGACATTGCCGCGTCTGGAAAAAGCTCTACTACAGCTGAACTAAGAATTAAAGAAAGTATATAGGCCAAAAGACCTATACACGATGTTACTATTATCTTAAAGCGCTCCTCAAGTAAAATAATAAACATTACAGTATTGCAAAGAAAAACAAAAGGCAAAATAAACATAAAATCCTCCTAAAAATTAACAAAATATAAGAAAGACTAAATATATTTAAAAATATGTAAATATATAAGCCACTCATTCTATGTAAATAAATACAACATTTAAATTATATCAAAATACAATCAAAAACACAAACATTTTTTTACTTATTTTTCTAATTTATTAAATAAATTAATAAACCAAGGCTCACTAGAGATAAAAGTCTTTCCTTTTAGGTAATTTAAAATACCGCTATCGCTTGTAAACGAGAAAGTTAACCTATGTGAATATAATGCTTGATGTTTTAAACCTAGTGGTTTATTATCTTCATTTTTTCCGTATTTTCCATCTCCTAATAGTGGATGACCAATGCTTGCCAAATGTGCTCTTATCTGATGTGTTCTTCCTGTCAAAAGTTCTACTTCAAGCAAAGATTTTTTCATGTCACTTTTCAACACTTTGTATTTCGTTAAAATTGTTTTTTTGTTTTCACCCATATTTTTTGAAATATATACGCGGTTTTGTCTCTCATTTTTTTCAAGATAACCCTTAAGCAATGCAGATTTTTCTTTAGGAACACCCTTTACAACACACAAATAGAATTTATCTATTTCTCTACTTTTTACTTTATCGTTCATAATTCTAAGTGTCTCACTGTTTTTTGCCGCCATAACAATTCCGCCTGTGTTACGGTCTATTCTATTTATAAGGGCGGGGGCAAAAGCATTTTCACTCTCGGGGTCATATTCTTTTTTATCAAATAAATAATGTTGCACCCTTGCAATCAATGAATCAAAATGATAATTTTCATCAGGATGTACTATTAACCCAGGTTTTTTATCTAATATCATTATGTTTTCGTCTTCATACAATATAGCTAAACTTTTAGGAGCTTTTAAAAAATCGTATTCCTTTGGTTTTACATTTAAATACTCATCTTGCATAAATATTTGAATTACATCGCTCTCATTTAATTTTTGAGAAGCTTCACACCTTTTTGAGTTAACTCGCACATCTTTTTTTCTTATAGCTTTATATAAAACCGACATAGGCAGATTGTTAAAGTTTTTAAACATAAACTTGTCTAACCTCTGCCCTGCGTCATTCTTTTTTATTTCAATTGTTTTTCTCATTTGTACTCCTTTTTAAGAAAAAGTATTTATTAGGGATAGATAGTACTACTCCCATGCCTAATGCTATAGAAACTGCTACTGTTAAAGTTTGAACGCCTATTACTATTGCTTCTTCAGTTGAACCTCTAAATAAATTATATCCTGTAGAATATATGCCTGCTCCTGGAACAATTGGTAAAATTCCCGTTATTAAAAATATTATTACTGGAGATTTCCTCACAATTGAAAACACCCTCGCCAAAACAGCTAAACCTACAGTTGCTATAAACGAAGCCGCCTCTACACCAAAATCTTTAAGCAGTAAATATATAGCCCAACCTACCATTCCAACAGTACCAGCATATAACACTTGATTTTTAGGGCAATGAAATATTACTGCAAAGCAAGCACTACAAAAAAAAGAAAAAATTACAGATAATATAAAATTGATAATTTCTGTCATATATATATTCCCCTTAAAAACATTTCAGATATGCTTATAACAACTCCAACTCCTATTCCAATGCACCCTCCAACGCTTAAAGCATCAATAAGCCTTATTGTGCCGCTTAAATAGTCTCCGTTGAAAAAATCTCTCATTGAAACAGTCATTGCCATCCCTGGAACAAGTCTAATTATCGCGCCTGTAATTATTACAGATAATTGTGCACCAATACCTAAAGAAAATAATAATACCCCCATGCTAGCTGCTATAGCGCTTGCTAGTATGTTTGTTAAAAATTTTGAAGTTTTTTTAAGCATAGCAAAATTCAAATACAACTCAATACATATACCTACAATAAATGCTGCTAAACAGTCTATCCATTCTCCACCAAACATAAAACAAACTGACGCACAACCTACAGCACAGGCAATAACTCTTTTCCATAAAACAAAGTAAGGAATTTTCTCTATATAATCTAGTCTTTCATTTGCTTTTTCTATGCTCACTCCACCATCTACTATTTCTCTTGATAGTTGATTTATCTCTGATATTTTTGTAAGATGAATTGAATAGCTTGGAACAAACTTGAACTTAGTTCCGTCAACAAGGTCTTCACCTTTTCCGTTAATAAACAGAGCATTAGTAAGCACAAAGGCATTAAAGTCTTTTACCCCATATACCGTTGCTACCCTATCCATAGTGTCTTGTACCCTTAATATCTCTGCTCCGTTCTCTAATAACACTTTGCCCATTCTCATGGCTAATTCTTGCCCTTTTAAAGCCGTATTGTTCATATTCACCTCAAGCTAAACCTAATGCTTTTTTTGCAAGCAAATCGGCTATGTCGTTGTATTTATCACCTGAATGGGCTTTAACTTTTACAAAACTAAAGTTAAGCTTTTCTCTACTTTTGTCACAAAATTCTTTATAAGCCCTTGTGCCCTCTTTATTAGTTTTCCATTCATTATTTGCCCAACTAGCAACACCTTGGTAGTCGTGATATATTTTTAAGTTAGGTATTTTGTTTTCAATACAATATTTTATAGCTTCAGTAGCACCCATAACTTCACCAGATACATTTCTCATACTAGAGAGCTCTTTATCGTAATATTTTTTAGATATTTCTACTTGTTCTTCTTTATATAAAATCAGAACACCACACGAGAACTCCTCTGTAGCAATATTATAGCTACCATCAACATACGCTATTGCTGTTTCAAGCAAATTAAACTCTTGCTCGCTCGTGTTAGTTGTATTCACAGTCTCAGCTTGTAAATTTTGCACTCCGCTTAAATAAATGTCTGCTTCTTCTTCTGTAGTAAAGCTTTTATAAATAGCTCCTTTAAAACCACTTACATTACTTTTACATTCATCCCAAGAGTAAAATTTACCTGTTTTCTTACCTATTTTTATACAATATATTTTTTTTGCCATTTTTACCTCCAATTATTACATCTGTTTCTTTTAAATTAAGATTATATTGTTATCATTATTTCAATGGCTTCTTTATTTTAAGTTATATGGCTTACATATCTTACATTATTTCAATTAGTCAATATTTTATACTTAAATAAATGCTAGCTTATATTAGTTTTATAAGCATTTGTTTTATGATTTTTGAGCATTATGTTTATAATACCATTTTTCATTCAAATATACAATCTTTAAGCTTAAATTAATCAATTTCTTTTTAATATATAACAGGCTATGTGAAAACAATTTTCACATAGCCTGTTAAAATAAATCATCCCTCAAAGAGTAGGCATGTCTACATTTTATATAAAATAACCTACGTTTTTACAAGGCATTACTTAATAATCTGGCTTATAACTCTTAAGTTCTTTACACAAATAAAGCAGCAAGTCATCATCATTAATGCAAAATTCTTTTTGACCAATATTTACATCCCTGTACCATACACCTGTACCATCGGGTATATATCCTCGCTTTACATATAGCCTCTGTGCAGGTCCGTAACCTTTATGAAGCCCTACACCTAGCACTACTTTATCACTTTTATTAAAAACAAACTTTTCTGCCTCATCTAAAAGTTTTGTTCCTACTCCATTTTTACGATATATCTCTAACACATTAAAATCTACTATTTGCGGAATTTTTTTACCTTTATAAGGTCCTTCTTTTGCAAAAGGTAACACGGTAACATATCCAAGCAACTCACCGTCAAATTCGGCAACAAAAACTTTTCTTTTACCCTGATTTTGCTCTGTATAATAAGTCAAAAATAGCGACTCTGGTTTATTCCAACCTTGTGCTGAAAAAGCGTGGGATAAAGCCTGAGCATCATCTCTTTTGAGTTCTCTAATTGTAACTCTCATATTATCAAATCCTTTAAATAAACCGCAAAATTCCTGTTAATTTCTCAAAGAATTAAGAAAATCGCAAGTTTATTCAAAAAATCAAATTTTTATATTAAATCTACTCATGATTTCCTAAAGTTCCTTGGGCTACTGAATTTAAATAAGATGTAATAAATCCATCTAAATCTCCGTCCATAACACCGTTTATGTTTCCATTCTCAAACCCTGTCCTGTGGTCTTTTGCCATTGTGTATGGCATAAAAACATAAGACCTAATTTGGCTTCCCCATGTAATCTCTTTTTGAACACCTTTAATATCAGATATTTTATCTAAATGCTCTCTCTCTTTTATTTCTACAAGTTTTGACATAAGCATTTTCATAGCAATATCTTTATTTTGATGTTGACTTCTTTCTACCTGACAAGAGGTTACTATTCCTGTAGGTAAATGTATTAGCCTTACAGCGGAGGAAGTTTTGTTAACTTTCTGTCCACCTGCACCACTGGCTCTATACACCTCCATCTTAATATCGTCGGGAGAAATCTCCACACTTATATCTTCGTCTATCTCTGGCATTACCTCTAATGAGGAAAATGATGTATGGCGTCTGCCTGCTGAATCGAATGGTGACACACGAACTAGCCTGTGCACACCTGCCTCACTTTTTAAAAAGCCATAGGCATTCTCGCCCTCAATAAGTAAGGATGCACTTTTAAGCCCAGCTTCGTCGCCATCTAAATAATCTAGAGTCTTCACCTTAAAGTCATGTCTCTCTGCCCAACGGCTGTACATTCTAAAAAGCATTTCAGCCCAGTCTTGAGCCTCTGTACCACCTGAACCTGCATGAAAAGTAATAATAGCATTCTTTTTATCATACTCTCCTGTTAGCAATGTAGTTAGCCTCATAGTCTCAATTTGCTCTGCAATTTCAATGCTCTCTGTTTGAGCATCTGGTAATAAAGATAAATCTTCAGCTTCATCACCCATCTCTACTAACGCATATGCATCTTCTAATCTACCTACAAGTTTTAAGTAGCCTTCGTCTTTACTTTTTAAGGTAGCAGTTTTTTGTAACACTTTTTGTGCTACTTCCATGTTGTCCCAAAAGTTAGGCTCTGTAGCTTTTAACTCAAGCATCGAGACCTCTCTTCTTAGTATGTCTAACCCTAAAGATGCCTCTAAACTTTTTAGGTTATCACTATGAGCATCTAGCTCTCTTTTTACCTCTTCAAATTGTAGCATATCTAACCATCTTTCTATCTTCTATCTAAATTATACGTTTTATTTGTTCCAATTACAAGGCATGTTTTACTATTAAACTTAAAATCAGTACCTTTGTTAGTTTTAGTATATGTAATTATTAATATTGTACGTTAATATTTTATTTGTTAACTATATTTTCTAAAATTTTGCACAAAATTTATATTTATGTATAGTGTACTATTGTAGACATAGGAGTAAAAGCATGAGAGAAGTCCGTGTCAAACCCTTTTTTCTTTAAAAAGTTATTGTACTTATTATTAACAGTCTCTATTTTATCTGCTCCTTTTGTCTCACCATATGATGCAGCAGAGCGCATTAACGAGTCTAAGAAAAAGCTTTCTTCCATGCTAAGATTATTACAATCAAACTCATTTTGCAACAAAAAGTCAATTATATAAAGGGTTTTATCACTTATTTTAAGGCTTACATATCCAAGTTTCTCCCCTTTTTCTTCCATTACTAAAACTCTATCGCCTTTTACTTGGCTTTGTGTTAAGATTTTTCTTTCCTCTTCTCGGTCTACCATTGGAATTATTTGTATCATTATCTATTATTCCTCTCTTTTTCTCACATGCTACCCTTAGTCTTCTTATTTCATCTGGTGTAAGTTCTCTATACTGCCCAGGGCTTATCATGCCAAGTTTTACAGGGCCTATGGCAACTCTTTTAAGCCTTGCAACCTCCAGCCCTACAACCTCACACATTTTTCTTATTTGTCTGTTTTTGCCTTCACTTAGGCCTATCTCTAAAACTGAACGTTCTTTCTCTGCTGTTGTAACCCTAATTGTACATGGCGCAGTTTTTCCTGAATCTATAACAACACCTATAGACATGTCTGTAATCTGCTCTTCAGTAGCTGCAGGACGAACTGTTACTCTGTATAGTTTTGAGACATGCCCAGATGGATGAGCAATAAGGTTTGCAAAAGCTCCATCGTTTGTCATTAAAAGCATACCCTCAGAGTCTTTATCAAGCCTTCCTACGGGGTACAGTCTTGTAGGAATATCTTTAACAAGATTTGGCACACATTTTCTGTCCAGTTCATCGCTCATGGTGCTAACATAACCTCTAGGCTTATTTACCACTATGTAATATTTTTTTGAGGTAGCATTTACAGGCTCTCCGTCTACTGTTAATATATCTTTTTTAGGGTCTACTTTGTCTCCTAACTCAACAGGTCTACCATTAAGTTTTACTCTGCCTTGTTTTATATACTCTTCTGATTTACGCCTTGATGCAAATCCTGAGTCTGCCATAAATTTTTGAATTCTTGTATCTCTAGCCACTTTATTCCCTTGCCTTTCTATATTTGTTTACACTTCTTAATAGATTATTTTTTTTACACATATTAAACTATTATCTACATAATATCTAACATAACCTATTGTTTCTCCATACTTTAAGCCCTTTTCATAAATAAACTTAGGCAAAGCAATTTCTCTTCTAAAATCTTTTTCTCCAACGTAATTAATCCCATAGTCATATATTTCTACTTCTAATAGTATTCCCTCACTAGTAGCAAGCTGTACTCTTTCTTGTTCAAAATTATACTGCTTTATTTGAGCAAACCCATAATCGTACATTCTAATATGGTCGTCCCAGTCATCTGAGGCATTAAGCGTTACCGCAACTAAGTTAACTCCATCTTTTTGTGCTGCACTCACAAGGCATCTTCCAGACTTTTTAGTAAAACCTGTTTTTCCACCAACAGTGTAATCATATAAACTTAATAACTTATTATGGTTAGAATATTCTACAGGTATTACTTCATCTTTTTGCACGCTAAAAAACTCTACTGTCTTATTCTGACTTCCCATAACTTCAGCTAAATAGTCGTTTGTCATAGCATGTGCTAATAGCAATGCCATGTCATAAGCAGTAGTATAGTGTTCTTCATTGTCAAGACCTGAAGGGGTAACAAAGTTTGTGTTTTTCATGTTTAGCTCTTTTGCTTTTTCATTCATAATAAGAGCAAATCCCTCTAATGTTCCACCAATACTTATCGCTACAGAATTTGCGGCGTCGTTACCTGAGGGTAAAATTAAACCTACTACAAGAGCAGATAAATTAACATTATCCCCTGCTCTAAGCCCCATAGACGAACCCTCTACCATTACCATTTCTTCTGTTATATCTACTAATAAGTCTCCATTTATTTCAATATATTCACAAGCAATTAAGGCAGTCATAACCTTTGTTGTACTAGCCATAGATAGTACTTGGTCTTTGTTTTTCTCGTACAAAACCTGTAGGCTGTCACTATCAATAAGCACCGCAGATTGAGCGCTCATAGCACTAACAGCACTAGTTTTAATTGGAAAAACAAGACAAACAAACATTAGCACAAGAGAAATAATAAATACTTTTTTTAACACCACAAAAACCACCTTTTTACACATAGTTATGTCAAATACCTATGCAAAAAGGCGATTTTATATTACATTATTAAGCGTCTTGCTTTTCCTCATTATCTGCATTTGCAGTGGCGTCAGTTGATTCTTGCGCTTTTTCATCTGAGCCTTTATTTTTTGTGAAAAGTGAACTTAGCTTATCTACTATATCAGGCACATTTTGAATGGCTCTATCTACTGAACTTACAAAAGGCTCTACTTGAATAACTTTAACGTCAGACCCAGTTACCACAACAAAAGCTGTAGGAGTTACTGTAACAGATGCTCCTGCACCGCCCCCAAAAAGTCCTGTTGCATGTTTTGATGGTATGTCTGAACCGCCCGTACCAAAACTATACCCCACTCTGTTTACAGGAATAATAGTTACTCCGTTATCAAGTTTAATAGGGTCACCCATTGCTGTGTTTACATCAACCATTGTTTTTATTTTCTCTATGGTCGTACCCATAAGC
The DNA here is from genome assembly GCA_964369215.1 of uncultured Eubacteriales bacterium. Taxonomy (GTDB): domain Bacteria; phylum Bacillota; class Clostridia; order Oscillospirales; family Acutalibacteraceae; genus SIG603. Next base: position 15,966 of record CAYJEZ010000026.1, read on the forward strand.
TCGTTAACTTTATTATTTTCCATATTTATTTCCCCTTTGTATAAGTTTGATTTGATTTAATCGTTTATTTGCCTAAAAAACTAAAATCTCTTTTTCTTACATATCTTTCTATAAGCGAGTTTACAAATACTCTCTTCTAACTTTCATTATATATGGTATAGATTTAATAAGTATTGCCACTGCTTTTGAAATAATTACAATAGGAAAAACCCTTGCAGTACACTCAGCAATGATAATGTTACTATCTGCTTTATAGTCTAAATCTACACTTGCCCCTATCTTTTTCACCTTAAAAAATGATTTAATAATTGCAACACTTGGGTATACTACTCTACAAGCTTTTGCGTAGTCTAAAGGTGCTGAATTTGTTTGACCACCTATTTTATAGTAAACATCAAATTCTTTAATTTTAATACTTTTCAATATTCTACCAGTGCTGTTTAATAAGAGCTGTGTAAGTTCTTTTAATAAATCCAAAAAATCTTGGCTTAATAATTTATCTTTTTTGTCATTATAATATCTCTTAAAGTTAAATTTCTTTTTGGGTTTTGGTGGATCTTCTTTAGGCACTTCGGTTATTGAGGCTTCTTCTTTAGATTCCTCTTTTTTCTCTAATAAATCTATATTTAAAAATAAATACTTCATTTTTATAGAAAGGGTCTCTGAAAATTCTAACCTAAAACAAAGAGGCAACGATAAGCACAGTAAAACACAAGCTATAATAGCTAAAAATATATAAAGTATTATCACCTCTTACACCCTCTTTACAATTTTAAAGTGAAGTTTGCTCAAACTCATCATTCTTGTTATTTGACTTCTTCTCCTCGTCTTCTTCTGGAAGAGGAGGCAGCTCTGAAATATCGCTTATACCAAAACACCTCAAAAAATCTTTTGTAGTACCGTAAAGAAGAGGCCTGCCTGCAAGCTCTAATCTTCCACACTCTTCTATTAGTCCTTTTTGTACAAGGCTTGACATTACTCCTGAGCAGTCTACACCCCTTACTTGCTCGATAAATGCCTTTGTAACAGGTTGATTATATGAGACAAGAGCTAACACCTCCATAGCCGCTGAGGACAAAGGAGAGTTTCTTTTTAATGCCATTACCTCTCTTACAGGTTCTACAAAACTTGGGTTAGACACAAACTGTAGGCTGTCTCCTAATTTTAAAAGCTTAATACCGCTATTAATATCGCTATATTTTTTATCAAGCAATCCAACAACAGCCTCAAATTTAGTTTTCTTTAAATCTAAAACAGATGCTATTCTCTCTAGTAAAACTGGCTCACCACTTGCAAATAATATAGCCTCCATTTTGCCTACATATACATTATCACTCATTAGTGTTATGCCCTTTCTGCCTAAATACTTTATGTCCTCTTTTCACTAGTAAAATGTTTTTTTCATCATTTTCTTCTTCTATAATAACTCTCTTATCTTTAACTAGGGCTAAAAGAGCTAAAAAAGTAGCCACTTTCTCAGACCTATCCACTTTATCTGTAAACAATTCAGAATATTTTGCTTTTCCTTTAACAAATAGCTTTCTTAATACTGAAATAACTTGCGAGGCAACTGAAACCACTCTATGAGATATTATCCCTGAAAACTTCTCAAGAGGAGCAGGTAAAAACCTTTTTCCTCTACCAACAGCACTAAAGTAATAAGCTGTTAGAATATCAGCTTGATGAATTCTTGTGTAGCGATTATCAATACTTATTTTCTCGCTTTTTTTTACCAATTTGTCACTGCTGTACATCTGCATAAGCTTGCCAGCCATTATTTTACAAAGCCTATATTCTAAAAGGCTACCTGTAAGCTCTCTCTTTAACTCTTCTTCCTCTTCTTCATGCTTTGGAAGTAAAGAGACACTTTTAATATGAACAAGCCTTGCCGCCATGTCTAAAAATTCTGCCGCTACTTCCATATTAGAGGCTTGCATAAGTTCTATTTGGCTTATATATTGTTCTATTAAAAAAGCTATTGGTATATCATAAATATTAAGTTTATTTTTAGCTATTAAGCTAAGTAGTAAGTCTAAAGGCCCTTCAAAAGCTTCTGTTTTATATAATAATTGTTCGCTCATATCAACCTATTGAAAAAACACAAATGGAAGACCGGCAATAAAGTCCATTCCGTTTAATAAAAAGCTACTTACAAAATTAAGTGGCACACTTAAAATACCTGAAAACATTAAAACAAAGAAAATCATAAAGAAATAATTTTGAAAACCATAGTATTTTCTTAATGCAGAGTCACTTAAAAATGCAGCCACAATTCTTGAGCCATCTAGTGGAGGTATTGGAATTAAATTAAATGTTGCAAGTGAAACATTTACTACAACATAGTAATTTAAAAATAAAATAAAATAGTAAGTAACTTGATTGTATGGAAAAAGTACTATAATATTCATTAAAAGTAAACCAACAAAACCTGCTAACAAGTTAGAAATAGGCCCTGCGGCAGCTACTATAGCCATATCTCTTTTTGGGTTTTTAAATGCTCTTGGGTTAACCATAACAGGTTTTGCCCAACCGTAACCGAATAAAAGAAGTGCTAAACTACCGAAGGGGTCTATGCTAGCTATTGGGTTAAGAGTTAGTCTTTTGTCGTATTTAGGCCCCATGTCTCCTAGTTTGTACGCAATCAAAGCATGTGCATACTCATGAAAAGGCAATATAAAAGCTATTACAAATAAAATAGCTAATAACTGAACAATAACTGAAACAATATCAATTGAACCACCTTGAAACAAAACTTGTAATTGATTAAAAAGCATAACAATGACAATCCTTTCTGCTCTCTTAAAATAAATATATTAGCACAAATAAAAAAGTAAGAAAATAATTTTACAAAACGAACAATAATTATAATATAATTTTTGTTTTGGTTCTCACAAAGTAATTTTAATGCTGTAAAATAATTTACATTAAACTTGTTAAAAATAAATTAATTTCAAATTAACAATTTAATATATCTAAATTATTATAATATAAAAACTATAAAATTACAATTACTTTTAAAAAAAATAAAAAAAACTTGATTTTTTCTCTAATATCTGTTAAAATAAATAGCATTGTGAAATAGATGTAATATATATGTTTGAATTATTACTTTCAATGCTTTCACTTAGAAAGGATGTGACCAAAATGGCTAAATGTGAAGTATGCGGAAAAGGTGTTTCTTTCGGAATAAAAGTTTCTCACTCACACAGACGTTCTAACAGAACTTGGAAACCTAACATCAGACGCGTTAAAGCGATAGTAGACGGTACACCAAGACGTGTATACGCTTGTACTCGTTGCCTACGTTCAGGTAAAGTTACTCGTGCTATCTAATTTAAGTACTGAGTAGCCCAAAATAAAAATTGAGCCTTTAAGGCTCTTTTTTTATTTGCAAAAATTAAAAACTCTCATTTTCTGTAATTAAAATAAACTCTTTTTCGTCAAGTACATTATATCTTGATATTAGCCTTAAAGCTCTGTTTATTGATAAATCGAACAGCTCAAAAAAACTAGCTTTAGATGTCTCTCCACCTTTCTCCCACTCTCTATTAGCCTCATTCAAATAATCAATGTTATCAATCTTTATAGGCAATATGTGGCTAGAAAGTTTATGAGGTTTGCCTTTTTCTATTTTATCAAGCATTCTTCTTTTTATTCCTGTTCTATCTTGAAGCGTAGAAAATACAAATCTACAATCACTAAATGTTTGCATAATAAGCTTTTTAGATATTTCTAAATCTGTAATTTTTTTTATTAATTCAAAATATAAATCGCATAATAACAACCTTAATCTATTGTTTGTAGGCATTAAAGCTTTATAACTCATTCCATTATAAAAGCTTTGTATTTCTCTGTTATTTAGCATAAAATCAATTGCAGACTCAATTTCAGCATGCATTATATCTTTATCTTGCATGTCGTCTGCTAATCTTTTTGCAGTGCTGTCAATGTAAGGGTGGCATACTGAGTCCATACTGTAATGACATAAAAAACCATAAAAATATGAATATAACAGTAGCTCATCTTTCTTATCTACAAAATTTTTCATAAACAAAATAGTTTCAACAGGGTTAGCTCTGTGAATTATTCCCCCATATTTTGAAATACTCTCCCCTGTCATAAACGGAAAATATCTATGAGTGAAAAAGAAGTCTGGACCCTGTGTGCCCATAAAAAATGCTGGCAAGTCTATCTCTGTTTTACTTAGTTTTAATGCTTTAATATTAGCTAAAACTTTTTTTCCGTGCAAATAATGTGTAATTTGAGCAGGCATAATTTTAATTCCTTTCAACATTGTTCTTTCATGCAGTCATCATGTGACCTTTAATAAAATGTTGTTTTCTGTATTCTGTCGGCGTAACTGCATACACCTCTTTAAAACTTTTTGAAAAATAACTTATCTCGGTAAAGCCACAATCTAAAGCTATTTCAATTATCGGTGAAGTGGAGGTTTTAAGCTGTATTGCAGCTTGTTCAATTCTAAAATTCTTTAAATATTTTATTGGTGAAGTACTTAAAACAGTTTTAAAACATCTAAGCGCTTCACTTTCTTTAATATTTGCACTCTTTGCAATATCTATTAAAGAAAGCTCCGAGTTATAATTACTATGAATATATGCCATCATTTTTTTACATCTATTTAATTGTTTTAATATTTTATTGTCTGCGCTTGAAATCAACTCTGCACATTCATCAATAATTGCTACTAAAACGTCAGATAATATGCTTCTTAATTTAAACTCAAAAGCATAATTCTCTTTAGAAAATACATCGTAAGCATTTAAAACTATTTCACATTCTTTTATATTTAGAAAATGATAATTCACCGCAGTTTCTTGCAAAAAAGCATGAAAATACTTTTGATACATCACACTACTTTGCTCACCATAAAGAAACCTTGAATGAAATACAAAAGACTTAATAATGCAATTAGAATTCTTATAATTCACACAAGAGTGAAGCCTTCCTGAGTTAATAAAAATACCCTCTTTCGGTTTAAGAATAAATTTCTCAAGCTCTATCACTATTTCCATTTCACCCTCTAAAACAACAATAAGCTCTATTTCTTCATGCCAATGGTATGGAACAGCCTCAGCTTTTAAGTCATCATTATATATAGCAACAGGAAATGACTGTGTTCCTTGTTTATTTAATTCTCTGTTAGAGTTATCTAACACTATGTTACACGAGTTTTTGTTCATCATAAACCTCTTTGGCGATATTTTTATATATAAATACGATATTATCATAGATTTATTACTTATTATGAGATATTATTATAACAGAAAATTATTAAGGAGGCAATATGGTAAGTTTATTATTAGCAATCATTTATATTTCTTTTATAAGCCTTGGTTTACCTGATGCAGTTTTAGGCTCGGCTTGGCCTGTTGTAAGCGAGGAGTTTAGTGTGCCTGTTTCTAGTATGGGCATTGTTACAATAATTATTTCAGCTGGCACAGTTATCTCTAGCCTAAACAGCAGTAAATTGATTAGCAAACTAGGTGTACATAAAGTAACTGCTTTTAGTGTTTTGGTTACTGCAATCTCATTATTAGGTTTTTCTGCCAGCCCTAATTTGTTAATTCTTTGCTTGTGGGCTGTGCCTTATGGACTCGGAGCGGGAAGTGTTGACACCGCACTGAACAACTACGTGGCGATTAATTTTGAGAGTAAACATATGAGTTGGCTTCATTGTATGTGGGGTGCAGGAGCTACATTAGGCCCTTATATAATGGGAATGGCACTAACTAACAACTTAAGTTTTAGAGTAGGCTATGTTATTTTATTTGTAATTCAAGCGGCTCTTTCTGTAGTTATTTTCATTAGTAGCCCAATTTGGAAAAGAAAATCGGGCTCTGAAAATGACCTAGGATTAAAAGAAGAAGAAACTGTAAGCCTGAGTATGAAAGAAGTTTTTAGTATAAAAGGAGTTAAACAAATAGCATTTGCTTTTTTCTGTTTTTGTGCTGTAGAGCAAATAACTGGCTTATGGGCAAGCAGTTATCTAGTTTATAATCGTGGGGTTTCGCCTGAAATTGCTGCCGGCTTCGCTGCATTATTCTACCTAGGAATTACAATAGGCAGAGGTATATGTGGTTTTTTTGCGATGAGATACAATGATAAACAAATGATTAGAACAGGTTCAATAATAATGGCTATTGGGGTAGCTGTGTTATTTATGAATTCAAACGAGATTATGGCATTTGTCGGAATATCTTTAATAGGTTTTGGCTCATCACCAGTTTTCCCCTGCCTTATACATTCTACTCCTTACAATTTCGGAGCAAAAAACTCACAAGCAATTACTGGTGTGCAAATGGCATCTGCTTACACAGGAACGCTGATTATGCCAGCTATTTTTGGTGTAGTAGGCAGAGAAATAAGTTTTAGCTTATACCCTGTTTTTATTGGATTATTTGTAATAATTATGCTATTAATGTATGAGTTGACTTTAAAAAAAGTAAATGAAACAAAAAACTTTACTGATAACTCTCATTGAAACAATTTGTTAAAACTATTCTTGATATCATTAGTAATTTCAGCTTTAAATATTTGGTCAATACCCATAGCACTACATTTTATTTCCACCTCATAGCAGTGCAAGGCGTGCCTGTTTATAAGCTCTGTGCTGCCACCATAAAGGTCGTCTCCTGCTAGTGGGTGGCCAATTGATGACATGTGTACCCTAATTTGGTGGGTTCTGCCTGTTAAAATTTTTACTTTTACTAGGCTGTGTTTGCCGTCGCAAGCTATTGGCTCGTACTCGGTGTGGGCGTGTTTTCCGTGCCCTGTGGTGCGTATAATTCTACTACCCTCTAAAAGCCCGATGGGCGAGGTTACCACGCCACTTTTTTCTATTATTCCCTCGCAAACTGCCAAATAAACCTTTGTTATGATAGGCGAGGCTACAGAAGCCCTGTTTTTAGCTAGTGTAACTATGCCACTTGTGTTTCTGTCTAGCCTGTAAATTGGTCTGTAAACTATGTCTTTATAAACGTTTGCAAAGGCAGAGAGCAAAGAGCCCTTCATATGCTCGCCAGCTGGGTAAACAGGCATAAAAGGGGGCTTGTTTAATAAAAGAAAATTATCGTCTTCATAAACTATGTCTAGTGGAATGTCCTCTGCCTCGTAGCTTGTCTCTTTTTTGTCTTCATATAAAAGCTCAAGCACATCGCCCTTATTCATAAAGTCTACAACCCTTGCGTGTGCTCCGTTTAAAAATATTCCGTTTGGTTTAAGCTTTGTCATTGTTTTAGCGGATATTGACAAAGTTTTTCTTATATAATCTTTAATAAGCACATTGTCTTCTTTAA
>CAYJEZ010000027.1:0-22937 GCA_964369215.1 uncultured Eubacteriales bacterium
AAAAAAACTTAATACTAAGTATTAAATGTAGAATACTTAGCAGCAAATTATGTTAAGGTTAAAAGAAAAAGCTTTTTTGAGTTAAAATATTTTTGATATATTTACTTGTTAATAATATTTTAGCAAATAACTATTGTTAATAACTTGTTTTAGTTGTATAATTAAGCTAAAGTATAACTAATAGTAACAAAAAAAGAGAGGTAAGATATATGCAATTTACATTCAAACACAACAATTTAAATGTGGCAGACTTGCAAAAGAGTATTGAATTTTATCAAAAAGCCTTAGGGTTAGAAATTGTAAGAAGAAGTGATAATGACAATTTCTCTCTGGTTTATATGGGTGATGGCGTTTCTGAGCATAAATTAGAGTTAACTTGGCTTAAAGACCACACACATGCATATAATCTGGGGGAGAATGAGATACATCTATGCTTTAGCACTAAAGATTACGAGGCAGCTTACGATATGCATAAAGAGATGGGTTGTATTTGTTATGAAAATACAGATATGGGACTTTATTTTATTAGTGACCCAGATGGATATTGGACAGAGATAGTACGAGAAAAATAATAAATAATTATAAAAGGACTGATTATTTTGAATAGTAAACAAATCGTAAAAATGGCTATAAATCATGAAAACCCACCTAGACCCGCAATGGATATGCTCGATGATAGTCTTAGTGATATTCAACGAGTTTCTTCGATAAGACTTGTAAAAAAAGGCACTGAAGGTTACAAGGAGTGGGGGAAATACCCTGAACTATTAAATCAAGTACCTAATTTTAATGGAGAAGTAAGACTAGATGACTTTGGTAATATTTACGGAAGGCTAGAAGGCAAAACGAAGGGTGAATGTGTAAAAGGTGCATTAGAAGAGGATTGGGATTTGCTAGATAGTTATGAAATGCCTAAATTAGATTATGACTTTGTCAACAAAGTTGCAGATGGATACTATAAAAACAGTGATAAATATGTTTTAGCTGGTTTTCCAGCAGCTGTATTTTCTACTTTAAGAGATTTAAGGCTTATGGAGAATGCACTTATGGACACGGTTACTGATGCGGACAATATAAGAAAACTATTAGAAAAAGTAGTAGCTCTATGCAAAGAGGCAATTGAGGTTAGTTCTCAAAAAGGTGTTGATGGTATGATAATGTTTGATGACTGGGGCATGCAACATACTTTGTTTATAAATCCAAAAGCATTTAGAGAGATATTTAAGCCTGCGTATGCTAAACTAGCCGAGGCGTGTCATAAAAACTCGATGGACTTCTTCTTGCACTCATGTGGAAATTTAACAGAGATAATCCCTGACCTTATTGAGGTGAATGTAGATGTTTTGCAATTTGACCAACCTGAACTTTACGGAAGCAAGTATTTATCGGAGCTTTATGGAGAAAAAGTATGCTTTTATAGCCCTGTTGACATACAATTAATAATGCCAACAGGTGACAAAAAGATTATAGAGGGTGGAGCAAACAACATGCTTAACTGTTTTGAGACTTATGCAAAAAATTCTCTTATAATAAAAGACTATCCTTCTTTAAGTGATATTGATGTAGAGTATGAATGGGCTGTATGGGTGCATGATATTCTTAAGAAAAAGTATAATGTGTAGTATGCTAATATATCAAAATGTTTGAGTTAACACATAATAAAAGGGGCAAATCTAGTACAAAATTGTATTAGATTTGCCTCTTATTTATTTAGAAATTGTTGGAAAAAAATAAATCAACTTAGAAAATCCTATAGATTAAGTGAAAAAGTTTTAATTTATGGTTTTTCCCTTAATTTGTGTTAGTTTTAAGGGGGGCACTCACTATATCTATTCTTGAGTTTGACCGTTATCTTCTAAAAGAACAATTTTAGCTGTAATTTCTTCGCTACCTTGTTCTCCCGTTCTTAAAAGGGTTACTTCAATGGTGTCTCCTGGGCTGTATTCTACTAACTTTTCAGAGAGATGAGTCATTTCGTATATTGTTTCTCCGTCTATTGCAGTGATAATATCTCCTACTTGTACCTTAGTACCTGCAAAGCTACTATCTTCAGCGATATCAACTATCTCGATGCCACCTTCAATTTGGTTGAACATAGCAGTAGTAGTGTCTATATTTCTGGCTGTAATACCAAGCCTTACTCTACCGGATACATATCCATTTTCGAGCAAGTCATCCACAATTTCTTTAGCGGCAGAAGTTGGTATTGCAAAGCCCATACCTTCAAAGTACTCTGCTACTATTTTTGAAGTGTTAATTCCTATTACTTGCCCATACATATTTACAAGTGGTCCACCTGAATTACCAGGGTTAATAGCTGCGTCGGTTTGAATATACGGCATAGTTTCTGCAGACTGATATCCTACAGCTCTGTCTATTCCTGAAATAATTCCTCTGGTTAGTGAGCCTGAGAATCCTTCTCCACCAGGGTTGCCTAAAGCCATTACCCAGTCGCCAATTTCAATATCGTCAGATGAGCCTAATTCTGCGGCATCATATCCATTGCCATCTATTTTTAAAACAGCTAAATCTGTGCCTTTATCATAACCTACAGTTACAGCAGGGTGAATTTCACCATTGCTTGTAGTTATTTCAATATAAGCTTTTTTTGTATTGCCTATAACATGACTGTTAGTTAGAATAAATCCATCAGAAGTTATAAAAATACCTGTTCCCATACTCTCTTCAACTGTTCCTTCGTTATAGTGTATTTCTGCGCGTATAGATACAGTTGAACTTAAGACTTTGTCATATACCTCTTCAGGGCTTAGCTCTCCAGTTCTTGGAATACCATTTAGAGTGATACCATCTGAGTTGCTAGGCACATTAATGTCAGGTATATTGTCAGGTTCGATAATTTCAACACCCTCACCTTGATCAGGTTGTTCTATCCAAGGAGAAATAAAAGGGTTGCTTTCATCATTGTCATCTTCGCCAAAACCGCCAAATTCTCCGCCGTCGCCTCCAAAATAGTCTTCGTATTCATCAAAAAATTCTTCATACTCATATGGATTAGGGGTAATTGTAGAAGTTTGTGATAAAGAGCTAAATGCACCGATTAAAAAAACAAGCATAAATCCAAAAATAGATAAAAAAGCAAGAACGCTACCAACGATTATTAATGCGAGAACTCCTTTGCTCATAGGTTTTTTTGGTGGCTTAACATATGAGGGGTAGGTGGGCATTCCATTTGGTAAGTTAGCATTTGGATATCCACCATAGTTAGGAGGCGGCAAGTGCCCATGTTGCATATGATTTTGATGGGGTGGGGCATAAGCATTTTGTGAGGGATTCTGTTGGGGTATATAAGGGGATTGATTCATAGCTTGACTAATAGGCATACCTGGTTGTTGTCCTGTGTATTGTGTAGTGTTATTCGGTTGTTGATAATTGGGTATGCTATGTGTAGGGTTTTGAACATGGTTATATGGGTAAACTTGGGGGTTGTTATATCCCTGAGGTGAGTTTGGTATATATGGGGTTGCGTTGTAAGCGGTAGTAGTTTGTTCTGCTTGAGAGTAGCTAGGGGTTTGAGGAGTGCCGTTGTAAGCGGTAGTAGTTTGCTCTGCTTGAGGGAAACTAGGCACCTGTGAGTTATTGTAAGAGGTTACGTTTTGTGGTGTGGTATAAGAAGGCGTTTGACCGCTATAGAAAGCAGGTGCACTATCATTAGTGTTATTAAGGGCAGGTTTATTATAATCAAGGTTTTGTGGATTGTCTGATGGAATGCTTTGCGTTTCAGGTGGGGTTGCGCTATAGCTCTCAACGGTTTGTTCAGTAAAAGATGAGTCACTTTCAAAATTAGTAACAGAACTTTGTTGAACAGTATTGTAAGTAGGAATATCTACTTTTTGTGTATAGTTAGGAGCCTGTGTTATAGTACTAGATTGTGTTTGAAAAGAATTATTAACATCATCGTTAGTATTAGCTGTGTTGCTATCTTTTTCACCGTCATTATTATTGTATGAAGAAGCTAAATAGGTAGGAGCTTGCGTGATACTATCATTGTTTGTATCGATTTGAGTGGTAGTATTATCGCTCGGTGTTTCATCATTTTTTTGTGCGTTTAAATTGTTATCTTCGTTTAGTGTTTTGTCGTCAAAGTTATTCAATTTCATCACCCTTTCATTCTACTTCTTGAATATCTATATCAACTGATGAATTTAAATTTATCACTGAGTTGTTTGTAAGTTTTTTCTTCTGCTCTTCTTTAGGTATAAAGAAGCCGAATTTCGTGCTAAGATTTGGTGTAGAGCCTGCGTTTACGTCTCCGCCATGTAAATTTATGATGGTTTTTACTAAATAAAGGCCAAGCCCCATGCCGTTTTTATCTTCGCTTCTTGAACGGTCGGTTTTATAAAATCTATCAAAAATCATAGGCAATTCATCGCCGTCAATGCCTCTTCCACTATTCTCAATAGTTACGCAAACCCTGTCAAAGGTGTCGGTTAAGTAAAATTTTATAAAACCACCCTCATTAGTGAATTTTACAGCGTTTTCAATTAAGTTATATACTACTTGGTGCAATAAATCTTGGTCGCCCATAACACTTAAAGGAGGGGCGTCTTCAAGACCTAAAATTTCTATTTTTTTATTTTCTATACTATTTTCGAATGATAATAAGGTAGAGAAAACTTTGTCTGTAAGGTTAAATTTAACTGGATTAAGGTTCATGTCTCCACTATCTATTCTAGATAAATCGAGCATTGACTTTACAAGTCTAGATAGCCTTTTAATCTCGTCTGATACTATTTTTAAATATGTTTTTTGTTTGTCTGGCGGTATAGTGCCATCTAAAATACCGTCTATAAATCCCCCTATTGTTGTCATAGGTGTTTTTAGCTCATGTGAAACATTAGCAATGAAGCTCCGCCTCATTCCTTCACTATTTGAAAGAGAGTTAGCCATGTTGTTAAAAGCTAGAGACAACTCACCAATTTCGTCACTACTTTGTATGGCAACCCTTGATGAAAAGTCTCCGCTACCAAAAGATTTTGCAGCTTTTGACATTTGTCTCAAAGGTTTAATCATTCTGTAGGTAAAAGCCCATACAATTAAAAAAGTAATAGCTAAGGTAACTATCATGGCTAAAATAAATATCTGAAAAATTGCTAGCATGTAAGTGTTAATTCCAGAGACATTTGTGGAAGCAAAAACTGCACCTGCAACCGTTTCTACTCCTGTAGAGTTAGTTACTGTAAAAGGAACACCAATATTATAATAGTCTGTAGGATACACTCCACCGCACGTTCCGCGCTCTTCATAAAAGCCAGACACCGCTTGTTCAACTTGCTCAGCAGACACTGCAGACAAATCCTCGGCTTTCATTTGACTATTAGGATAAACCCCTATTAATCTGTTTCCTTCTAAATCTGTAACATAAATATCAGCGTCCATGTTTCTTGCAAGCGTAGTTAAAAAAACGGCTAAACTGTTTACATCAAGTACATGCTTTCCTGTTATTTCACTTAATTCGGTAAAAGCCGACGTGAAATTAGCTACTGAAGAAGCATTTTTTGTAAGCAAAGCTTGTTTTTCTTCTTGCCACTGTCCTGCAAAAAACATCATCATAACAGTTCCAAAAACCACGTAGTTAGCCATAATAATGGACATAGTTATTATTAAATATTTTTTAAATAATGATTTTTTCAAAGACTTCTCACTTACCTTTCAGGTTAACTATGCTCCGCTTACTAACTAGTTTGCATTAAAGATAAAACAATAGCTACTTCTAAATTAAATATAATTGCTGAATTTAAATTTAGAAATCAATCTTTAACTTCAAATTTATATCCAACACCCCAAACAGTTTTTAGTACCCATTTAGCAGAAACACCTTCTAATTTTTCGCGTAATCTTTTTACGTGAACATCAACAGTTCTACTATCTCCATAATAATCAAATCCCCATACTTCATCTAATAATTGATCTCTTGTGAAAACTCTGTTAGGGTTAGATGCAAGATGGAAAATAAGCTCCATTTCTTTAGGTGGAGTATCTACTTGAACTCCATTAACTTTAAGCTCATAAGTGGTTAAATTAATAGATAAATTTTCAAAAACAACCTCTTTATTGCAGTCGTTGTCATTTTTGCCTGAACGCCTTAATACGGCGTTAATTCTGGCAAGAACTTCTTTAGACTCAAAAGGTTTTACAACATAGTCGTCTGCACCAAGTTCTAAACCTAAAACTTTGTCAAAAACTTCGCCTTTTGCTGTTAGCATAATAATAGGGCAATTTGAAGTTTTTCTAACTTCACGACAAACTTGCCAACCGTCTAGCTCAGGTAGCATTACATCAAGTAAAATTAAATCAGGGTTAAATGAGTTGAAATAAGCTATAGCCATTTTACCGTCATTTGCTATAGCTGCCTCAAATCCCTCTTTTTCAATATAAAGCCTTAGAAGCTCGCATATGTTTTTGTCGTCATCAACTATTAAAATTTTTGTCATTTTAAAAATCCTCTCTCGTACTTAATTGTTTATATTTAGTGGGTAAAACACTTTGCTTTACTTGATAAAACTAACTATAGAGTAAAAATATATTGGGAAAAGATATGTGCGTATTATGAAGGCTTTTTTTTACCCTATAAATAGTAAATAGTATTATTCCTTCTCTATTTTGACTTAAGTATAATTTACACATAAGAAAATTTAAAGAACTCTAAATGAATTTTATGTGAAAATGGCAATATATTATGTTAATATTACTCATTCTAATTGTGCTTCTGGTATAAATCTTGCCAAAATGTGCATAAATATCGTATTAAATTGTTCTTCTGATACTCCGTTTGGGTTTCTTATCCAGTCATTTATTGCACCAATTAAGCCCCAAGCTACAAAATTAACTTCAATTTGTCCATATGTAGTTTGTTCTTTTGGGTAAAATTCTTTTAAAAAAATATATACTGCACCGCTGTGAAGCTTTGATAACATGTCACCGTTTTGCATCATATTATAAAAAAGCAATTTGTTTTTTGATATATAATTTGTACTAGAACGAAGTCTGTTTATTAATGTTTCTCTGCTGTTTTCTTTTTTTGTGTTTTCAAACCTTGCTCTTAAATCCTCAAGTATATCTTGTACTATAGTGTCATAAACTCTGTAAACATCTTCAAAGTGTAAGTAAAATGTTGCCCTGCTAACTTCTGCCAGTTCTACTATTTCAGAAACAGTTATTTTATGTATGCTTTTTTTTGAAAGAAGCTCAATAAATGCTTGTTTAATTTCTTTTTTTGTCTTAGCAGTTCTTTTATTTGCCACTGAGTTACCTACTTTCCATACAATATATAAACAAATGTCTAAAATTAGACGTTTATATATAAATTGACTGTTGTAATATAATAATGTTTATTATATTATAGTAACACAGATAAATCAAGTATAAATAAAAAATTGATTTTAAGTTATAAAACAGTAATATATAAATTTTGAAAGAGAGATGATATTATGAGCAAGAAAGCTTTTTCTGCACACTTTATTATATTGGTGTTCGGGCAAGTGGTATCAATTATTGGTAACTCAATTGTAGGTTTTTCACTAACTTTATATTTATTAGATGCCACCGGTTCTGCTGCTATTTTTGGAACAATTACTGCAATATCTGCATTGCCTTGGGCAATAGCAGGGCCAATAGGCGGAATAATGGCAGACAAATTTTCAAAAAAGAAGATTATGGTGACGCTTGATTTTATTACCAGTGCTTTAATTTTCACTATTGCAATAATAGGCTTTGACTTAGGTGTCGTAATAATTATAGGTGTTACAAAATTCATTTTGTCAACAATACAGTCTATGTACGCTCCTTCGGTAAGCTCCTCGCTTGTATATTTAGTAGAACCTAATTACCTAGTTAAAGCTAATTCGCTAACTTCAGGAATTAACTCTTTAGCAAGAGTTCTAGGACCTGTTTTAGCTGGGGTTATATATAGCATAGCTCCGATAGAAATTGTGTTATATATTGGCGGAGCAATATTTTTTGTATGTGCAGTGATTGAGTGCTTTATGAAAATACCAAAAATAAGCCTAAGTGTCGGTGAAAGTGAGCAAAAAGAAAGTTATAGCGTTAAAGAGAGTTTTGCCTTTTTAATAAAAGAAAACAAATATTTATTTAGGTTTCTTTGCTGTGTAGCACTAGCAGGACTTAGCATTACATCCATAGTATCTATAGGTCTTCCTTTTATTGTTAACATCTATTTAGATTTACCTTCACAATTTTATGGCACAATAAGTGCTGTAGCAAGTATAGGCTCATTAGGAGCAGGAACCATCCTATTTATTTTTCCTAATAAATTAGCGTTTAGAAATTGTGGTTATATTTATATTGCTTCGGGTATTATTCTAGCGTTAATGGGATTAGCACTTTATATTGCTACAGGGGTTATATCATTTGTTATACTTTGTGGCTTGGTGTTATTACTAATGGTTGCTAATGCACTTATATATATTCTTATGCATTCATTTATACAAAAAATAAGCCCTCCTAAAATGCTAGGCAAAATAATGTCTTGCGTTACAATTTTAGCTGGTTTTTGCGACCCTTTAGGGCAAATTTTGTATGGTAGGTTGTTCGACATGCCAAATGTATCACCTGACTTAGTAGTATTTGTTAGCGGTGTTTTTGTGTTAATTTTATCAGGGTTTGCTGCAAGATTCTGCAAAAAAGCTGTAGGTGGAATTAAGGCAAAATCTATAAAAGAAAGTAAAATTGAAACGTTAGAACAGTGTCAAACAGTATAAAAATATTTTGGTGTAATGAAGTTTATTGACTGAGTTACACCATTTTTATGTTCATATTTAAGTTTTTTTCAAAAAATACTTTTTTCTATAGTGATAATGTGGTAAACTATGGTATAATAAATAACCGATATGCTAGTCAAAGCAAAAACTATATTGGTGACATTATTTATTTGACTTTATAATAAACAAAATTGTAAATTGAAAGGAGGGGGCATAAAATGGACAACAAAGTAGTTTCTTTGATAAAAAAGAACAATTATTACTTTAGAGCATTTATTTTTGGTATAGCATTGTCCTTTATTATGTTTATACCCTTTATTATAAGAGATGGCGGAAGGTTTCTTTTTTACGGAGATTTTAATGTACAACAAATACCGTTTTATCAAATAGCGCATGATGCTATTACAAATGGTCGTTGGGGGTGGAATCAGTATACAGATTTAGGAGCAAGCTTCATAGGCTCATATGCTTTCTCTTTGATTGGAAGCCCGTTTTTCTTAATAACCTTGTTTTTTCCTAATGGAATGATAGAGCATTTGATGGGCCCACTTTTAATATTAAAATTTGGATGTGCTACTCTAACTGCATTTATTTACCTTAATAGATATGTAAAAGTAAAAGATTATGCTATTATTGGAGCGCTTTTATATGCGTTTTCAGGATATTCTATTTATAATATTTTCTTCAACAACTTTCATGAGTCATTAATATTTTTTCCTCTTATTTTGGCTGCACTTGATGAGTATATGGATACGGGTAAGAGGGGGCTTTTTGCTTTAGCTGTGTTTGCAAATTGTTTTGTAAACTATTACTTTTTTGTAGGGCAAGTTACTTTTTGTGTCATATACTTTTTTGTTAGGCTTTTTATGAAAAGCTACAGAATAACAATAAAAAATTTTCTTTTCTTAGCTTTTGAGGCCGTGTTAGGTTTGGGGCTTTCGTGCATATTATTGATTCCAGCTATATTGGCAGTGTCGCAAAACAATAGAGTAGATAACATAATAATGGGTTGGGACGCACTTGTATATAGCAATACACAGAGGTATGTTCATATAATTCAAAGCTTTTTCTTTCCGCCAGATTTGGCTGCAAGACCTAACTTTACACCTGACTCACAATCAAAGTGGGCTTCGTTAGGGGCATGGTTGCCTCTTTTTGGAATGACAGGAGTGGTTGCTTGGCTTAATAGAGATAGAGCTCATTGGCTTAAAACATTGTTGATTGTTTTGTTCTTTTTTGCTCTAATTCCCGGGCTGAACTCCTCATTTCAATTTTTTAATGCAGCTTATTATGCACGTTGGTACTATATGCTTACTCTCATAATGGCCTTAGCTACTATTATGAGTTTAGAGAGCAGTAAAACTAATTGGGGTAAGTCTATAAAATTGTGCTTCTCAATTACTGTAGCAATATCTGTTCTTATTGGATTTATGCCCGATATGGAGACACAAAACAGTGAAGAAGTTCTTGTTTTTGGATTAGCAGATTACCCTACTAGGTTTTGGGCATATGTTGCTATTGCTTTAATTTGTTTTGCCGTTATGATATTTATGTTTGTGTATGTAAAAAAAGAAAACTTAAAAAATGTTTGTATTTTCTTTGTTTCGATAATATCAGTTATATATGGAATGTATTTTATCACAATAGGTAAAGCGCAATCAGACGACCCTTATAATCATTTAATACCTTACGCATTAAACGAGGGTGTAGATTTGCCTATAGAAATTGCTGATGATGAGAGAAGCGACTTTTACAGCTCGCTTGATAATTCTGGTATGTTTTGGAAAATATCGACAATTCAGGCTTTTCACAGTGTGGTTCCGGGCTCGGTAATGGAGTTTTACGATTATATAGGGGTGCAAAGAGACGTAGGTTCAAGAGCAGACACGAGCCACCATGCACTAAGAGGGCTTACATCTGTAAAATGGCTTTTTGATGATGACCACGACACCGACTATTTTGCTGGAGAAAATTTTGAAACACCTGCAATGCCTGGCTTTGCTTATTATGGAAATGCAAATGGGTTTGATATATGGCAAAATGAGTATTATATACCAATGGGCTTTACTTACGACAGTTATATAACAAAATCAAAAGCAGACACTTTATCCGATGGGCAAAGAGAAGAATTAATGCTTAAAACTGCAATTATTCCAGATGATGATGTTAGTATTTGGAGCGCGGTTTTACCAGAGTATAATTTAGAAGATGCAGATTATACAGAAGAAGCTTATTTTGAAGATTGTATAGCAAGAGCTGAAATTTCGGCAGAAAGTTTTGAATATACTAATAATGGATTTAGGGCAATAATAGACGCACCACAAGATACAGCTGTGTTTTTTAGTATTCCTTTAGAAGATGGTTGGTCTGCTAATGTAAATGGGTTTAACACAAGAATTTTAAAGACGAATATAGGATTTATGTCTGTGCTTGTGTCTGAGGGAGAAAATATAATGATTGAATTTAATTATACAACACCTGGACTTGATTTAGGAATGGTTGTAACCATTATTTGTATAATGATTTATATTGTTTATGTAATTGCTTTTAAAGTGTCAGAAAAAAGAACATTAAGAGGTGTTGAAGATTTTGCACAGCTTAGAAAAATAAAACCTTTTTCGTTTTACTCAAAAGATACAAACAGCGGTTTTAGAAAAAAAACTGAAAAAGGATTTTTAAGAAGAAAGAGGTAGTTTATGACTAAACTTTACTTTGTAATTCCGTGTTATAATGAAGAAGAAGTTATAAGCGAGACTGTAAAAAGATTAATAGATAAGTATAATTTTCTTGTAAAAAATGAAAAAATAAGTGAAGACAGCCGAGTTTTGTTCGTAGACGACGGAAGCAAAGATAAAACATGGAGTTTGATTGTTGGGTATTCTCAAGAATATAAGTTTATTGAGTGCTTGAAATTGTCTAAAAACAGGGGACATCAAAATGCTCTTTTAGCTGGACTTATGCAGATAAAAGACAAATGCGATTGTGCGATAAGTATGGATGCAGACTTGCAAGATGATATAAATGCAGTAGATGATTTTATATGCAAATATGAGCAAGGAGCACAAGTAGTTTACGGCGTAAGAAATCAAAGAGACGAAGATACAGCGTTTAAAAGAGGTACTGCAAGCTTTTTTTACAAAGTGATGAGTTTTTTAGGTGCCGATATAGTTTATAACCATGCAGATTATAGGCTAATGAGCAACAAGGCTTTAAAAGCATTGGCAGAGTATAAAGAGGTAAACTTATTTTTAAGAGGAATAGTACCTTTGATTGGTTTTAATAGTGACTATGTTTATTATAACAGAAAAGCGAGGTTTGCTGGAGAGTCAAAATATCCTTTTAAAAAAATGCTTTATTTTGCTGTTGACGGTATTACCTCGTTTAGTGTGAAACCGTTAAAAATGATTTCTTCTTTTGGTATAATTATATCTGCCTCTAGTATTTTGGGGTTGATTTATGCTTTTGTTTCTTATATAACAGGAAGTGCTGTTAGCGGTTGGACAGCCATAGTTATGTCAATTTGGTTGTTAGGTGGAATACAAATGCTTTGTTTAGGGGTTGTTGGAACTTATGTAGGTAAGATTTACAGCGAGGTAAAAGCAAGACCTAAATATATAATTGAAGAATATGTTGAAAATAATGATAAGGAAGATTGATTGCGTTTGCAGTTAATTAACTGCGTGTATAATAGTTTGATTAAAAGAGAGGAAAGCTATGGCGAAAATCAAAGTGCTAGATAAACATGTTGCAGAGCTTATTGCCGCCGGAGAGGTGGTAGAGAGGCCCGCTTCTGTAATAAAAGAGCTTGTAGAGAACTCTATTGATGCAAAAGCTACGAGTGTAACAATAGAGATACGAAATGGTGGTATAAGCTATATGCGTATTTCTGATAATGGAATTGGAATTGACAAAGAAGATGTTCCTACAGCGTTTTTGCGCCATGCTACTAGCAAAGTAGAAAATCAAGAGGACTTAGACGCTATTGCCTCTTTAGGCTTTCGTGGAGAAGCTTTGGCGTCAGTTTCTGCTGTGTCTCATATTGAGCTTGTTACAAAAACTAAATCACAGAATATGGGAACGAAATTGATATCTCACGGTGGAGACATAGAGATGATTAGCGAGACTGGTGCACCGAATGGAACTACAATAATCGTTAGAGATATTTTCTATAACGTTCCTGCAAGAATGAAGTTTTTAAAAAAAGACGTTGCAGAGGGCAACGCAGTAGCAGCGGTTGTAGACAAGCTTGCTTTGTCTCACCCTGAGGTAAGTTTTAAATTTGTAAGAGACAGAAAAGAGGTTTTGTTTACACCGGGCAATAATAAATTGTCAGGCGCTATATACGGAGTGTTTGGCAAGCAAATTTGTGACGATTTAATTCCTGTGTCGTACGACTATGCTGGAATTAAACTTAAGGGCTACATTACAAAACCCTCAGCCGCTAGGGCGTCACGCACTATGCAAAACTTTTTTATTAACGGAAGATACATTAAAAGCAGAACAGCATCGGTTGCACTTGAAGAGGCTTGTAAAGGTAGTTTAGGCGTTTCTAAGTTTCCTGCTTGTGTTATACATATTCAAATGAATTGCTCATTATTAGACGTTAATGTGCACCCTGCAAAGCTTGATGTAAGATTTGTAAATGAAAAGCCTATTTTTGAGGCTGTTTATCATGGAGTTAAAACTGCGTTATCTAAAAGAGATACGCCCAAAGAGATGTATTTAGAGCCTAAAAAAATGCCTATTAATCCGTATGCACCTGTAGATACTCCTGTTCAAACGAGTTTTTCGACTAAAGCTGCACAGCCACAGATGAAAGCTGTACCAGTAAAGTTATATCAAACAAATGAAGCAGTAAATGAAGCGAAAGCTCAGGAGGTAAAAGTTTATGAAGCGACTAAATTTGCAGAGCCAACAGCAGTGCAACCAATAAAAAACGTAGCTACAAGTATTGAAAAAACTGTCACACAAGTTCCTGTTGCAATTGTTAATGAGCCTACAATAAAAACTGAAACTATCTCAAATAAAAATGAATATGCATTAAAGCAAATTGAAATAAGCCAAGAGGTAATAGAACAAGCAGATGAATGCGAGAAAGAGCTTAGCTATGAAGACTTTACTGCCGAGCCACACAAGTTGATTGGCCAAGCCTTTGACACTTATATTATTATTGAGTACCAAAACAAGCTTATGATGATAGATAAACACGCTGCACATGAGAGGCTTTTATACGAGAAGTTAAAGTCGCATAAAACTGAGGTGTATGAGCAAACTTTGCTAACACCAATAAAAGTAATGCTTGATAAGCAAAGCTATACTGTAGCTATCGAGAACGTTGAACAGTTTCAGAAAGCAGGCTTTGAGATTGACGACTTTGGAGCAGGAACAGTGTTGGTGAGAACCGCTCCACTAATATTGCCAAACGACGATATAGGTGCATGCATTATAGAAATATGTTCGTATTTAATTAATAACGTAAATAAGTTTGATACAGAAGCACTAGAGCATTTATATCATACTATGGCGTGTAAAGCTGCGATAAAAGGCGGCGTGAAATCTAACGATTTAGAGATTATTCATCTTGCAAAAGCTTTAGAAGAAAATCCTGAAATTAGATATTGTCCGCATGGTAGACCTATTTATGTTATTTTGAGTAAAAGAGAGATAGAAAAACAGTTTGATAGATAATTCTATAATAGCCGTTATTGATTGAATGAGATGCATTTTTGTAAGGGAGTGACCGATTTGAAGAAAAAAATTATTGCTGTTGTAGGGCCTACTGCATCAGGCAAAACTGCCCTTTCAGTAGAGCTTGCAAAAATGATAGGTAGCGAGATAATATCTTGTGACTCTATGCAAATATATAAAGGTTTAGACATAGCTACTGCTAAGGTTACAGAAGAAGAGATGCGTGGAGTAAAACATCATCTTATTGACTTTTTGCCTGCTGATAAAATTTATAGTGTATCTGATTATGTTACTGATGCAGATAATATAATAAACAAAATGGAAACAGTGCCAATACTAGCAGGGGGAACAGGTTTGTATTTAAGGTCGCTTGTGTATGGAGTTAATTTTACAGAGCACTCTGCAGAGCAAAGGGTGAAGAAAGACTTAGAGCTAAGAGTAGAAAAAGGTGAGGCAAAAAAACTGTTTGAAGAACTGTTAATTTTAGACCCGAAAGCATGTGAAAAAATTCATGTAAACAATACAAAAAGGTTGATTAGGGCATTAGAGTACTGCATTGTTACAGGTGAAAAATTCTCAGAGCAAAGTATAATGCTAGAACCAAAATATGATTGCTTAAAAATATGCTTAGGAGCACGTGATAGGCAATTTTTATACGATAGAAGTAACTTAAGAGTAGAAAAAATGATAGAGAGTGGCTTAATAAAAGAGGCTGAGAGATTTTATAAACTATCAGCTAATAACAAAGATATAACCTCTGCCCAAATAATAGGGTATAAAGAGCTCTTTCCTTATTTTAAAGGAGAAATGAGCCTAAATGAAGCAATAGATAATATTAAAACTAAAACAAGAAACTACGCTAAAAGGCAGTTGACTTGGTTTAGAAGAGAAGAAAATGCAAACTGGATTTATATAGACGATGGATTTGACAAAGTTTTAGAGTCGTCAAAAGATATGATTACAGATTTTTTAAAGGAGAATACATAGTGAACCAATTTAACCCAATAGTAAGAAGAATAGGTGCGGCTGTTATAGCTATACTTGTATTAATATATGTAATATATCAAATTGTCTTACTTAACTCTAATCCAAATACTTTTGAATTAGCTGTTTACTCAGAGTCGTACGATAGTATAGATGTAAATATGTGGGCGGTTAGAGAAGATGTTATAGTAAGTTACGATAAAATGGGAGAACTAAGTTTTAATGTGTCTGAAGGGGAAAGGATAGCGAAAAATGCCTCTGTTGCAGATGTGTATGAAAATTCGCAAGATGTTGATATAAGGCTGCAAATAGAAAAATTAGAGCAAGAGATTGTAAGTTTAAGAGAGCTTATAGATAGCCAAAAACTTTACGCTCAAGGAGAACTTCAAATAGGAACTCAAATAAATCAACTTTTAAGTTCTGCCCTTGCCCATAATCAAAATCAAGACTATATTGAAATGGACAACAATAAGCAAGATTTGCAGTACTATATAAGCCAAAAAGACATTGTTACGGGTGAGCAAAGTATTAATGTATACGAGCAAAGGTTGCAAGAGCTATTAGCAGAACAGTCTTTACTAGAAAGTAATACAGCAGGAAGAGCAGATTACATAGCTGCTCCTATTAGTGGGTATTTTTCATCGAATTTAGATGGTTACGAGAATTCTTTTGATATTGAGAACATAGAAAATATTACTGTTGCTGAAATTGAAGATATTCAAACTACTCAACCACCAGAAAATGCAGTTGGAAAAATAACAGGAGACTTTAACTGGTATTTAGTAGGCATTATAGACGAGCAGCAAAGAATTAAACTTGAAAATATTACCGAGGTAGATTTAGCTATATCTTCATCTGGCATAAGTAATATTCTTGCTGATATAATAAGCATTAATAAAGATGAGGTGTCTGGCAATTATAGCCTTGTATTAAAATGCAACTATCTAACCCCTAGTTTGGTTTCGATGAGAACACAGGCAATATCTGTGATTGTTCAGGCTTATGAAGGCGTTTTAGTACCTGAAGAAGCAATATATTTTGTTGATATTACAAAAGAAGAAAAAGATGAAAATGGAGAGCCAATTAATGTAGTATATGAAAATGTTAAGGGTGTTTATACTCTTTTCGGAGACACCTTAATGTTTGTACAAATTTTTTCTGATATAACTATTGACGGATATGCCATTTGTAAAACTTCGCTCAGTGAAGAAGAGAGAGAAATGCTAGTTACATATTATACAATTAGCATGTATGACCAAGTGTTGGTAGAAAGTGTAGGTGTGCCTTACGATGGACAAGCGATATGAGATTATTAATGAGAATTACAAAAGAATTTTATTTGATATTGAAGATACTTGCATAAAAATAGGCAGAAACCCAAAAGATATTACTTTTTTAGCTGCTACAAAAACGGTAAAACCAGAGTACATCAATCATGCTATTTCATTAGGTGTTAAAGCAATAGGCGAAAATAGAGTGCAAGAACTGTGTGAAAAATATAATAATATAAATACTAATAACTGCGATGTGCAATTTATTGGTAATTTGCAAACTAATAAAATAAAGAGTTTAGTTGGTAAAGTTAGTACTATTCAATCAATTTGTACTATCTCACAAATTGAAGAATTATCTAAAAGGCTAAAACGTGAGAATGCAAAAATAAAAGTGCTAATTGAGGTAAACATCGGTAGTGAGTATAGCAAAGGAGGAGTTAATCCTAACCATTTATGGGAGTTTATTCATGAAGCTAGTGAGTATAAAGAGATACAGATAGATGGAATTATGGCAATTCCACCAATTTGTGAAAATAAAATTGACGTAAATGAACATTTTTCACAAATGCATAAATATTTTATTGACATTAAGACTAAAAAAAAGGATAATGTATTTATGAATACACTTTCAATGGGTATGTCTGACGATTATAAAGAGGCTGTCGCTTGTGGCTCGACAATGGTAAGAATTGGCTCAGGCTTATTTGGTGACAGAATTTATAGTTAAAATTTAAAATTTTAAACGATTTTAAGATATTTTTATTTCGAAGGGATGATCATGTCAATGGCAGGTCTTGTAGATAAACTGAACAAACTGTGGCACCCGTCAGAAGAAGAGTTTGACGATTATTACGATGAAGAGGATTATGAAGAAGAAGAAATAGAAGAGGTTCCTCCTGAGAGGAAAAACTCTTATAAAGAAGAACCGGCAAAGCAGGCAGGTCCATCATTATTTAGAAAATCTGCTAATGTTGTCAATTTTTCAGGTTCAAAATCTCAGCTTAAAATTAATGTTTATAAGCCTTTGTCTTTTGGAAAAGATACAAGGGAAATGGCAGAAACTTTTTTAAATGGCGATGCAATGGTGCTAAATTTTGAGCAAACTAACAATGAAGAGACAAAGAGAATATTAGATTTTTTAAGCGGTGTGGCCTTTGCTCAAAGCGGTAATATTAAAAAAATCTCTGTAAAAACTTTTATTATCACTCCACCAAATGTAGAAATTTCTGGTAGTGAGCTTTTTGACGAGTTTGAGAACAATGGAGTATATTTTTAATAATGGATGAGTATTTACTTAAGTCACGATTAGAGGATGCAGCTCGAGCATCGGGAAAAAGTACCAAATATTTGGGCTTTTTAGACCCTGCAGAGTCTTTGTATGCAAAAAATTACTTTAAAAACAGACGAGATGTAAGTGTTAATTTTTGGGGTGGCTTTGATGATGCAGAGCGAGTGCTTATGGCTGTGGGTGATTTGTGTGATATTAATGAGTATTTTCCTATAAGTGCTTTGAATATAAAGTTTAGAGAAGAAGATGTACTTAATCATAGAGATTTTTTGGGTTCTTTTATTGCTTTAGGACTTGAAAGAAGTTGCATAGGTGATATTTTAGTAGAAAATGGTAGAGCTGTTTTTTTTGTTAAAAGTGAGATTATAGATTATTTTTTGCATAGCATAAAAAAAATAGGCAAAGTTGGCGTTAAAATTAGCGAAGATATAGTTTATCCATTACCTAATTCTCATACTTTTAAAGAGTTAAGAGGGGTGGTGGCCTCAGTTAGGCTTGACTGTGTTGTCGCTTTTTTAATTAAAACCAGTCGCGAAAAAGCTCGAAACTTAATTTTATCAGGGGTTGTTAACGTTAATTATAATCAGGTGAATAGTTCTTCATATAAATTAAATGAGGGAGATAAAATAGCAGTTAGAGGTAGTGGAAAGTTCGTTTTTGATGAAATTACTGCCATAACTAAAAAAGACAGACTCAGCATAAGTTGTAGAAAGTACATTTAAGCTAATTACAGCTGGGTATGCGCTTACATATGTTAATAGTAATAATAAATATAATTGGGGGATTTGAACAATGCTTACTTTAAAAGAAATAAATGAAATAACTTTCAGAAAATCTAAATTTTCTTCTAACGGTTACAGCACCGAAGATGTAAACGAGTTTATTGAGCAAGTAGTTGAGACAGTAGAAGCACTGATAAACGAGAGCAAAGCTGCTAAAGCAAAAACAGCAGAGCTAGTAGCCAAGAACTCTGAACTTAGAGAGAAACTTCAAGTTTTAGCTAGAAAAGTAGAGTCTTACCGTGAAGATGAAGACGGTATAAAATCAGCTCTTTTAAGTGCACAAAAAATGGGTAGTGCATCATTAAAAGAGGCTAAAGTTAAGTCTGACGAGATATTATTAGAAGCAAACCAAAAAGCAGACAAAATGGTTGAGGAGTCTAAAAAGAAAGCAACTGATATTATTGATGGATACACACTTAAAATAGAAAACAAAAAAAGAGAATATGAAATGGTAAAAGAAGAGGTTACAGATTTTAGGGCAATGCTTTTTGAAATGTATAGAAAGCACCTGACATCAATTGAGACTATACCTGATTTTACTAATGAAATAAACGAGAGAAAAGCAAAAGAAGAATATGCCAATGATAGCTCAAATGCTGTTTCTGCTCAAATAGAGGATATAATGCCAATTGCTGAGTCAAATGCACAAGACAGTTATGTTGCAAATACTGAGACAAGGCGAGAGGAAGATGAGATTACAGAGATAGATTATTCTGAAGACAGTTCAGATGAGTTTATGGAAGAACTTGAAGAGATAACAGACGATATGTTTACCGACTTTGAGGTTGGCTCATTAGAGGTAGATGAAAACATGGGCGAAGATTCAGAGTTATCAGATGAAGATCAAGATTTACTAGAACAAGAAGCTTTTGAGAGAGATGCATTCGAAGAGATAGACTTTAATGCTTATGCTGACATACCTGAGGCTTTAATAGAGCAAAAATCTAAAGCTTTTGACGATTTAGAATTTGGAGACGATGTTGATGTAAGGCGCAGATAAGTTTATTTATACAAAACTGGATAAAATTTATTAATATACATAATTTAAAGCTTTATAGAGAAATATAATAAGCATAGTTTATTTTGTTGATTAATAGAACTAGGCGTAAATAAAAAAAGCTGTTGCAATAATTATTACTCAACAGCAAAAGAGAACGTTTATAAGGACAATCGAACTAGGTTGTCCTTATATATAGTTAAAAATAAATTATGCTACTACAATTGCTTAATGAGTGTTATAGATAAGAGGCATTAGTTAATTAGCACAGATTTTAGTACGTGTTTGGTTCGAGTTTTAACAAGCTGTGTGATGTATATATATCAGGCTTGAAGTATTTGTTTTTTGGAGTGATATTTTGTTTATTTTTTCTTTAATATTAATAGCAGTGCTTACTGGAATTGACCAATTAATTAAATTATTGGTTGTAACATATGTTAAGCCTGTTGAAGTGATAGATTTGATACCTAATTTATTGCAACTTAGGTATTTAGAGAACACAGGTGCAGTGTTTGGTAGCTTTGAGGGTGCAGCTATGTTTTTTGCACTCTTAACCCCTATAGCTTGTGCTGTAATAATTTTTTTTATGTACAAGTTTAAAAATCATAATTTCTTTACTAGGTTTGCCTCAATTTGTGTTGTTGCTGGGGGGCTTGGTAATTTTGTAGATAGGGTTGCCTTTGGATATGTAATTGACTATATTTATGTTATGTTTTTTCCTTATGTTTTTAATTTTGCTGATATGATGGTAGTAGGTGGGGTAATATCTTTTATTATTTACATTATTTTTTACATGGATAGAAATGATAAAAAAGCTGAACTTGAGAAAGCTAGTGAGGCAGAAAATGAATGATAATAGGGTAATAATTGTTGACGAGATTACAAGGCTTGATAAATTTATTTTTGAAAACACCGAGAATTTAACTCGCTCTAAAATACAAAACTTAATTTTAAATGGTAATATACTAGTTAATTCTAAATTAATTACAAAAAACTATAAGACTAAAATAGGCGATAAAGTAGAGATAATGATACCTGAGCCCACTGATATTGATGTGAAATCTGAAAATATACCACTAGATATAGTATATGAGGACGAGCATATATTAGTTGTAAATAAAGCAAAAGGTATGGTTGTACACCCTGCACCAGGCAATTATGAGGGCACATTGGTAAATGCTTTACTATATCATTGCAAAGGTTCTTTATCGGGCATTAACGGCAAAATAAGGCCGGGTATTGTACATAGAATAGACAAAGACACCAGTGGCCTTTTAGTAGTAGCAAAAAGTGATATAGCCCATAACGGCTTGGCAGAACAAATAAAGGCTCATAGTATAAAAAGAGAATATAGAGCAGTAGTTTACGGAAAATTTAAAGACTATGTAGGTAAAGTTGATGCTCCAATCGGTAGAAGTCATAAAGATAGAAAACAAATGGCTGTGGTGCAAGAGGGAAGAAATGCAGTAACACATTACGAGATGATTGAAAGGTTTAATGGTTTTTCGTACATAAAATTAATTTTAGAGACAGGAAGAACCCATCAAATTCGGGTTCATATGTCATACCTTGGAAAGCCAGTGGCCGGTGATCCGCTTTATGGACCGAAAGCCGTTATTACAGAGCTTAAAGGGCAATGTTTACATGCTCAAACTCTAGGTTTTGTTCACCCAATTAATGGTGAGTATTTAGAATTTAGCTCAGAATTGCCTGAAGTTTTTTTAAAGTTTCTAAATAAACTTAAGCAATAAATAAAAAGAAATATTAAGTAAAAGAGGTTTGAAGTGAAGAAGGATAGGTTACAGGCCTATCTACTTATACTGATAGCAATTATAACTATTTGCTTATGTGCAATGCACGACAACTTCGCTATAGTTAGG
Source organism: uncultured Eubacteriales bacterium (assembly GCA_964369215.1). GTDB lineage: Bacteria > Bacillota > Clostridia > Oscillospirales > Acutalibacteraceae > SIG603. Next base: position 21,632 of record CAYJEZ010000027.1, read on the forward strand.
TATGAACATATAGACACAGGCGCAGTCGGTATTAAAGCAGACACTTCATATGGCATTGATATTAATACAGCGTCAAAAGACGACTTGATGACTATAAGTGGGATTGGTGAAGTTATTGCAGATAGAATACTTGAGTACAGAGAAGAAATTGGCGGATTTAAGTATATGGAAGAATTGCTTGAAGTTGAGGGAATAGGTGAAAGTAAATACCAATCAATAATTGAAGTTTTTTACGTAGGTTAACTTTTATCCTTAATGCAGTGAACTAATTTCACTTAAAATAATATGTCGTATATATAAATTGTATAAGGACAGCGGTATATAGTAAGAACTATGCTTATTAGTAATTGTTAAAACAATCCTTATATAGTGACATTTTCTGACGTTTTAAAAAATATACACAATATGTTGTGTTTTCTATTGACAAACAACATATTGTGTATTATAATGATGTTCCAAGAAGTAGAGAGGGGAAATATAATTTGTTAAATAAAGTTATTAAAAGAAATGGGGAAGAAGTTAGCTTCGACCCGAAAAAAATAAAAACAGCAATATTTAAAGCAAATATTAAAATAGCAGATGAAAGAGTAACCGAAGAGGATATTGAATTTTTAACACACAGCGTTTTAAGAAGTATTCCAAAAACAATGCAAGCTCCAACGGTTGAGCAAATACAAGACTTAGTTGAAGAGAAGCTAATTAAAGCTGGTTTTGCTAAAACAGCAAAGGCATATATTCTTTATCGTGCCGAGCATCAAAAAATGAGAGATATGGATGCTGACCTAGTAAAGGTATATCAAGATTTAAGCTTTAAGCCGTCAGAAGATGCAGACCTAAAAAGAGAGAATGCAAACATTGATGCCGATACAGCAATGGGTACAATGCTTAAGTATGGTTCTGAGGGAGCAAAAAGTTTTTACGACCATTTTGTTATACCGTCAGAAATTACAAAGGCTCATGCAGATGGTGACATTCATATTCACGATAAAGATTTTTATACATTAACAGAGACATGTTGCCAAATTGACCTTTTAAAATTATTTAAAGGTGGTTTCTCTACAGGGCACGGCTATTTAAGAGAGCCTAAAGATATTAGAAGCTATGCGGCACTTGCATGTATAGCAATTCAGTCTAACCAAAACGAGATGCACGGCGGACAAGGTATACCAAACTTTGACTATGCAATGGCACCGGGTGTAGACAAAACATTTTTAAAAGAGTACAAAAGAGCGTTAGCTCAGTTTATACAAATTAAATGCCTAAAAGATGCTGAGGAGTCTGAGAAAATTGTTTCAGATATTATGGA
>CAYJEZ010000028.1:0-22815 GCA_964369215.1 uncultured Eubacteriales bacterium
CTTGCCTTAAAATAAGCCTGTACTCAGAGCGTGAGGTCATCATTCTATATGGGTCAGAGCAACCTTTAGTAACTAAGTCGTCTATTAAAGTGCCAATGTAGGCTGTGTCTCTTCCTACAATAAATTCGCTTTCACCCTTTACTTTTCTGGCAGCGTTTACTCCGGCTATTAAACCTTGTGCCGCAGCCTCTTCATAGCCTGAAGAGCCGTTAAACTGTCCAGCTCCGTAAAGCGAAGGCAAATGTTTAAACTCTAAAGTTGCATTAAGTTGTGTTGGGTCTACGCAATCATACTCTATTGCGTAGGCTGGTCTCATAATTTCTACGTTTTCAAGCCCTTTAATGGTTCTGTAAAAATCAATTTGTACGTCCTCTGGTAAAGAGGAGCTCATGCCTTGCAAATACATCTCTTCTGTAGTAAGCCCACAAGGCTCTATAAATAGTTGATGTCTTGGCTTATCGGCAAATCTAACTACTTTGTCTTCAATGCTAGGGCAATATCTGGGACCAACACCCTCAATTGAGCCACCGTATAAAGGTGAGCGATGTATATTTTTCATAATAACTTCTTTAGTGTTATCGTTAGTCCAACTTACATGGCAAACAATGCTGTTTTTAAGCTCTTTTTTTGTGTCATAAGAGAAAGGCACTACAGGTTCGTCTCCCTCTTGTACCTCTAGCTCACTTAAATTAACCGAGCGTCTGTTTACCCTTGCCGGTGTTCCTGTTTTAAAGCGCCTTACTACTACTCCAAGTTTCTTTAGTGCATCTGGCAAAAACATAGAGGCAAACATGCCGTCAGGTCCACTGTGGTACTCTAAATCTCCAATAAATATTTTGCCACCTAAAAAAGTACCAGTTGCAAGTATTACAGTAGAGCATAAATGCACAGCGCCTGTTCTTGTAATAAGCTCCCATTTATCATCTTTTTGTTTTAGGTCTACAACCTCGGCTTGAATAAGCCTCAGATTTTCTTGTATTTCTAGCTTATGCTTCATATTTTGGGCATAGGCATTTCTGTCTATTTGTGCTCTTAAAGAGTGAACAGCCGGCCCTTTGCCTAAATTAAGCATGCGACTTTGCAAAAAACATTCGTCGGTAGTTCTTCCCATTTCGCCGCCAAGTGCGTCAATCTCTCGAACTAAATGGCCTTTTGCAGTTCCTCCTATGCTAGGGTTGCATGGGCAATTGCCTACTGCGTCTAAATTTATTGTAAAAACTGCTGTGCTACAGCCTAGCCTAGCCGCCGCCAAGCCAGCCTCTATCCCCGCGTGGCCTGCTCCTATTACGGCAACATCAAAACTCTGTGCGTTATACATTATTTTATCATTTCCTTTCGTATTATCCGCAAGGTTTTATAGATTTACTATTAGCAGTGTTGCAGATATATTTATATTTATAGTAAGAACCGACAAATTGCCCCCATTGTTTAAGTACAAAGCACAATATATAGGTATAAATTATCTTTGCACTTTATAGCAACAAATTTTTAACAAGTTTTTAACAATAGTAAAGTTAAATGCATTTTATATTAATAGGCTTAAATTTCAAGTAAAAAACGACTTTTTAACAGTTCTCAACGTTAAAAATGTTGAAAACTACGTTGAAAAGTTGAAAAAGAAGCAAAAAACTTCACACTATATATATGATTAAAAAAGTTTTCAACAATTTTCATCGTAATTTAAATGTTTTAGGTGCTGCTTTGTAAGCTATAATAAGTGCTATAGTTATATAAAGCACACAAAAAATTGGAGAAACTACAGCTATTAGAGAAGATGATACATTGGTAGCTGTGTAGTAACAAACAAAATATGTTACAAAACTGATAATACCATAAGCAGGACTTTTCATCTCCATATCTTTATTATAGGGTTGCAAAACGTAATATAGCACCATGCTATGAACAGAGAAGAAAACCGACATTGCTATTATTGAAATAAAAATAAGCAAATAATCTATGTTGTTTTCTGTTCCACCAGAAATAAAAAGTAGAATTGGCAAACCTAGTGCAACTATTACAGAGTGGCTTAAATCTAGCCCTACAACAAATTTTAACCTTTGAGTAAAAAGTGATAAAATAGCTTTTGGCTCTTTGTAAAATTTATAGGTAAGCAAGCTGTAGTCGCAGTTGTAAAACATTGTTTTCATAATATATTGCCCGCGATTTGCGTAATACATAACAAGTAAGAAAAAAGATAAGAAGACAAATATACCTTCTTTTATAAGCTCGGCTGCTTCTTTATTTAATATAACTAATATAACTAATGCTACAAAAAGTCCAAACTCAATTATTGCCGCTATTTTAACAGGTTTTACAAGAAGCTTTTTATGCCTTTTAATAAATAGGTCGTGAAGCATTGCAAAGCCGTTTTTATTGCTTGTCTCCTCAGATATTTCTATTTTTTTCGCATAATTCGTTTTAGCTTGCTGGCTAACTGCCGACTTAGCCGTGCCATTAAGCACTGCTTCGTTTTCATTAAATAGCCTTTTATAAAGCGTTTTGTAATTAATGCCTTTAACTAAGTAAATTGAAGATATTACAGCTAAAATAAAAGTAACAAGAGTAACTATGTACCAAACTGAGGATGGTATGTTAAAGGAAATAAAAAACAGAAAAAATGGAGCAATTAAAAATGCTACTCCTATTAACCAAAGGCTAGGGTTATTTACTTTGTTAGATTTAATACCCACTGCCATTCTAAAACCAGCAACAGCAATTTTAACAAGAGGCACGTAAAAAGCCATTGTTAAGCCTATAAGCATATCTACATTGTAAATAAAACAAAAAAGAAGAGTAAAGGGAAAAAAGCCAACGAAGGTTTTAATAATAAATACGCCGTACGAGTAAAGTGTTAGCGCACGTGCTTTCATTCTAAGCAGTTCTATACAATAGTATTTATCTTTATTAGCGTCTAAAATAGCGTTATTTGTAAAACAACCAAAAACAGCAAAACAAAAGAAAAAGCTTAAAAATATGTTTGCAAAAACAGTAGTGTCTTCTGACTGCATGCTTAAAACAAATATACCTAACACCAATATGTATATAAACTTCCATAAAAACACCATTGCCAGCCTAGAAAGCATTACAAAAACAAGCACCAAGGGCTTAAGCCAAGGTAATGAGTACAGCTTATTGGGTAGTATATTTCTTAATATAGGCAGTGTCTTAAGGTGGTAAATAAACGAGTTTACAGAGTAGGTGTTTTTTACTTTAAGTGAAGTTAAGTAATCACCCATTAATCTTCACCCCTTAATGCATTAATAATTTTATCTTTAAAAACTGTGTTGTCTAAATCGCTTTTATCTATAAGGCTTAAGCTTTTCTCGTTTAAAATAACTATTTCGTCGCACAAGTCAAGGGCTATGTCCATTACATGGGTAGAGAGTATAATAATATGCTCGCTTTTAATTGACCTTAAAAGATTTTTCATCTCGTCTGCTACTACAACGTCAAGCGAGGTTAAAGGCTCGTCTAAAAGCAATACCGGTGGCTTTAGTATAAAGTTTACAAGCATTTGCACTTTGTTTTTCATACCATGAGAGTAGTCTCTAATTAGCCTGTTTCTGTCTTCTTCATTCATTTGTATCATTTCAAAATAGTCGTCTATAACTAAGTTATCTGCAATGCTTTTCTTATTGACATCTATAAAAAACTTTACAAATTCTTTGCCTGTTAAAAACTCTGGAACTATAGGGGTAGATACAACATAGCCTATATCGTCACTTCCTATTTTCCTCTTGTTTTCGCTCTCGTCAATTAAAGAGCATGTTCCGCTATTTGCTGTAATATCTTCATTTATACAATTAAAAAGAGTTGTTTTGCCAGCTCCGTTTCTTCCTAAAAGTCCATATATTTTTCCTTTTTCAAAAGTAAAGCTAGCGTTATCTAGCACCACCTTGTCCGCATAAGCGTGGCACAAATCTTTTATCTCAAGTTTCATTCTCAATTACCTCGTCATCAAGCTTAATATTTTTATATTGGTTACCAAAGCTTATAGCCTTGGTAGGGCATGTGTTTTTGCATTTTAAACAGCGAATACACTCCATGTCGTTCGCTTTTTTTGTGGGGTCTACTCCCATTAGGCATACTTTATTGCATTTTTTACAGCTAATGCACTTGCTTGGCTCTACTTTAAGGCCTAAAACCGAAACAGAGTTAAAAAGCGAATATATTGCGCCTAAAGGACAAATATATTTGCAAAAGGGTCTATAAACAATAATGCTTAAAATAATTGTAAAAACAAGCAAAGCATTTTTATATATGTAAAGCCCGCCCACTGCGCCTCGAAGACCTTCATTTAAAGCAATTAAAGGAATTCCAGCCTCTAAAGAGCCTACAGGGCAAATGTATTTACAAAAATAAGGAGAACCAAGACCCGTAAAGTCAACTAAATACATAGGTAGTATAAACACAAACAACATAAGTATAACATACTTTAGCTTTCTAAGCAATTTATCTCCTTTAAATTTGTTTATTTTTAAAGGAAACTTAATTTTATTAAGCAAATCTTGTACCAGTCCAAAAGGACATAGATAGCCACATACAAACCTACCAATAAATGCGCCAACCAAAAATAAAAAGCCTATTACATAAAAAGAGAACTTTTTGTCTCTTCCAGTAATTACCGCTTGTAGTGAGCCAATAGGGCAACTACCCAAAGCGCCCGGGCACGAATAGCAGTTCATGCCCGGCACGCATAAGTTTTTAAGCTTGCCAGTGTAAATTTTACCTGTAACAAAGCCTATTAAATATCCATTTGTTATAAGTGTCCATAAGCTTTGAATAAAAACTCGCAATTTCTCGCCTTTCACAGCAAATCTCACCCTCTCATTTACCTTATCCTATACCTACACACTCAAGACAAATTCTAATTGATTTTTGTAGCACTGTAAACATCTCTCCGCTTAAAATGCCCACAGTAATAAAGACTGCACCCAAAACTATTAGTGAAATAGGTATTAATATTTTTTTATTCATACTACAACCATTCCTTTTTATTATTTTTTATTTGCCAATAGCTGCAAGCTCTGCGTTTATAATTTCTATCCAGTCTTCTTTCTCACGTGCACCTGTGTAAGTCTCTCCTACAATATTGCCCTCGCTATCTACAAAAAATGTTGTAGGAATAGCTTGTACATCATTAAGTTTAGCGTCTATTAAGCTTTGGTCTGGATAAATTACAGGAAACTCTACGCCAGACTGTGTCATAATATTAAGTGCCTCTCCTAATACAGTCTCATCAATTGCACCTGTTTGAGTAACGTCTGTAACTACTCCTATTACCCCTACACTGTCGCCCATCTCTTTATAAATTTCTGCTAGGTATGGCATTTCTGCTACACATGGTGGACACCATGTAGCCCAAACATTTACAAGTGTAATATCTTTGTCGCTAAACACATCTACAGTTACTGTATCCCCGTCAGTATCTATTGTCTCTAATCCTTCAAGCTCACCAATGCTAACCTCAAATTCATCATCACCAGCTTCGTCAGAAACCACTGTGTTGTCCTCCGAGGTAGTTTGAGAATCACCCTCAGCTTGTGCTGAGTCACAAGAAACAAACAACATTAACATTAATAACATTAAAGCAAACAAATTCTTTTTCATTATATTATTCTTCCTTTCTACGTTTATATCGTTATCCGCTATTTTTTAATATAGATTTTAATATAAGTTCTCTGAAGCCTCTCTTACTATATTACTTACAGACCTATCAAGCTCTTTCTTATCATCAATAGGCAAAGTTTGATATATCTCTGCTACCATTGACCTACTCCATAATCCTGGGTCTATTCTTAACGAATATCCACAGCCATTTTCACATACCCACTCTGTCATTTTTGCTCTAGGTAAACCGTAAGCCGACATTATTGTCATTATTACACCCATATGAGTAACAACTACCGCTGAGGTAACCCCAGTAAAAAGCATGTTTTTTACAAGCGTCTCAAAACCACTGCAAACCCTTTGCATAAAAACAGCCATACTCTCTCCGTTTGGAGGGCTAATGCCAGCTTCTCCGTTAATCCATTTTATAAACTGCTCGTCTGTTTCAAGCTCTTTCGCTGTTTTGTTTTCCCAATCTCCAAAGTCGCTCTCCGCCATTTCTAAAATAACTGTTGGGTCTGCCTCTGGGTAAAGCACCTTAAGGCTGTCTACACTTCTAAGGTTTGGGCTTGCGTAATAGCTTAGAGCAGTGGGGTATTCAAAATTGGTTTTTAGCTCTATTAACTCTTTTATTCCCTCCATTGCTAAAGGAGACTGCGTTCTACCTATATATCGTCCCTGCATATTTCCCTCACATAAACCATGCCTAATAAAATGTATTATATATGACTTCATGTGTTTCTCTTCCTTTCTCAATATGAAACAAACTAATTTAAATATAAAAATTGGACTCTTTTTATATAAAGCCTAGTAATAGTTTCGTTTATATTTTACTTTAAGCTAATATCCATATAATAATTCATCTAAAAAATATTTTAATACTTCTCTTCTTTCTTGTAGCTTAAAGCACATATTTTCATAATTTGCGGTTACACTTAAACTGTAAATATATGCCTATTAATGTATTTAATTTATAGCATTAATATATACATTAAGTTAATATTAGCTCTTGACTTTATACTAAAAATTATATATACTAATATGTACTCTTGATAAAAATCAGTTTGTTTTATAGCACAATACTTAGCTATAACAAAGTGAATATTTATATTAAAGCAAGTGTAATGTACAAACTATTTTGGAGGGTCTGAATTGGAACATCAATTTTCAAAAAACATAGTTACACTCAGAAAAGACCGAAAATTAAGCCAAAAACAAGTAGCTGCAGATTTAAAAATATCTCAAGCACTTTTGTCTCATTACGAAAACGGTATAAGAGAATGTGGTCTTGATTTTCTTGTTAAAATAGCGACCTACTATGATGTTTCAAGCGACTACCTTTTAGGTATAACCTCTGAACATGATAACACTAATAAGAAGGTTACAGATGAAAAAACAATAGTTTCTTCTATTACTATTTTATACTCTGTGCTTAAAAAAATCAACAGTAAAATATTAAAAAAAGAAGTAACGCATTTTTTCTCTTGTGCAGTTTATACAATTTTTAGATATATATGTAAGGGTGATGAAAGTATTTTTAGCCTTGATAAAGATGTTATGACCACTGTTATCAACTCAAAAATGGAGATGAGCAAAGCAAATATAACACTTCTTACAAAAAAGCAAGAAATAAGCGAGCATATACCCTCTGTTCCTTTCAAAGAATACCTTGAAAATGAGACCAGCATTAAGAAACTCATTGATATTGCTGAAAAATAGTTTAATAGTATAAAGTAATTGTCTTTTATGGCAGAATGGAGATAAATATGTGCGGATTTGTAGGTTATATTGGTGACGCAGACGAAAGTTTAAGGGCAGATATACTTAAGAATATGTCAAACAGAATAGTGCACCGTGGACCAGACGATGCTGATTATTATATAGATGAAGATATTAACCTAGGGTTTAGACGCCTAAGCATTATTGACTTAGAAGGCGGACGACAACCAATTTTAAACGAAGATAAAAGCAAGGTTCTTATTTTTAACGGTGAGATTTATAATTACCAAGGCTTAAGAGAACAATTATTAGAGCTAGGCCATATTTTCACCACAAAAACAGACTCAGAGGTTCTTCTTCACGGTTATGAAGAGTGGGGAACCGATTTACTTAATAAGCTTCGTGGAATGTTTGCTTTTTTAGTTTGGGATAAAAATAAAAAAGAGCTTTTTGGTGCAAGAGACTTTTTTGGAATTAAACCCTTTTATTATACAAAAATGAAGAACACCATGATGTTCGGCTCTGAGATTAAAAGCTTTTTGTCTCACCCAGACTTTAAAAAAGAGCTAAATACCGAGGCATTAGAGAATTATTTATCTTTTCAGTACTCACCTGGTAGCGATACTTTTTTTAAAGGTGTTTATAAATTACCCCCTGCTCATTATTTTATATATAAAGATGGTAAATTTGAAACAAAAAGATATTGGATACCAGAGTTTAACGCAGAAGACGATAAGAGCATTGAATACTGGACAGACGAGATAGAGAAAGTATTTGACGACTCTGTAAATGCCCATAAAATAAGCGATGTTGAAGTAGGCTCGTTCTTATCAAGCGGTGTAGACTCAAGCTATGTTTCTTGTTCTGCCAATGTAGATAAAACATTTACTGTAGGCTTTGATTTTGGAGAAAAATATAACGAGACCAGCTATGCAAAAGAACTTTCAGAACAAATTCCTGTTAAAAATATAAGCAAAATTATCACACCAGAGGAGTTTTGGGACAACTTCTCAAAAATTCAATATCATATGGACGAACCACTCGCAGACCCCTCTGCCGTTGCACTATATTTTGTGTGCAACACAGCCTCTCAGTATTTAAAAGTATGTTTATCTGGTGAGGGAGCAGACGAGCTTTTTGGTGGATATAATATTTACAGAGAACCATTAAGTATGAAAGCTTATGATAAAATACCTTTTGTTATAAGAAAATTTATAGGAAAAGTAGCATCTTTTCTTCCTAAAAAAACAGGTGTTAACTTCTTGATTAGAAGAGGCCAAAAACTAGAAGATAGATTTATTGGAAACGCCTATATGTTTGGTGAGAAAGACAGAAAAAGGCTTTTAAAAATTAAAACAGATGCAAAAGCACCTAAGACTATAGTAAAACCTTATTACGATATGGTTAGTGATAAAGACGATGTTACAAAAATGCAGTTCTTAGACATTAACATGTGGATGGTAGGCGACATTTTGCTAAAAGCAGACAAAATGAGCATGGCGAACTCTTTAGAGGTTAGAGTGCCGTTTTTAGACAAAGAGGTCATGAAAATCGCCCAAAGACTACCGCTTAAATACCGTGTTAATGACGAGAACACAAAGTTTGCAATGAGACAAGCCGCAGCTAGAAGGATGCCAGAGAAGTGGTCTAGCAAGAAAAAACTCGGCTTTCCTATACCTACACGCGAGTGGCTTAAACAAGATAAATATTACTCGATAGTAAAAGAGGCTTTTTTAAGCGACGAGAGTAATTTGTTTTTTAACACAGACATATTAATTAAAATGCTAAACGACCATAAAAACTTAAAAACCGATAACAGCCGTAGAATTTGGACTGTTTATACTTTTTTAGTGTGGTATAAAAGATTTTTTATTGACGAATAATAAAATTACAATTTTATTTAATGAAAAAATCATATAATCAAACCACTTCAATAATCATCAAAACCTCTTACAAAAAGCTATTAAACAAACTAATGTTTGAGTCTATTTGTAGGTTTTGTAATCAGAGATTTTTTAAGATTTTCAAGTGATTTAGCTATAACAATAACAATCAAAATTTAGAAAGGACCATTACATGAGTGCAGATTTTTTGCCCGTACTCTTGGGCAGTGATATAAATGTATACGGCATGGCTCGCTCTTTTCATCAAGCATACGCAACAAAATGTATAGCTGTAGGAAAAGGAATTTTACCTGCTTGTATGAACAGTAAAATAGTAACAGTTGAATTTGTTGAGCCTAACATTGAAGACGATGATGTTTTTGTAGCTACATTGCTAAAAGTAGCAGAGAAGTATAAAGAGCAGTTTAGAAAACGTCTTCTTGTTCCTTGCGGAGATAATTATATAAAACTGCTAGTTAGAAACCAAGATAAACTTAGAGAACATTTTTTATTTGAATGTATAGACGAGGACTTGCTTAATCAACTTAGCATTAAGGCAAACTTCTATAAGGTTTGTGCGAAATATGGTTTTGCTTTTCCTAAAACTGCTACTTGCACAGTAAATAACTACAAAAAAGGAAGGCCTCCTTTTGATTTTCCTATTATCATTAAGCCCTCTAACTCAGTAGCATATTGGAACTGTAGCTTTGAGCATAAAAAGAAGGTTTTCATAGCAAATGACCAAGACGAATGCGATGAAATTTTAGAGGCTATATATTCATCTGACTATAAAGACCCACTTATTTTACAAGAGTTTATTCCTGGTGACGACAGCTATATGAGGGTTATGAACTGCTATTGTGGCAAAGACAAAAAAGTAAAATTAATAGCACTTGGTAATGTAGTTTTAGAAGAGCATTCTCCTGAGGGTATTGGCAGTTATGCTGCTATAATTTCAGGTTATGATAAAAAATTAAGCGACAGAGTTAGCAAGTTTTTAGAGAGCATTGGCTATGTAGGCTTCGCTAATTTTGACATGAAATTTGATGTTAGAGACAGAAAATATAAGCTTTTTGAAATTAACCTAAGGCAAGGCAGAAGTAGTTTTTACGCTACAGCAGCGGGTTACAACCTAGCAAAATGGCTTGCAGACGACATAGTTTATGACAAGCCTATGAAAAAAACTATCGCTACAAACAAAGTTCTTTATAGCATTATTCCGAAAAAATTATTATTAAAATACACTAAAAATGCATTTATTAAAGATGAAATTAAGTTGCTTTATCTTAAAGACAAAGTGTATAATTCTTATTACTACAGCGGAGATAAAAGCTTTAAAAGATATATAGCTTTTATTAAAAATCAGCTTAATTACCATAAAAAATACAAAAAATATTTTGGTAATAAAAGCTTAAGAGACTAAAAAGTCTAATAGACTAAAAAACATTTATGAAAGGCGGTATGCTTTATGTGCGGTTTTGTGGGCTATATCAATGCCGATAACAGAATAGACAATGAGCTTACGATTAAAAAAATGTCTGACAGAATAAAGCATAGAGGACCTGACGACGGACATTATTATACAGACGATGATATTAGCCTAGGTTTTAGACGCCTAAGCATTATTGACCTAGAGGGCGGAAGACAGCCAATTTTAAATGAAGATAAAAGCAAAGTTCTACTTTTTAACGGCGAGATATATAATTTTCAAGCTTTAAGAGAAGAGCTATTAGGCTATGGTCATATTTTTACAACAAAAACAGACTCCGAAGTGCTTCTTCACGGTTACGAGCAATGGGGTAAAGAGCTATTACAAAAACTTCGTGGAATGTACGCATTTATTATTTGGGACAAAACCGCGCATAAGCTTTTTGGGGCAAGAGATATTTTTGGAATAAAGCCGTTTTATTATTATATTAAAGATGGCGAATTTATGTTTGGCTCTGAGATAAAAAGCTTTTTAGACCACCCTAATTTTGTAAAAGAGCTTGACGAAACTAAAATACCTGAGTATCTATCTTATGAGTATATCCCTTATGAAAACACTATTTTTAAAAATGTGTTTAAACTGCCGGGTGCATACTGTTTTGAGTATGAAAACGGAAAAATTAAAACTGAAAAATACTACGATATTAGATTTGATATTAATAATGAAAAATCGCTTGAAAACTGGGAAAGCTTAATTACTGAGACCTTTTCTGACTCTGTTAAAATGCATCAAATTAGTGACGTTGAAGTAGGTTGCTTTTTATCAAGCGGTGTAGACTCAAGCTATGTTGCAAAAGAGGTGTCAAAGGGTACAAAAGCTATTAAAACTTTCTCTGTAGGTTATGAAGAAGAAAAATACAGCGAGGTGTCTTACGCTAAAGAGTTTGCCGATGAAGTGGGTTTAGTGAACATAAGCAACAAAGTAAGTGCCGACGAATTTTTTGACAGCGTAGGCGAAATTCAGTATTATTTAGACGAGCCACTGCCTAACCCCTCACAAATACCTTTGTATTTTCTGGCTAAAAATGCAGCAAAATACGTAAAAGTAGTATTGTCGGGCGAGGGTGCCGACGAGCTTTTTGGCGGCTACCCTATGTACTTAGCAGGCGGACATTTTGACAGGTACAGCAAAAAAGTTCCTAAGTTTATAAGAAAATCTGCTGCTGCTACTGCAAAAGCTCTACCACATTTTAGTGGCAAAAACTTTTTAATAAGGGGTGCAATGGAGCCTTACCAAAGATTTATGAGGGCAAATTACGTTTTTGACACTGGTGAGAGGCAAAAATTTCTTAAAAAGCCTATAAAATCTAAAGCTCCTGAGGAGTATAGCAAGAGGTATTTTGATGAAATAAAAGACCAAAATCACGACGAGCCTACTCAACTTCAATATGTCGACATGAAAACTTGGATGATGTATGACATACTTTTAAAAGCTGACAGAATGAGCATGGCAAACTCACTTGAGTTGAGGGTTCCTTTTCTTGATAAAAAAATGCTAGAGCTGGCACTTCAAATTCCAACAAAGTACAGAGCAAGTGGCGAGGTTACAAAAATTGCACTTAGGGGCGCTGCTATCAAGCAACTTCCTGAAAAAACTGCAAATAAAAAGAAATTAGGCTTTCCTGTTCCGCTTAGTGATTGGCTAAAAGAAGACAAGTATTATAACAAAGTAAAAGCTACGTTTAAAAGTAAAAGCTCTGAGCGATTTTTTGTAACAGACGAGCTTATGAAACTTTTAGATGACCACAAAAATGGTAAAAAACTTAATATGCAAAAAATTTGGTCTTTCTATAGCTTTATAATTTGGTATGATGAATTTTTTGTTAAGAACTAATTTTATTTAAAGGAAATGAAAGAAATGGCGAAAATTGAAAATAAAAACAAAGCAGACTTAATTCTGCTTTTAGTTGCTATTATTTGGGGTGCAGGTTTTATTGCAACCGAGTATGCTATTGACGCTGGCATGGGCACATCTCTTATAATGACTATGCGTTTTGGAATTGCAGCTATTGCAATGCTTCTTTTTTGCATAAAAGACCTTAAAAATATAGACAAAAAATCGCTTAAATGCGGAGTTATAGCTGGTTTTTTCTTATTTGGGGGCTTTTATCTTCAAACTTATGGACAGGGCATGACTACCGTTTCTAACAGCGCATTTTTAACCTCTACAAATGTTGTTATGATACCTTTTATAGTTTGGCTTGTAAGTAAAAAAAGGCCTAAGACAAAAATTTTTCTATTAACATTAACTACCCTTGTCGGCATTGGCTTTTTAACACTCGACTTTTCAAGCGGAATTTCATTTGCTGTTGGAGATATATTTATTCTGCTTTGTGCTTTTATGTTTGCTCTTCACATATCGTATTTAGGAACGGCTGCTACAGGAATAAATGTAAAAATATTAACTTTTATTCAGCTTGCAACATCAGGTGTTCTATCTCTTGCATCATTATTATTATTCGACATAGACAGTGTAAGTGTACAAGTACTTATCGACGGGGGTATTCCTGCTACATATTTAGCGCTTTTCTCTACTTGCTTATGCTATTTTTTACAAACATATGGGCAACAACGCACCACTGCAAGCAAAGCGGGTATTATTCTTTGTACAGAGGGACTTTTTGGAAGTTTATTCTCTGTGCTACTAGGATTTGAAGCCTTAACCCTTGGAATGGTTATTGGAGGCATTGTAATTATCGGTTCTATTATATTAATGGAAAGCAAGCTAGATTTCAAACAAAAATCGTAATTATTTATTTTGATGGAGGTATGAATTTGGACAGTAATAATAAAGATAAATATTTATCAATAGTTTCATATTTTCCAATCATTTGCCTTATTCCTTTTATTGCTAAAAATAAAAGTGACTTTGTAAAATTTCATTCTAAGCAGGGCATTATTTTATTTGCGTTTGAGTTAATTGTTTTTACTGCTAATTCATTAACTTCTTTAATAGCATCAGAGCCTTTGTTTATAACTGTAAACTTTTTTCTAACCATACTTATTATTTTATCACTTACATTTATTGTTAAAGGAATAATAAACGTGCTTAACAACACTATGACCAAATTACCGCTTATTGGATATATAATAAGGGATTAATAACATATAATATAATTAATACTAAGCTTAGTTTCAAATTTTTTTGAGGCTAAGCAATAGTTTTAGAGAGGGATATTCATATTCATGAATAATTATAAAATATTGTCTGTAAAAGACGAAGATTTAGAGCAGTGCTTACATACAATTCAATTGGCATTTAAAAAAAGCACAATAGACTATGGCCTTACTAAAGAGAATTACCCAAGCGGTGGAGCATTTATTACGCTTGATAAACTTAAGCAAACAAAAGCAAACGGTGTGCATATGTATGCTGCATGGGTAGATGATAAAATTGTAGGTTATGTTCAACTGCAAAAAAAGGATGATGGTGTATATTCCTTTCAAAAATTTGCAGTTTTACCAGAGTTTCAGCAGTTTGGCATAGGTAAATCTTTAATTGAGTTCTGCAAAAACAAAGCTAAAGTGTATGGAGGCAAAAAAATTGTTTTAGTAATGATAAACGAAAATGAAAAGCTAAAACAATTTTACAGCGACAACGGTTTCAAGCTAGTAGGCACAAAAACCGATGATGCACATCCGTTTCTTCAAGGACTATTCGAATTTAATTTATAATGAAAGGTGATTTAACATGCTTAAAATTAATTACAATAACAGCCTTGTAAGCCTTACAAACTCTATTTTAGCTCATTATGGTAAAGATACATTTCACCCCACTTTGCCAGTATTAGATGAAATATTATCAAATAAATACAAAAATATAGTTTTGCTAGTTTTAGATGGCCTTGGCATTAATATTCTTGCCAAGCATTTAAATGAAAGCTCTTTTTTAAGAGCTCATATAAAATCTGAAATAAGCTCTGTTTTTCCACCTACCACCACTGCGGCTACCACCTCTATTTTAACAGGTAAAACTCCTTTAGAGCACGGTTGGCTTGGGTGGTCTTTATATTTTAAAGAGATTGATAAATGTGTAGATATTTTTAGAAACATTGAAAGCGGAACAGAAAATATTGCCAGTGAAGAGAATCCTGCATTTAAATATTTGCCTGTTGAAGATATACTTACTGCACTAAAAAGCAAAGTAAGAACCTGTGGTATTTCGCCTTTTCATGAGTATACGGCAAATAATATGGAAGTAGTTGGAGAAAAAATAAAGCTATTATGTGATGAAGACGGCAATAAATTTATTTATGCCTATAATAATGAGCCTGACTCTACAATGCACAGGCAAGGAATTGACGCTAAAGACGTTAACAATATTGTTAATAACTATAATAATATTATTGAAAATCTTTCAAAAACATTGTCAAACACTCTTTTAATTATTACTGCAGACCACGGAATGACAGATACAACGACAATATGTTTAGAGGATTATCCTAAAATTAACAATTGTTTAATCAGAAGAAAAAGTATTGAGCCACGTTGCTTATCTCTTTTTGTTAAAGAGATAAATAAAAAGGAGTTTGCATCTTATTTTAAAAGTGAGTTTAATGATAAATTTATTTTATTAACACATGATGAATTCCTAAGCAGTGGTTTGCTTGGCAGTGGAACTCCACATGACAAAATAAAAGATTTTGTAGGAGACTTTGTGGCTGTGGCTATTTCTGATATTTCTCTTACTAATAAAAACTCTAAAGGAGAAATTAAAGCTTTTATTGGTGACCATGCAGGTTACAGCGCAGAAGAGCTTACAGTGCCACTTATTATCGTAAAAAAATAAGTATAAAGCAAATGGGTCTAATTTATTTAGCCTTTATATTAGTAGAACAATATATTTATCAAATAATATTATTGTAAATAAAATTAAAAAATAAGGAGTTATAAGTTTTGGATTTTAAACAAATATGCATTGAAGACAAAATGGTAATTGAGAAGTATTTAAGAAGTGATAATCAAGGAATCGCTGAGCATTGTTTTACTAGCATATTTATGTGGCAGGATTTTTACTCTACTGCATACTGTGTTGATGAAGAGTTTTTATATATCAAAAGCAAGTCATCTGACAAAAAAGAAGACTACTACATGTACCCTGTTGGAAAAGGAGATATTAAAGTTGCACTGAATAAACTGTTTGATAGTTTTGGCGATGACATAACAATAGTGTCTATTACAGAAGAACAAAAGCAAGTCATAGAGACACTGATGCCAAATGTGTTTAATTTTACTGAGCAACGCAACTCTGCTGATTATATTTATTTAAGTGAGCGTTTAATCAGTTTGTCCGGAAAAAAACTACATGCAAAGCGAAACTTTGTTAATAGGTTTATATCAACTAACGAGGGAAATTATTCATTCGAAGAAATAAGGTCTGAGAACAAATATAAAGCTTGGGAATTTCATTTAACTTGGAGCAAGGATAGTGAAAATGAAGAGCAAGCAGCCTCTTTATTTGCTGAAAAAACAGCAATAAAAAAGATTATAGATAACTTTGAAAGCCTAGGTGCAGTAGGAGCACTTTTATCTGTAGGAGGAAAAGTTATTGGCTTTACCATTGCTACAAAATCTACTGAAGACTTAGCTGTAGTGCAGATAGAAAAATGCAATATAGAATATGAAGGTGCTTATCAGACTATAAATAAGTTGTTTGTAGAGAATCTCCTTTCAGACATGACTTATATTAATCGAGAAGAGGATTTAGGAATCGAGGGGTTAAGAAAGGCTAAAATGTCATATCGCCCTGAAATTATTAGAACAAAATACAGCGCAGTAAAAAAAATATAGCACGATAATATATAAGGTGTGTACAAATGTATAGCTAAGGTATTAGCCTTTATTAAAAAAGTTTGAAAGTTTAATAATAGACTTTTACAAGCTGCTTTTATGGGTAATTAAGAAAGGATTGTCACAAAAATGATAGATTATGCAAAACAAAACGACGATGTGTTGCCATTGTTTGAACATTGCTTTGAAAGTACCGAGCAATTTAACAATTACTTTTTTTTGAATATATACAAACCTGAGAATACTCTTGTATACAAAGTTAATAATGAGATAGTAGCAATGCTACAAATGATTAACTTTGATACATCAATTGGCAAAACTATGTATTTATTCGCAGTGTGTACCGATCCAAAATATCGCAAACAAGGAATAAGCTCTATGCTTATTAATAAATCGTTTGAGGTGGCTGCACAGAAGGGCTGTAACTCTGTTATACTAATACCAGAGCAAGAGTGGCTGTATAATTTTTATGCAAAATTTGGCTTTGAAAGTAGCCTTATGTGTGAAGAAAACGTGTTTTCAAGTTATGAAGCTAACGAGGTAGTTAAGTTTTCGTTGAGCTATGAAGATATACCAAAAATGATTGAGTTGTATAACAGTGAAGTAAAGAGTGGATTTTATATCAAGCGAAGCGAAGATTATTTTAAATGGCAGATAGATATGTATTTTGATGGAGCTATTGGGTACAAGCTAAATGGAGTTATAATAGGGTATAGCTTTGGGTATATAAAAGATGAAGCAGTAATACTAGACGAGTTAATATCTTCTAATACCGAGCAGTGTTTGTGTTCGTACTCAAATACCCACATTAGATACCGAACACCATACGGAGATAAAAATCTAGGAATGATTAAAATATTATCTGGCGAGAAACCAATAGGAGGATATATTAATTTGTTATTTAATTAGCTAAGATTAGTAAAGCTAAACTCTAAGTACACATATCCGTCCACAAGCGATTTCACCCATAACCCAAATTTTTTAATTGTCTCAGCAAAATATTAATTGAATTAATATCTGTGGCAATCTTAAAGTAATATATAGTAAATTAACTATAACAATAAAAAAGCAAGTAGAATTTTCTACTTGCTTTTGTTTTAGTATTATAAACTAAAAGTTGAAACTTTCTGGATGTGAGCCAACTCTTGAATCTGTATTTAAAGCATCTATAGCTTTCATGTCGTCGGCACTTAGCTCAAAGTCAAATACATCAATATTTTGAGCAATTCTATCTTTATTTGATGATTTTGGAAGTACAATAACATCTCTTTGTAAATTCCATTTAATAATAACTTGAGCAGCTGATTTTCCAAATTTATTACCAATTGAAACTAAAGTATCATTTGCAAGAAGCTCGGCAGCAGTAGAGCCTCCACCTAGTGGACTCCAAGCTTGTACTGCTATTCCTAAACCCTTGCAGTAATTAATAAGTTCATAATTTGTAAGCCTTGGGTGAGACTCTATTTGATTAACCATAGGCACAATATTTGCTTTTGGAAGTAAAGCGTCAAAATGAACTTTATGGAAATTACTTACACCTATAGACTTAATAAGGCCCTCTTTATAAAATTTTTCCATTTCAAGCCAAGCATCAACAAAACCGTCTGCAGGCCAGTGAATTAAATATAAGTCAATATAATCCACTTGCAATGCTTTTAGGCTATTTTCAAGTGCAGGCCTTGCATTTTTTTGTCTAATATCTTCATTCCAAAGCTTTGTAGTAATGAAAATATCTTCTCTTTTAATTCCGCTTTCTTTAACAGCTTTACCAACGCTCTCTTCGTTGCCATAAATTTTAGCAGTGTCTATATGTGTATAGCCAGACTCAATAGCCCACTTAACAGCATTTTCAGTTTCTTGTCCATTCTCAGACTTAAAAACACCAAGACCTATCATAGGAATTTCTTGTCCGTTTGCAAATTTAAAGTTCTTCATAATAATAACGTCCTTTCAAATTTCCTTATTAGTTGAATGTTAAATAATCACTACAAAACATATTATACTAAATTAGTGTACTTTAGTCAATAGATAAACTACCTAAACCTAAGCCCTTTTGGGTACTTGTTTTTTAGCCTACCGCTAGACGCCTTTCCAAAACCTAAAATAATATGTTCAGTAGCAACAGCTGTATAACCATTTTGCTCGCAGTCTATCTCTTCTCCTTTTAAATAGCTTAAAAGCCTCTCGTCGTCTACACTTAGGTTTATGTATGACTTACAGTTGTTTGTGGATTGAGCCATAAATAATGCGTGAGATGGCTCCACCCTTTTTCCTTTAATTTCACCAAGCTCTACACCTGCTCTTATAACGCCTAAGCCTTTAAGTTCTGGCAGGTCGTTTGGCAAAATAATAAGTCTATCTTTAATGCACTCAATAACGCCAAAGCAGTTATCTTTAAAGGTTGAGTAATAAAATTCTTCACCCATTTTATTGCTTTTTGGATATTTATAAGGCTTAATACTTACAGTGTTCTCTTTTTTAGAAATAAATTTAGCCACAAAATGACCCTCGCCACCGTCGTTTGGGTAAATTCTAACAGCGTCAATTCCCATGGCTTTTCTGCCAAAACTTACCTCTGGGTCTACAAGCTCAAATTCTGGGTTAAGCTTTAAAAAGTTAAGGCATAAGTCCTCGTTTTCTTCTTTAGAGAAAGTACAAGTAGAGTAAACAATTACCCCACCTTTTTTAACAGCTTTTGCGGCAGAATTCATTATTAAAAGCTGCCTTTGTGCGCAAGATTTTACATGCTCTAAAGACCAATGCTGTGCTGCTTCTTCGTTTTTTCTAAACATTCCCTCGCCAGAGCATGGGGCATCTACAAGCACTTTATCAAAAAATCCCTCTAGCTTATCGCAAAGAGTAGAGACCTCGCAAGATGAAACTACTGCGTTTTTAATACCCATTCTCTCTATATTAGAGAGCAAAATATTAGCTCTGCTTTTAACAACCTCATTAGACCATAAGAGTCCTTTACCGTTTAAAAGCGTTGCAATTTGTGTACTTTTTCCTCCAGGGGCTGAGCATAAATCTAGCACTTTTTCGCCCTCTTTTGGGGCTAAAATTGTTACAGCAGAAGAGGCAGAGGGCTCTTGTGAATAAAACGCGCCAGCACTGTGAATAGGCATAGCTCCTACTTTTTCAGTATTAGTTGTAAATGACAGCTTTGAGAAATCTGTTTTCTCAAAGCTGTCAAAATATTTCGCCACTACTTCTGTAGTAGTTTTTAAAGTGTTTACCCTAACACCTTTGCTTGGTTTTTGCTCATAAGTTTTTATAAACTCATCGTACTCATCGCCCAAATATTCTTTCATTCTGTCTATAAATTCTTGTGGTAAAATCACTTTATTTCATCTCTCTTCTCTTTAAGTGTTCCCATTAGCTCTTTAAGGGTCTTGTCGTTTATTTTTGACGGCTTAAATCCTTCGCCTGTTATCTCGCCGGCATCACCTACAATTACAAAGGCATTTTTGTCTGTTTCACGTATAATTTTATGGATATGAGCTATCTCAAACCTTCTAACAGCACACAAAACTATTTCACCCTCTCTTTTTGTAAAACCTCCACGAGACTTTAAAAAAGTAACGCCTCTGTCCATGTCTTCAAGAATTTTATCAGATATCTCTTCTGCCTTTTGCGACATAATAAAGAAAATTTTACCCGTTCCAAGGTCTGTTCCGTAAAGTACTGAGTCTATAACTTTTGTAGCAACAAAAACAACAATGCATGCGTACATTGCACTCTCAACGCTTTTAAAGACAAATCCTGAACTTACAATAATAATACCATCTACTGCAAGCATTAGCTTACCCATTGATAAAAACCTAAGCCGCTTTGATAACACCCTTGCTATCATATCTGTTCCACCTGTGGTAGCTCCTGTCATAAAAACAAGCGCCAAACCTAAGCCCTCTAGCAAACCAGCAAACAATGCGACAAGCAAATAATCTCCTGTGTAAGTAGGCAAAAAAAGAGCAAACACATCTATAGTTACCGACATAAAAAGAATAGCAAGCGAGCTTTTAAGCACAAGTTTATACCCAATTTCAAGCACAGCCCAAATAACAATAGGAATGTTTAATAATAAAACAACTGTACCTATGGGTGTATTGAACATAAAGTTAAGCATTGTTGCAACACCAGTAACACCGCCTGGGGCAATGTTATTAGGAGCAGTAAAAATGTTAACTGCACAGGCATAAAGGCTAGTGCCTAAAAGTATTAGTAAAAAATCTTTAATTCCTGATTTAATGCGAGTTTTTATAGTCGCTCACCTCTCAAAATAAATTAAGTTTGATTTTCTTCATAATATTTGCATATTAACGCGAAAAGCTCTTCAAGCCTTTGTGTCTCTCCTATTAAATACAAGTAGCCAAACATGCATTCAAACCCTGTTGCCGCATTATAGTCAGACCTATTTGCGTTTTTGGGCACACTGTTTACTTTGGCATTTCTTCCCCTTGTATAAATAGCTTTTTCGTCTTCACTCATTATATCTATTAATAATTCTTTGCAAATTTTAGCTTGAAATTCACATCTAACCATTTTTACAGCGTGCTCATGAAGTTTTTTAACAGGCGCATTCGCCTTTGTAACAATGTATTTTCTTACTAGTAGCTCATACGCACCGTCTCCTACATAAGCCAAGGTAAGAGGGCTGTAATTTTTAAAGTCTATTTCTTTTATAACTCTATCGCTCAAATTACACCTCTATTACTCAACAAAGTCAAACTCTAAATCGTACATGCTTACTGTGTCGCCCTCGCTAATTCCAGCATTTCTTAGTGCATCGATAACTCCTGTGTTAATAAGAACCCTTTGGAAATATTGCAAAGATTCAAAGTCATTAAAGTTAACACTCTCTATTAGGTTAATAAGCCATTTGCCCTCAACCATATATACGTCGCCTTGAACTGTAATAGTAACAGCTGTTTTCTCAAACTCGTCAACAGCCTTAATTGGCTCTGGTTCTGCCTCGTATTTTACAATTGGAGGAAGCTTAGATAAGTTTTCTAAAACGCAGTTTAAAAGGTCGTCTACACCGTGGCGAATAGCCGCCATAATAGGAAAGAAGGTGTAGCCTTTACCCTCTACATAATTTTTAAATTTCTCTATTTCTTCATCGTCTGTAAGGTCGCATTTGTTGCCTGCTACTATCATAGTACGAGTAGAAAGCTCCTCGTTAAATTTAGCAAGCTCTTTGTTAATTATTTCAAAGTCCTCAATAGGGTCTCTGCCCTCGCTACCAGCTACATCTACAATATGAATAAGCATTCTGCAACGCTCAACGTGCCTTAAAAATTGATGCCCTAGGCCAACGCCCTCCCATGCTCCCTCTATAAGGCCCGGAATATCTGCCATTACAAAAGAGTTACCCTCGCCCATGCTTACAACGCCTAAAACAGGTGTTAATGTGGTAAAGTGATAGTTTGCAATATTAGGTTTTGCCTCGCTTACAACGCTTACCAGTGTAGATTTTCCAACATTAGGAAAGCCTACTAAGCCAACGTCTGCAAGAAGTTTAAGCTCTAGCTGAATTTCGAACTCTTCTCCAGGGTTACCAGGTTTAGCAAATTGTGGAGCTTGTCTTGTAGGGGTTGCAAAGTGGGCATTACCCCAACCTCCTCTGCCACCTCTTGCTATAACTTTTGGCTCTTTATCAGACATATCTGCTATAAGTCTGCCTGTATTTGCATCTTTAATAAGTGTACCCATAGGCACCTTTATTACTAACGGTTGTGCACTTTTTCCAGAGCATTTTCTTGAGTAACCGTTGTTTCCGTCGTCTGCAACATATTTTCTTTTGTATCTAAAATCGGCTAAGGTAGATAAATTCTCGTTTACCTCGAAAATAATGTCTCCACCTTTTCCTCCATCTCCACCGTCTGGGCCACCTGCCGCTACATATTTTTCACGATGAAAAGTAACGGCTCCATTACCGCCTTTTCCCGCTTTTATAAATACTTTTGCTATATCTATAAACATATAAAACTCATCCTTTCCCTGTTGTTTATTTGAAGTGCCTACCACATTTCCAACAGAGTTTAATAATTTTACGCCTATCAATTAAGTATGATTAACTATTAATAGTTAAAACGTAAAATATCCATTTACTTACAAAAAAGCTTCACCCTATGTGAGTGAAGCTTTTCATTTACAATTGAAGTATGAAAGCCAAGCCGACATACTATAAACTATGAATGCTCACAGCTATGCGAGTTTTCACAGCTGTACTTCTCATAAAATATGAAAAGTACGGTTGAAACTTAAATAAATTAAGCCTCTGCGTAAACGCTAACTTTTTTGCGGTCACGTCCCATACGCTCAA